>JAKJAC010000100.1 GCA_022707705.1 Chloroflexota bacterium
ACCGTATTCGAGTCGGGATTGACGACAATCAAGCACTCACCATCAGGAGTGATGGCGATGCTGGAAGCGGCGAATTTGATCGTGGTGGATGTTTGGAGATGGGCTGGTGTGGACCAGGAAGTCCACAGCGCTACCAGGACCACGCCCATGGCATAGAGACATGCAGTTAGGCGTGTTGTGGCTTTGCCATTTTTCTGGGTACGCTTGTAGTCAGGGTTAATCTGCCACATTTCTCACCAGGTCGCACTCTGCTGTTGTAAGCTGCGTGCCGTACTATGGGCTACCGGTGGACAGTCGCGCGCTCAGGTGCACCGCGCTGCTCTCGGAAATCAGGGTGTTATTTCGTTCAACGATGCGCTTGCTGTGTGGAGGGTGGGACTTCTGACGTTGGTGTTGGTGGATGCCGGTTTACTTGGTCTGGCAATCACTATAATTTGCGGAGTTGCGACCCTGATTCTAACCACATCTTAGCACCGCTCAATGTGCCTGTCAAGAACGAATTCGTTGGGGGTGCGTTCCAAAGTTGGGGCGACAATCTCAAACTCTCCTACGGGGCATAGAAAAAAGTGATTTTGTGCGGTGGGGCTTCGCTCCACCGCATAAAATCACTCAAAGAAAAAGAATTTGCATGATGTTCGTCTTATTTTTACCCCAAAGTTGAAACGCACCCTTCGTTGGTAGTGGGGGTATAATATGCCGTCAGATAACGAGGTTTCGCCAGCGGCGCCAGGGTGGTCCGACCGAAGGAGTTTGGTTGCTGCCGGCATTGATATCTCAAAGAATGAGAGGCGTAGGATCCATGGGGGCACCGATGACTATTACCATCACGCAACCGTTGTTAGGGCAATCCGCAGTCTGCGAGCCGATTTTGCGTGCCTTGCCAGATTGGTTTGGTGTTGAGGAGGCTACCCGGCAATATGTGCGTGAGATCGAGGCCTTACCCACTCTGCTCGCGTTGCGTGAGGAGCAGGCATTGGGATTCCTCACCCTCAAACAACACAGCCCGTGGGTGGCGGAACTCTACGTGATGGGTGTCTTTCCGCAGGTGCACCGGCAGGGGATTGGTCATGCTCTGGTGGCGCAGGCTGAGGCGGTGTTGCGTGCGCAAGGAATCGAGTTCTTCCAGGTCAAGACACTGGCGCCCACGCATCCAGACCCTGGTTATGCGCGTACACGCGCTTTCTACGAAGCGCAGGGCTTTCGTCCGCTCGAGATTTTTCCCGAACTCTGGGATCCTGAGAATCCCTGTTTGCTAATGGTCAAATACCTCGGCGCGGCATCCCGTTCTTTCCTCAAACCGGACTATGGCGTCATGCGACCCTGATTATGGCGTGATTGAGGACCACCGCTTTTGGAAAAACAAGACACAACCGTAACTGATTTGTGCCGGCGCACTTTGCCGCTAGAACGAATTGCGCGCTGGGAATAACCAGCGCGCAATATACCTCAAGTGTCTGCCTGCTGTGTGAGCGGCGATTGTGGTCGCTATCCCTGGTCGTCGGGCAAGGGCCAGAACTCGAAGAGCGCACCTACCGATTGCCCAGTCACATTGCGACGGATAACCTCACCGAAAATGTGCGCTACAGAGAGCACTTTCAGTTGCCGGGGGCGACGCTCCGGTGGGATATCTACAGTGTTGGTCACCACAATTTCATCAATCTCGGGAACGTTGTTCAATCGCTCTACGGCATCGCCTGCGAAAATGCCATGTGTGCCCAACACGGAGACCTGTTTGACACCCAATCCTCTCAAGTACTCAACCACTTCCGCAATGGTGCCGCCGGTAGCGATTTCATCGTCTACGAGCAATACCCGTTTTCCGCGTACATCGCCCATGATTCCATCAATTACCACTCGATTGTCATTCAGGCGGCGCTTTTCTCCCGCAGCGGCGGGGACTCCTAGCGCCTTTGCCAGCTTCAATGCGCGTTTGGCGTGACCGATATCGGGAGAGACCACCACGACATTGCTCATGTCCGGCATTTTCTCTTTGAAATACCTGACAAAGACTGAGTGGGCTGTCAGGTGGTCTGTAGGTACACTGAAGAACCCATGAACCTGCGCCGAATGCAATGTCATTGTGATCACGTGTGTGGCGCCAGCAGCAACTACCAAATCGGCAATGAGCCGTGCTCCGATTGAAATGCGTGGAGCATCTTTCTTATCCGACCGTGCGTAGGAATAATACGGAATCACAGCGTGAATGCTGTTGGCTCCGGCGCCGCGCGCAATATCAAGCATGAAGAATAACTCCATCAAGTTGTCACTGCAGGGCGGGGAAATCGGCTGCACGATGAAGACATCTTTGCCCCGAACACTGGTCCCCAACTGTACATAGTAGTTATCGTTGGTGAACTTGCGAATGAGCGTGGGACTGAGAGGTACGCCCAGGAATGTAGCGATTTCCCCCGCTAAGACGCGATTCCCCGAACCGCTGAAAACTAGAATACGGTCTTGCAGAGCTTTTTGGGGTTCTGTTTCCATTTAAGCCTCCTCCTCCTTCTACTTAATAAACCATGAGATACCATGGTGCTACGGGGTTAAGGCTGGGACTATAGACATTCCCCCGAATAGGCTACCATTGGTTGCGATGAATGCGTTCACAGACGGTGTCTTAGCATCGGTTTTGTGGAAACCATCTTTCTGATGTGTCATTACCATTGATTGCGGTGAACGCGTTCTGGGTTGTAGCGGTTTGCTGGTCCTTTCTCCTCGGCTGGATAGCCGATGGCGATAAGTGACAGGGGAATCACGGAATCGGGAAGTTTGAATAGATGCTGCAGCCCGCCTGCGCGTTCCTCATTCGGGTAGCAGCCAATCCACACCGAGCCAAGCCCGAGCGCACGTGCGGCCACCAGTACATTCTGTGTCGCGGCTGAACAATCCTGTACCCAGAATTGTGAATGCCGGGCCAACTCTATGTTGCAGCAGACCATAATCGCTAGAGGTGCTTCTTTCAGCATTTGCGAATAGGGATGTACTCTAGTGATGCCATCCAACAGGGCGCGGTCATCAATCACGACGAAGTGCCACGGCTGCTGATTGTTTGCAGAGGGCGCCGCCATCGCTGCTTCGAGCAGCTGCGTGATAAACGCTTCTGGAACTGGCGTGTCTGCATAACGGCGAATGCTGCGCCGGGTCATAATGGCTTCAATTGCGTCCATGGTTTCACTCCTCCTGATACAGTTTTGGGCTTATGAGATGGAAAGTCCTATCATCTTTCCATTCCCTCTAGCTAAACGATCTTGTTGCCCTGAGCGCATTCACCTCTGCGTCCAGCACAGCGATTTCTTTCTTGATGCGGGTGATGATTTCTTCGAGCGGCACCAGCTCGCGTTCCTGCCGGTCGCGGCGTTTTAACTCGACCATGCCACTTGCCAAGCCACGCGGCGCTACAGTCAATCGCAACGGCAGTCCGACCAGGTCTGCATCGTTGAATTTCACGCCTGGGGTCGCCTCGCGATCATCGTACAGCACCTCCACGCCTGCCGCCCACAACTCTTCGTATAGCCGGTCAGCGACGGGGAGTGCGTCAATGCCCTTGCCACCCAACACCACCAGCTGCACCTGATATGGGGCTACGGAAATGGGCCAGCGTAGCCCCTGCTCATCGTGGTGAACTTCGGCAATGCATGCTAATGCCCTTCCAATGCCGATGCCATAAGAGCCCATGATGACCGGTTTCATCTCCCTATCGCCGGTTTCGAAAAGGCAGCCCAGCGCTTCGCTGTAGCGCGTCCCTAATTTGAAGATATTGCCTACTTCCACGCCACGTTCAGCTCGCAGCGGCGCACCACATTGCGGGCACGCATCACCTGCTTCAGCTGCTGCAATGTCAGCGATGATATCGGGGCTAAAATCGCGTCCAATATTGACGTTGCGGAGGTGAAAACCGGGGCGATTTGCCCCTGCGACTAGATTGGGCGAGCTCGCTACGGCATCATCTGCGATGATGATTGCATGATGTACTCCCAACGGCGAACCGTAGCCCGGCTCTGCGCCAATCGCGCGGATTTCCTCTTCCAGTGCAGGGCGCAGCGCTTTGGCATGAACCGCATTCGCCAGTTTGGTCTCGTTGACATCCATATCACCGCGCACAACGGCAAAGATGAAGCGCGCGCTCTCCGTTTCCCCTTCCGCGACCGTTGCTACCATGAAGACGGCTTTGGCGGTTCGCGCGGTGGGAAGTGCCAGGAAGGCTGCCAGGTCTGCGATGGTGGTAACATTGGGGGTAGCAATTTCGTCTAGCGGCAAGGGCTGCTCTGGTGCGGCGAGCGGTTTGCGGAACGCTGCCACCTGGCGATTCGCAGCATAGCCACAAGCATCACAGAGCATGAGCGTATCCTCACCAATAGGTAGTAACGCCATGAATTCGTGCGCCATCGCTCCGCCCATCATCCCCGTGTCTGAGGCTACTGCTATGACGTCTAGCCCGCACCGGTTGAAGATATTGAAATAGGCTTGATAGTGCGCGCGATATTGTTTGTCCAAACCTTCCCAGTCGGCATCCAGGCTGTAACTATCTTTCATCGTGAATTCACGCACGCGGATCAACCCGGCGCGTGGGCGGGGATCATCGCGCCACTTGGTTTGGATATGATAGAGTAACTGCGGCAGTTGCCGGTAGGAGCGGATCTCTTTACGCACCAGGTCGGCGATGACTTCCTCATGGGTCATCGCCAACACCATATCGCGATCTGCACGGTCTTGAAAGCGCCCCATTTCCGCCCCGATTTGGAACCAGCGTCCCGTCTCTTTCCACAGACTCGCGGGGTGTACCACGGGCATGGTGATCTCCTGACCCCCGATCGCTTCGATCTCCTCGCGTACGATGCGCTCGATCTTGGTCAGCGCGCGTCGCGCCAGAGGTAGGTAGCTGAAAATGCCGGTTGCCAGGGGGCGGATGAATCCGGCGCGGAGCAAGAGTTGGTGACTCGCTGCTTCGGCTTCTGCCGGCGCCTCTCGGAGTGTCTGGGAAAACAAACGGGTCATGCGCATGACTAACTTACCTCACACAGAAGGTTCTCAATTCATTCTACCACAAACCTTGCTATTCGAACCACGACTTCGGTGGTCTAGGACGAATTCTTGCTGCTTGGGATGCCTTGTCTGGTGAAGTCGTGTTCATCAGCCCCTATTTGCTTTCTAAAAAGCGTTCCGGGGTTATGAAATGCACTCCAAATACTGATAAAAGACCCTTCCTGGTTGTTTGCACAACCTGAGTTTGAACTTTCCCAAGCGTCTGCCGTAAACTTGCTTCCGCGTATTGTGTGGATTGTTGGCAGAATCTTTATAGCTCAGGGGCATTTTCCCACGGATAGATTTCTGTTCCACGTGCAGCTTCGCGAAGAGCCGGATCGGTTGAGTAATAACCGTGGTGCTCTGGCGGGACGAGTTCAGCGATGGCGCGCATGATTTCGTGTCCAATCTCATCGAGTTGGGCGCGACGTTCTCGTCCAGTACCTTCGGCGGCAAAGGGCCCACAGGGCTTGCCGATGCGAGCGGTTACTTTCGCCCGGCGCCCTTGGCGCAACATGGGAAACAGGTCAATCAGCCCATCAAAACCCATAGGAATCACGGGCACACCGGTGCGCGCTGCTACGAAGGCTGCTCCGGGGCGAGGAGGGCGCAACACTGTCGCCCAACTACCACCCTCGGGCGCCAGCCCCAATAGCCCGCCTTTGCCTAGGATGGCTTCCGCAGCCCGAAGCGCTACCCGTGACCCTGTGCCGCGAAAGACGGGGTAAACGCCCCATAGGTGTGCCAACCAGCGGACATGAAAGGGCGCATTGGGCATAATCGGGCTTCCCATGAACTCCATAGGGCGTGAGACGACGCGAATCATCAATACTGGGTCAAGATAGCTGAAATGGTTCATCACCAGCAGGGCTGGTTCTTGGGTTGGAATATTCTCCAGACCTTCGATATGCAGGTCCGACAGAACAGCGAACGCGGCGCGGATCAAGGCGCGCATGATGCCGCGGATAGCTTGCCGGCGGGGAAAGGGAAACTCATCTTGCATGGCTTAACCTTCTGCTTCGAGAGCTGCTTGCGCTTTTTTGAGATTCACGGCGAGCAGAATGAGCAACCCTAGCGCCAGGAAAGCTCCGATGCTCACGATGGCGACTCGCTGCCCGCTTTGCTCCGCTGCCAGTGTCGCGAAACCTTGAGCTTCGAACCATAATGCTGCGCGATAAGCGATGATGCCATAGGCGGTGGGTCCAATAAAGGATGACGTGCGCCCGGCTACGGCGAAGAAGCCGTAGAACTCCGCACTACGCCCTTCCGGACCTAGAACACCAACCATGGTGCGGCTCAACGATTGTATCCCTGCCATGGCGAAGCCTGCTACTGCGCCTACTACAAAAAACATCGTGGCTGACTGTGCTAAGAGAAGCCAGACAATTGCGCCAATCATCATCACAATGGAGAAGACGAGTGCGCGTTTGATGTTGTAACGGTGCGCTAACATACCGAAGAAGTATGCCCCCAACACATTAGTCACCTGGACGATGATGACGAAGATGACCAACTGTTGTTGGGCTAACCCAAAGAGCACCGCGCCGATAATCGAGGCAAAGTTCATAACCATCATCACGCCATCGTGGTAAATAATGAAGGCAATTACAAAGCGAATGAAGGCTTTATACTGCCGCGCCTCGCGCAAGGTCTGAGCAATCTTGCGGAAGCCGACGGTGAGGTACGTCTCGCCTGGAGGCAAGGGGAGGGCTTCAGCGCGTTCTTTGAGATCACGAAAGATGGGAACGGAGAACAGAGCGAAGAACACCGCAGTGATCACCATTGCGAAGCGGGTCATGAAAAGCCCTTCGGTGAACATAATCAGTGGGAACACAATTAACAGGCAGACGATCCCCCCAATTGAACCGATAGCCCAACCAATGCCGGACACCCGCGCGATTTCGTCTGGAGCCGCGATTTCGGTCAACAGTGCGTCGTAGAAGACCTGCGCACCGCGATAGCCGACTTCTGCCAGGATGAATAAGAGCATGCCCAAGATGATATTCCCCGGCTGAACGAAGAATAATGAACCTGTGAAGACAACAGTGATTGCGGTAAACGCAAAAAGAAAGCGTTTCTTGCTGGCGGAGAAATCGGCGATGGCGCCTAATACCGGGGAGATGATGGCCACAATGAGCATGGCGATGCCGACCGCCCATCCCCATAGCCGTGAGCCTTCTGCACCACCTACCACTTTTCCCTGGAAGTAAGCTGCGTAGACGGCAAGTAACACCACTGCTGCATAAGCTGAGTTGCCAAAGTCATATAGATACCACGCTCTGCGCTCGCGCGAGGTGGCACGAGGCTTCAATAGCCCCTTGGGTCGTATCGTTGTCGTCGCCACAGTATTGCCTCCCAGAAACAGCATGGTGGGGAGTGAGCCTCCCCCTGCAAGATTGAAATACCGCCACAGATTGTGTTGCGGCAGATCTTGAGAAAACACTTGGGTCACGGCTGGAAATCGTTATCAGCCGGAGCGCTTCACCCCATATGTTTGAGTATGATGCCGTAGTGTATCACGGGATAAGCACAAAACAAATCAACAAACCGCATTCTTACGACAATGCTCGGATGCGGAAAAACACTTTCGGCGCTTTATTTTTCGTGGTGGGGCAAAGCCCTTCGCGAGAAATTGGATGAGCCTGGCGACTCCGGCATGAAACACACCCGATTCATGCACGTGAAGGCTTGCAGGAACAGGGTATAATAGGAGTAACTCGCTTACGCAGCCATTGACTCTCAAAAACCGGTGGAGGCTGATGATGTCTGAAGAAGAAACGTCCCTGATGCCCGCTGATGCTCTGATTGCAGCAGAGGTTACCCCTGTAGCGGAAGGAGCTTCTCCCGCAGAGATTGCCCCCGAAAGCGACTCGCACGCTGAAAAACTGCAGGCGCTCGCTTTAACCGCGCGCGAGCTGCTTTCTCGGCGGAAATGGGCTGAGGCTGAACGTGCTTATGAACAGCTGCTGATGTTACAACAACAAGCAGAGGACCGAATTGGCATTGCTCGCACCAAAAATGACCTGGCGAGCCTGTACCTGGCACAACAGGAATGGCAGAAGGCGATTGATTTGCTGGAACGCTCGCGCGCTGCATTTGAGGAGGCTGGAGATCCGGAACAGGAATCCGTAGCCTTGAATAACCTTGCCGCTGCCCAATATGAACTAGGGCAAACGGAGCAATCACTCGCCAATTACGAGAAGGCGTTGGCGATGCGGCATGATATGGGTGACCTTGTCGGCGAGGCAAAAACGCTGCGTAATCTCGGTATTCTGTATGCCAAACAGGGCAACCCTAATCGAGCGAAGGCCTATCTCAACCGGGCTATTGGTGTGGCACGTCAAGCCAATGCCGGGGAACTGGTCAAAATCATCCGCAAATCGTTATCCCAGTTGCCCCGGCGTTAACGCTGGCGCCCAAATCCTGGATTACTCAATGACGATCTTGTCGAGGTCTTCTGCCGGTTCTGGGTAGCGCATTTTCAGTTTTTCCAACGTCTCCACCAGCACGGTGCCAATAACTAGATCGCGATACCATTTGCGGTTGGCTGGCACGATATACCATGGCGCCCAGGGCATACTGGTTTTGCTGAGCACATCCTCATACGCGTGCATGTAATCTCCCCAGAGAGCGCGGTCCTTGAGGTCGCCCGGGTTGAACTTCCAGCGTTTGTCCGGCTCATCGAGGCGCGCTTGCAGGCGCGCCTTTTGCTCGTCGGCGCTGATGTGCAGGTAGAACTTGAGAATCGTCGTTCCCTCGTCTGCCAGCAAGCGTTCGAAGGCGTTGATGTGATCGAAGCGCTTTTCCCATACAGCGGGCGGAGCAAGATTTTGAACTCTGACCACAAGCACATCTTCGTAGTGACTGCGGTTGAAAATCACTATTTCGCCTTTTCCAGGCGTCTGCTTGTGAATTCTCCATAGATAATCGTGCGCCAGGTCTTCTGGTGTCGGTACCTTGAAACTCGCAACTTTGACGCCCTGAGGATTCACGCCGTCGAAGACACGTCGAATTACCCCGTCCTTGCCGCCTGTATCCATGGCTTGCAATACGATGAGGATTTTGTGCTTCCCTTGTGCGAAGAGCAATTCCTGAAGCAACTCCAGTCGCTCACTGAGCTTCAGCACTGCTTTCAGCCCTTTCGACTTGCCTTCATCGAATTTGGCATTGTCGTCAGGATCCCAGTCTTTCAGATCAACACGTGTTCCAGGTTGTACTCGATAGCGGTCCATCCAAATCTCCTTTTTTGTTTTGAATTGGGACTGTGTAGAAGAGAACGCATCAAGGCTTGGTGTTTTAACCTGCGTTTCTCTGTGTTACATCATCTGGTGGCGTGCCTATGGTCTTCTGTGTTTCATTATCATTTTGCAGAGAGCTGATTAACGCTTTTGCCATCGCTTCGACATCCAGGGGCTTATTTGAGCGTTGTTTCTCAAGAGCAGTCTTTGCATCCAGAGTGGGTAACAGTGTCGCGAGACGCACCCGTATCTTCTGTTGCATAGGAACGACGATTCGCCCATCCCGCAATACGGATAACAAGATTTGCACAGCCTCTTCGATATTCCCTAGCTGTGCGTGGAAGTTGGCAATCTCAACGAACGTGTGCAGCAAAGTCCCAATCCATTGGGCGTCTAGCGCTAGTTCCAGCGCTCGGCGGAAGTGTGCTCGGGCTTCATCGAAGCGCCCCAAAGCCGCTGTCGCTCTTGCCAATCCCCGGCAGGTGGTCGCGATGCCACCAGGTTCCGCCTGAATTTGCCGTAGTCGTAGTGTACTCTGAAACAGCTGTTCCGCTTCAGCATTGCGATCCAGGGAGAGTAACAAAAACCCAAGACATTTGCGTGCGTCGCAAGCGCCCCCTGAATTCCCGCTGGTTTCGAATAACGCTAATGCTTGCCGGTAGATTATCTCGGCGCCAGCGAGGTCGTTGAGCACCTCCAGGGCATAAGCGCGATAGAGCAACGTGAAAGCTTTGCCGTCCTGATTATCGTTTTGTATGTGGATCTCGAGTGCTTCATCGAGCAATTTTAACCCATACTCTGGTTCACCCAAATCTGTGACGGTCACGCCGAGATTGTGCAAGGTATTTGCGAGCATGCGCACATTGTCACCGTCGCGCTGGATCGTCAGCACTTGTTCGTAATAACGTCGAGCCAGGGGGTAATCTGAGGCAATCATGGCAAGCATCCCGAGATTGCTCAGGGTGAGACTGATGGCTTGTTGTGAGCCATAATCACGCGCCAGTTCCAGGCTGCGTCGGTAGCAGCTACGCGCCAAATCACTCTTGCCCACAGCCTTATGTGCATTCCCGCGTAGACGGATGGTGTGCATGCCCAACCACCAATCGTTCAGGGCTTCTGAGAGCGCCAGGCTGCGGTCGAGATTCTCGCCTGCGGTTCTGTGATCGCCCAATGCGAGGTCGACGCGCCCCAAACCATGCAATGCGTCGCGTTCGCAGACGGCGGATTGCATTTTGACTGCCAGATCGAGTGCTTGTTGGAAACGTGACCGCGCCAGATTGAACTGCCCGCGATTGACGCTGACATTCCCGAATTCCAATTGAATCCATGCCTGCTTTTCCTGGACGTTGTACTTGAGATAGATTTCTTGTGCCTCTTCCAACCGGGCTTGTGCGCTGTCATTTTGAGCCATAGCAGCTGCCAGTGTCCCTTCCGCGAGCAGGCAATCCGCTAATGCGAGTTCGCATACCGGATCGAGCGGCGGGATTCGGGGCAGGTTGATGCGCATGATTTTGGCAGATTCGTGAAAAACCTGAGCAAGCCCGGTAACGCTTCTCTGAGCATGGCTGCACTCTGGCAATTGAGAGCCTTGGTCCAGGCGGCACGAATATCATCCAGGCTCTCTGCCAGCGTTTCTTGAGCGGTGCGTTGTTGCTGTCCCCAAAGCTCAGCACTTTGGTGAGCCAGGTGGGTCAGGAAATAGCGGCTGTGGCGTTCTTGGAGGGTTGCAGCTAATCCTGGAATCAACGACAGCTGTTCGGCTGCGAAGAGGTGCAGTAAAGGATGGAATTTGTAGCGTTGCCCCGGCATCTGCACCAGCATGGATTTGCGCACCAGGGTTTCCAGTGTTTCCGGTTGAACATCTGCGACTTCTTGTGCTGCAGTTGCGGAAAATGATCCATGAAACACCGTGCACCGCGCGAACGTGGACTGCTCTGAGGGTGAGAGTTGCTGCCAGGTGAGTTCGAAAGCTGCGTGCACACTGCGGTGACGCGGCGGAAGGTGCACTGCCTCCAGAAATCGAAGCCCTTGCGCCATTTTATTCGCAATCTCATAGCAGGATAATACCGAGATGGCTGTTCCCGCCAGTTCCAGTCCTAAGGGTAACCCTTCCAGGTATTCACAAATGGCAATAACCGCGTCGCGGGTGCTTTCTGTGACCGCAAATAACTGATCGGTCCTCAGGGCGGTGAGGAAGAAGAGTTCCACCGCATCGAAGTTCTCAAAGTTGTTTACTTCTTCATGGGATTGGCTGTGTGGATATCTGAGACCGCCCAGCGGATAGATTTGTTCTGCAGCCAGATTGAGCGACTCGCGGGTCGTCAGCAGTATTTTGACCTTTGGCGTGGTTTTGATGATGTCTACCAGCAAGGTGATATCCGGCAATAGCGATTCATAGTTATCGAGAACTAGCAGTGCGGTGCGTCGCTGTAGTTGATTGAGCAGCTGGGTGCGTGGGTCCATGCGTCCACTGGTCGGTAGGCGCATTGCTGCTTCGATTGCAGAGGGTAGGAAAGCGACGGAAGCCAGAGTTTCGCATGGAATCAAAAACACTCCGTGAGGAAACTCATGTGTCATCTCGGCTGCAACCTGCATTGCCAGGCGGGTTTTGCCGATACCTCCAGGTCCGGTCAAAGTCAGCAGGCGTGTATCTGGATTGCGCAATCGGGTGACGATCTCATTGAGCTCTTGTCTGCGTCCCACAAATGGGGTGGACTGCGCGCGCAGATTATTGGGATAATATGATAATGAACGCAGGGGCGGAAAACTCTGCTCTTTCAGCCCGGGATGTTGGAGCCGGTAGAGTGTCGTCGGTGGAGCCAGGTCCGTGAGCATGTGTTTGCCCAGCGGTTGAGCTTTGGCTTCGGGGGGGAATGAAAATGCCGCTGTGTACTCCTCAGTCATCAGAATCTCGCCCGCGCGGGCTGCTTTGGCGACATGATGGGTTCGGGTTATCCCGGCACCAATGGCGCGGTGTCCCAGGCGTTCATAAGGGCTTGCGTGCAGCGCTATTCCTGGCATGATACCGAATACTGAGGCCTGGGAATGCAACTCCAGGACACAGTCCAGTGCATCGCCCAGTTCGACGAGACCGCAAAGTGTGTTTGCAGTCCAGTCAAAGACCGTTACGCCATACTTGGCTAGTAGCGCTTCGATTTGGTGTGCGCGAGCGGTCAAGTTCCCATTGGCAGCGGCGAGGCCTAGACAGACAGGCATAAGACCCCCTCTTGGCTCTCACATGTTTCAAGTATAGGTCCGCCCTTGAAAAAGTCAAAAATAGCATTTCGCGGTAACCGATCAGTATTGTCCTGCGTGTTCGTGTTTGCGGCGCCGTGCGGCTAGAACAGAGAAAAGGGGTTCTGCTGTGGGCAGGTGTCCCCACTGCAGAACCCCCTGTGAGCGAAAGTCACTCTATGCCAGAGCCTGGAATCAGAATAGACTGGTCCAATCCGTGCCGGTGCAGGTTGAGCACACCAGAATCACGAAGATAATCATCAGAATCACTCCACATCCGATGCCTGAGCAGGAAAGCCCACGCCCAAAACCGAAACGTTCTTGGAGCCAATCGAAAATTGCATTCAGAAAAGCCAATTTGAACAGCCCCACCAGACAACCGGGTCGTTCTTCCATGATGCGCCTCCTTGTCAAATGTACTGTACCATTGCGCTACAACACCGGGTCCGTTCTCAGTCTTGCACAGGGTAGTTGTAGCTAGCTACCATTGTAGCTATTATTACGCAATACCATTTCGCCGGTTGCATCCCAAACGGGATGGCGAAATAGAGACCCGGCGCGACAGCCAGTGTCGCGCCGGGGTTGGGTGGCTTGTTGGCATCACCTTCTCAATGTGAGATGGCGTTGAGTTCCGCCCACGTTTCTGCAGCGACTTTCACTGCGCTTTCCCGGGTTAGTGTGCCTTCATACTCTGCTGTGCCGTTGCCGGCGCTCCAGCCTCCCAGAACCAATGGCCAACGGGGATGTTGGGCGGCAATCCAGACGCCATTGTAACGCCGGGCGAGGTGCAGGTGCGAGGCATCTGAGTAACCACCCTCACACGATGGGTGCCCTACCGGGTCGCCTGGAGTCAGTTGCGTCCCTACGGCTACGCGTCCATCGGAACCCATGTGCATATAGAGCAGCGTCCAGCCGCTGCCCACAAAACCATCCTCGTCGAGGTCTTGGAACACCATTCCCTGGTCGCTGAATACCACCGTGCCGGCTATCGCCGCGGTTACCCATTGCTGGCTCATTGCGCAGCCTAAATAGCGCTCGCCGGTCACGAAATCCACCGCCGCCCATGAGCTCCCTGAACCCCAACCGCCATGCGGTCCACCTGTCAAATACCAGGTTTCTTTTACAGACCACGGTAGAGAGAGCGTTGGCGCCTGGAGGGTGGCGGGCAACAGCGGCTCTACAGCGTAGTCAAATGGGTCACCCCACAGCTGCTGGTATGTAGCGCGAAAAGTCTCAAGACGCTGAAGCAAAATCTCATAACTGGGCGCGTGCAGTGCCAGGAAGCGCTGCACGGCAACCGTGCCTGCATTGGCATTCAGAGCGACTTCTACATGACTGCCATCGGCGAGCGGATAGCTCCACATGCTTTCCTCCAGCCAACCGTAGAAGCCCACGTTGAGGTTATCCGCTGCCCAAGCCAATTGGCGCCCCAGTCCATCATATCCGCTTGCTTGATATCCCATAGGATACAGCAGCGCCGTTGCTGAAGGGGCGGGGTTCGAAAGCCAGCCGCTTTCCATCTCCAGCAGCGTCAGCAACACCCGTGGTCCAACGCTGTAGCGCAGTGAGGTTAGCTCGACCAGCTCTGCACCGCTTCTGGAGATAGCCTCGAAGGACTCAACCGCGCTGGAAAACGGACCGGGGAAGTTGGCGGTGGCCTGTGCAACATCAAAGCTG
>JAKJAC010000101.1:0-228 GCA_022707705.1 Chloroflexota bacterium
GTGTACACGGTCTGGTTGCCCAGCGTATCGTAATCCATGCGTGTCACATAGCCAAGGGTATCGGTAATTGCCGTTCGCAAACCGAGATCATTGGTCGCATATCGGGTTTCTGCACCGACCTCGTCGCGTTCCCAAATCAGGTTACCTGCGGCATCATACGCAAATTCACGGTGATGCCCCAAAGAATCTGTGGTGCGCACCAGGCGATTCTGTACATCATATTCATAA
>JAKJAC010000101.1:238-14020 GCA_022707705.1 Chloroflexota bacterium
GATTACCTTGGGCGTCATAGGTATAACGCCAGATCGAGCCATCTTTATCACGGCGCGCCAACACATTACCCGCTACATCACGGGTGTAAACCGTGGTGTGTCCCAGTCCATCCACCTCGCGGACCAGATAGTAATTGCTATCGTAGATATGCGTCAGAGCATTCCCCAGCGCATCCGTATACACACGCGGGGCAGTAATCTGCGCACCATAGGTGAAGGCGCTTTCCTGGCCGGATTGATCGTACTGGCGCACGACGCGCCCCTCAGTGTCGTAAATGTTACGCACGAAAGCATTACCATTGGGATCCCGTGCCTCAGTCAAACGGTGGTTCTCATCATAGACATAGCTATAGTTTGAGCCATCAGAGCGGATCACTTCGACCAAATCGCCAGTTGTGGAGTAAGTATAGGTTACTACCCGCCCACTGCTCGAAACAATCCCGTTTAGCAATGAACCGCTATAAGTAAGCGTATAGGTCACACCTGTTGAATGTACCAGTTGAGTCGGCAATGCCCCATCGTAAATAACCAAGATCTCAGCCGGATTGGGATGCGTCACGCGTACGAGCCGACCAGAAGCGTCGAAGTAATAACGCATTTGATCTGGCGTGGTCAGGAGCGCCGTATTGCCACTGCGCGTTAATGTACTGCTGGCATCAAGTCCCTGGCCCTGGTACACACCATCCAGGTTGAAGGGATCATCGGGATTCACATCGCCAATAAAGTACGCCAGGTGTCCATCAGCCAATCGTACCAGCGCAGATTTATCACTGCGTAGTGTCGCTGTCATATTGTATGTCCATGACGTACCATAGCCGAATGGGCCATTCGTCGTATTAGCATCCAGCGAGTTGTACCAGCGCGTAGCCGCCAGCGTCAAGCCCGGTGTAGGCTCACTCAAATCGGTGAAATCGTAGAAGTAGTTGCCAGTCGAGGTGTTAACTGGCTCCCCAGCGTAGCCGCACGTATGCGGCATTCCCTTGTTTTGTGCGGTTGGTGGAGGTGCGGGTGCAAGGACGCGCACAATCCGGCTACCTATCCAGGTATCAGCGCCCCATAAAGCTACCCATTCGTTTTTTACATAATGCTGGGCAACAACTTGATATACTCCAGGAGCATTGAATACCTGGTTCTTATCATACGGATAGGAGTTACCAGCGGACAAAACCTGAGATCCGCTATCAGCGAAAGCCGTACCATTGAAGACCTGTGCCCGAAAATTCTCTGTAAGCTCTACACTTGATGTGTTTTTAGCCGTAAAGGTTGCTCGCACCGATCCACCGGAGTCTAGTTGGCTAGGCGTAACTTGAAGATGACTGTCCAGGCGCACATCGGTTGTGTCATGAGCTAAGGTACCGAGATATAGACATGTCGTACCGCCGCTAGCCTGTGGAATGTTCTGCCAGCCACTTCCAGTATTCATCTGCGCACACGCGTAATAGGTACCTACCGTTGAAAAGATGCGGCTCCGGCTGTAACTACAATTCCCACCCGCGGGTAGGTTGCAACTCACAGTATCAAAGTCTCCTCCGCCATTAGTAGTGACGCGCAGTGATAGGTTGATGCTTTGTCCGCCGTAGTTGTAGACATTGAATGATGCTGTAACGTCCCGCCCTACCAGTTGAGGATTAGGATTGAGGCTGAGCCCGCTGTTGATCTTTGGATCCGCAGGATGATCAGTGGTAGCGTCAATGTGAACAAAATCGTATGTGGCCGGTCGCCCACAAGTACTATAAGAAAGATCATATCGATACCAATGACTGTTACTGTGAGTTGCAATATAAGGAGTCCCATCTTGCATGCCAACTACCATGCCTCCCCATCCCCAACATGCTCCCTTGCCAATATAGATAACATCTCCAACTTGCATGTTGCCGGCTGATGTACTGTAAACATCTGGGAAGCTTTTTACATAATCGCGATTGGCTACGGTATTAATAACTCGGATATCACTATGGCCTTGTTGCGGATTCGCACACCAGTGAATCGGAAAACCACCATCACAAAGAGCGTGAGAGATAAAGTGCATCCCATCTCCCCCCGGTGCACAGTACCCATCGCTATTGTTACAGGTTGACCACCACTGAGCACAATAGCCATACGCCGCCTGCCGGTTGTAGCTAATCCACTGGATCTGATTAGCAGCTTGATTTGAGAAATCATATTCTGACTCAAGTTCTGCCAAAGCATCTCCAGCCCGCATTTGAATAGAAGACAACACTAACTCAAATTCCCGGTCACCGGCACAAATTTGTTCTCCCTTATTATCTGAGCCAAGCTGGAAATGTACCCAGGCGTTTGGCAAGGCTACAATCACTTTTTGGCAGAAATCTGCGTTTGCTGTGACTGGCATAATCTGCCAAGCTCGGAGACCTTTAACTATGACTTCACTAACCTGGTAACCGCTCTGTTGGTAATGCAAAATATCTGCGTGAGGTGTAGGCGAAGTCATGAGCTCTAAATCTTTGACATATTCTGCCTTTACCGTGATTTGACTTCCAGTCGTGGTTAATTTGATTCCGTTGCTTTGTAGGGTCTTGCTCCATGACGGGGGATAATAGACTGTCGCGAACAGGTTCTCCTCTGAGATATCAATCAAAGTATGAATGGGCCAAGTAGCTGTGGCTTTCATCCAAATATCTGGATGTAAAGCCAATTCTTTGAGTGGAACGACATAATCGCTGGTGATCATAGGAAGATAGATGCGAGGTTTAAAATGCGTTAACATCGAATCCGGAGTCTGCCCTCTTGAATTAACAGCAACCGATTTGCCGTCTCGTAATTGCAAATCGCGCTTCGCCGTCCCCGCCGACAACGGCGTTCCCATCACGACGGGTGTCGGTTCCACATGTGCTTTTTGGGCGTCCACCTGCCGCTCTGCCACAACTGCTAGCGATGAAGCAGGAGCTACCGCTGGCATATCTTCTATGGATAACGGCGTCACATCTGCGACAACTAACGGCTGTGATTGCGCGGGTATTGCTGGCACGCTCTGTAACAACGTCACCAGTATCAATACAATGGAGCAACAGGTTCGCAAAGCCATCTGGGTTCGTTTCATAACAGCAACCTCCAAAGCCAATATCGCTTAAGGTACAGAATAAGATACTATTTCGAGGTAGCGGGAGATCGAAGTTAGGTTAGATAGAATCTAATCTAATCAAGTACATTATACCATAAAAAATGTGCAAAAGTCAATTCATTTTGTGAAGAAGTCGCCAGGTATTGAGGATTTAGGGAAGAAGATTGTAGTCGGTCAAAAACTGAAAAAACTGGCCAATAGGCAAAGAGATTGCTCTTGCTGGCCACAGGTGACAATCGCCGTTAGCAATGTGCAGCCGTTGCAGCTTTCCGCCAACACGCCACGCCGTCTCATCACAATACACTACCGCGGTGCGCTTTTGCCGCTCCAGCACTACAACACCTTCTACCCCAACCGTCAAAGCATAACCATATCCCAACGCTGGTACTACGAACTCGTTATCAAGGCACAGTCATACAGATCGCTGAACAGACTGCCCGTCTGCTCCAGCGACAGTTTGTGGCCTGCTGAGGGTTTAGCTTCCCAGCTTTTCCACCGCAATCTCCCCATATATGATATAATGTAAATAGACTTGAGATCAGGGTACTCGGTTGGTACAGGAAACGTCGTTTCGATTTCTTTTGGAACGTGAGGCTGCGCTGCGAGTGCGCTTTACCCGGGATCGCGGCCAGGTAATTGCTTTTGTTGTCCAACTGGAATGTTGGATTGATGAGCACTGGTATCCTGTGGTGCGTTATGATACAGCACACGGTTTTGCGCATTGTGATGTTCTCAAACCGGATGGCTCACAAGAGAAACAGGCCATGCCGGTCCGCGACTTCGGCGAAGCCCTGATCTATGCGCAAAACGATTTACGGACTAACTTCCACCGCTATTGTGAATGATTTAAGGAGTAGTTGAAATGAAAGATTCAGTGGTTGATCGCAATCTGGAGCTGGTTGCATCCGTGATGCGTTTCATCCTGGATCAACCGCAGGTTCTGGATCGGCTACCTGCTGATTTCAGGCTAGTGTTGTTGCCCGATGATGATCCGGAACTGAGCCGTTATAACTTCGACCTGTTGGCAGAGCAAGCTGAGCAAGAGCAGCCAGTTGTATTTGTGCGCTTGAAATCGCACCCCCTTAACCTAAAAGTACGTCCACCTCAGGTCTATATTCCCGTACCTGTGTGATATCGGGCTTTTCAAAGCGATAGAATGGCGCTGCGCTTAATCAAGCACAGCGCCATTGATGTTGTTAGGACTGCTTCGCAGGAATCTATTGCAACACCTGCTGCAATAAACCCTCGGCAGGCCGCCCCACCCCAGGCTCCAGAATTGGAGACTCAACTGTGGCTTTATTTCACACGACCATCGCCAGTCACTCGCGCACCACCTACAAGCAGTTGACAATCTTGCATATACGGCGTACAATTAAGACGTAAAACCAAACCGCAAAATACATCTTGTGTGGTGCGGCATACCCCTATATAGGCTCAATACGGGCTTTTTAGGGGTCGTTATCGCAAGCGAAAAACGTCGTAAAAGGTTTTGGGGAGGGTTGAAGTGCTATCAACTGATTGGCAATCGTGCGTGACGAGCTTCCTGGACGAGTATGAAGGCATCACCCGACGGCGCTACACCGACGCGCTGGCGGAATTTGCGACCTGGTATCAGGCGACCTATGATGCGTTACCGGAGCCGGCTCTACTCACAGCCGAGGAGCTCCGCGAGTACCGCAACCACCTGGTGGCTCAGGGGCACAAAGCAGCGACAGTCAATCTCCGCCTGGCGCCGTTGCGGGGCTTACTGCGCTCCATGGGACGGAATGTGAAAGTCAAAGGGGTGAAGCAGGTGAAGCCCGCGATCGAGGCGCTGGATGGTCGCGAGTTAGGGCGTCTGCTTGCCGCCGTTGAGGGTCATGATTGGCAGGATCTGCGCAATATCGCTTTGCTCAACCTCCTGGCGCGGGCAGGGCTGCGTTTGAGCGAGACCCTGGCGCTGAAACTGGATGATGTGACGCTCAACGACCGTTCCGGTTCGCTGTTGGTGCGTCAGGGCAAAGGCAAGAAGGAGCGTACCGTGGCGCTGGCCAAGGAGGCGCGCGCCGCCTTGCGGGCCTACCTGGAGGTGCGCCCCAAAATGGCACAAACCGAGGTGCTCTTCATCAGCCGCTCGTGGCAACCGCTAGGTGCGCGTGATATACAGCGCTTGATTACCGAGGCCAGTCGGCGCGCTGGCATCCAAAAAACGGTAACGCCCCACACGCTGCGACACACATTCGCTACGCGTTTTCTGCAGAATGGCGGCGATGTGGCTACACTGGCAAGCCTGTTGGGACACACCAATGTGGTGACAACGACACGTTATCTGCATCCCAATGCCTCCCGGGTGCAGGAGATGGTGGAGGGACTGTGATACAACCGGTCACAGGAAAGGATACCCATGGCAAAGCGACTGGATGCAATCCTGGTCATTGATGTGGAAGCGACATGCTGGGAGGGAGATCCCCCGCCGGGGCAAAGCAGCGAGATTATCGAAATCGGTCTATGCGTGCTGGATGTAGCCACGCTGGACCGCCGTGAGCAGCGCAGTATTCTCGTGCGCCCCGAACAATCCACCATCAGCCCCTTTTGCACGGCGCTAACCACCCTCACCCAAGCGCAGGTGGAGCAAGGTGTGCCGCTCCGCACCGCCTGCGAAATCCTCCGAGATGAATACAAAGCCAGGCAACGGCTGTGGGCCAGCTACGGAGACTACGACCGGGGGCAATTCGAGGTGGAATGCCAACGCAAAGACCTCCCCTACCCCTTTGGGCGAGGTCACCTCAACGTGAAGACACTTTTTGCCGTTACACACACCCTGCCGCGAGAAGTCGGCATGGCGCAAGCACTCGCCCGCCTACAACTCCCGCTCGAAGGCACCCACCATCGCGGCGGCGATGACGCCTGGAATATCGCCGCTATTCTCGCCACGCTCCTGCGGAGATACCGGCAGTCAACAGCGGCGCCAGGCTAACGATCTTTCGCCCCGAAGTCCACCGCTTCGCGCAACTCGCCCGCAGTGCGACGTGGTACAACATCCGCTGACAACGGCGATTCCATCAATCCCAACCGTTGCCGCAGTGATAACGACAATCGCGGTTCATCCTGCAGCAGACGGAGCAGGAAAGCGTCTTTCTCTGCCACCGGAAGGCTCGCTATGGTCCGCCGCAACTGGGCTTCATCTACCGCTCCCATCTTCAAAGCCGCGCTGTGTTCGGCAGCGACACCGAGCAAGTTCGCATCAACGCCAAACAGCTCGACAAACGTCCGAAGCGCTGGTGATAGTTCATTGAGACCGGGCGGCACGGGCGGTTCCAGGGCTTCCCTATCCATGGTGGGGTCCAAAGTAATACCCTTGAGCCACGCCAGATAGAGCACACGATAATCGCGCTGCAGCAACCCCTCCCGCAAGTCCAACAACCGGTCCAGCCAGCCCTCGCCATCCACCCAGCCAAAACCCTCTTCTTCATCCAGACGAATACCCAACACGACATACTCATCCATCGTTTCTACGGTGATAGCTCTAGGCGGATGACGACTTGTGGATTCGACGCTGTACTGCGCCATTGCTGCCGCATCCACCAGTGCGGCGGGGAAACGGAACAGCAAATGCCGACTGCCCCAGTTCGCCAGGTAGAACATGGCGTCGTAATACTTCGCCAGCACCTGCTCTGCGTTGCCACGGAAGTCACTGTAGTTGTACACAAAAACCGCCCGCCGGGGATGTGGTTGCACCCGGCTGGAAAGACTCGCCACGGCTTCTTGCTCCTCGCGCGTGAGCGGACGATCAAGCGCCTGGAATTCGTAATACTGATATTCGCTCATGTGAGTAACACCCAACAACAATGGTGCCAAAATCGCCGAATCATCACCACCGCCTATCTACCACAATCCCGATTCCTCTGAATCCAAATCGCACGCCTGCTAACCCTCAAACAGCCGCCCAGAGCCAAGTCGTTCGTGTCCCAAAGTCGTAGGTCCCAGATAGGTATAGCTTCCACCCTCCCATTCCCGGCGAACCTCTTCAACAAAACCATCACGCCGCAATTCCTCCAACAACGTAGCGATAGTATCCTTGCCCCCAGTGATACCCTCTAGCACACCAAAGTGCTCTCCAGAAACAATAACCTGCCGGCGCCAGCGCTTGCGTTCAGGATCCTCCTCGTGACGTGTCGCCATGAAATCGTTACCCAGCAAAATGTAGACAAGGGTTGAGACACCATACGGCGCGCGACTTTTTACCGTAGCCAGTTCAGCATTCCAGGCCACGGCTTTGAGCGCAGCGAATTTGGCGTCCTGGTAGCGCGCCGGATCAGTTAAGTCTTCATACACTGGTTCGGTGGCCCATGGCACATCCAGATTCACATCACATAGCGAGCAGCACTCACGAGCAGGCGTGGCAGGCTTCCCTGCATCGAAATGGCGCAGTAGAGTGGCACGCAGGCAATCCCCTACCCGCAAATCCTCTGCATAATGGCGCATTGCAACCAGATTAGCTCGAAGCTCGGCGCTTACTTGCTTCAACGCCTCGGTATCGAAGGTAAGCGGGGTGCCCGCCCTCAACAAGGGCTCGATTTCCAGCGTGAAAGCGCGAGCAAAGGGGCGATAAATGAGGTGCCCATTAAGCGCCAGACGATAAAGAGCATCATCCAGAGCCAACGGATCCAAACCTTCCGCCTGCGCACCTTTCACCAGTTGTAGCTCCGTCCGTGCAATACTCTGAACTCCCTGCTTGGTCAGCACACGCAACACGGCTTCACCAACTGCACTCGGCGCCAGTCCAGCAAGAGCATGCCCAATCAACTCAGGCGTTGAAACCAAACGTGCGCTGGCCCTGAGTGTCACATCCACTCCACGGTGGATTAAGCCCAACGTCTCCAGGACATGCAGATGAATGCCCAAGGCACGCTCTTCGTCGAAGCCCAGGTCTTCCGTCATCTCTATGGGATCAACGTAGAGCATGGTCCGCTCGCCGTGCACGTTATGGCTCAGGCGTCGCCGTAGCCAGGCCAACACGTTGGCAACCTCTTCGATGTTGGGCAAACTGTGGGGAATGAAGAAATTCTCATGGATCCAGACATCGTCCGGATGATAAAGCAACACGCAATAACTCACCTGGCCGTCACGTCCGGCGCGCCCCGCTTCCTGGAAATAGGATTCTACATCACCAGGCATCTGATAATGGATTACATAACGGATATCGGGTTTATCCACACCCATGCCAAAGGCTTTGGTTGCCACAATGGTGCGCACCTGCCCATCGAGAAAGAGATCCTGCACCTCGCGGCGAGACTGATCGTCCATGCGACCATGGTAGAAACGTGCTTCCAAACCTGCCGCTTCTAGGCGCCGGGCCAGACGTTCGGCCTCGCGGGTTGTATTGACATAGACAATAACACTCTCATTGCGCCTGTCAGCGGAACGCAGAATCCGCAGCAAAATGCGTAACTTGTCGCGCATCGTCCTTATTGGCGGCGTAGTGTTTTTGTTGTAAACGAGAAAACGTAATTCTGGACGATTGGGGTTACCCACGATTTCGACATGATCGGGCAACAAGGCTAAACGCTCGACAATCGCCGCCTTGACGCGGGGCGTAGCGGTTGCCGTCAACGCAGCTACGGGTGGGCGTCGTCCCTGTGTCTGGGTAATAGCCTCCACCAGGCGATGAATATACAGAAAATCCGGGCGGAAGCTTTGCCCCCACAAATGGACACAATGCGCTTCATCCACTACCACCTGCACGATGCGCCGTGCACTACGCAGCGCCGCTAAAAGACGTGGGTCGCGGATGCGCTCCGGTGCGATGTAAACCAGCCTCACGCTGCCTTCCTGCATACGTTGGAACACACGTTCCTGCTCTTCCGCTGATTGACTGCTATCCACCCGGGCGGCTAGACCCAAACCACGGTCCAGTAGTTTGTCGACTTGATCCTTCATCAGCGCCTTCAACGGTGAGAAGACCAGTGTAGTACCCTCACGCAACAGGGCTGGCAGTTGGAAGGTGAGAGACTTGCCTGAACCAGTGGGCAAAACGACCAGGGTATCCTGTCCGGTAAGCATAGCGCGGACTGCAGCTTCCTGCTGTGGGACGCGCCATTTATCGAAACCGAACAACTTACCCAGCGCCTCCATCACCACTGCCCACAGTGTAGCGAGTTCCTCTGGCGTGAGAAGAGACGGCAATGTGAGTGAACGTAGAAGTTGCTCAAGACCAGTGAGCAATTCCTCCGGTACTAACGCCAAAAGTGCCTGCATCCGCTCCAGGTCAATACGCCATTCTGGCGGCGCCTGAGACATATGCATGGCGATGGCCGCGTAAACGGCACGGCGAGATCGCTGTTGCTCATCTGTGAGTGCTTCATGCAGCAACGGCGGGCCTTTGTCCACATCTGTGCCCGGCAGGGAAGCCAGAACCTCGCGGAAATAGTCCCGCGTCCACGCACGCTTATCGAGCAGAAGGACCACACCTATGTCCTTCTCGTCGCGTATCAGCCTGCCAAAGCCCTGTTGGAAATCCACCAACATCAATGGCAGCAAGTAATCCATGAATTCGTGTCCACCCCGGGCACGCACTTCTGCCGCCCGAGCACGGATTATCGGATCACCAAGCAACGGAAAAGGCAATTTCTCCATGATCACGTAAGAGACATTCGGGCCAGGCACATCCACACCTTCCCAGAAGCTCTTCAGACCTAGCGCCACAGAGCCGGGCCGTGTCTTAAGTTCATCAAGCACGGCGTATCGGCTACCAGTCAACCCCGGCGCCCACACCGGGATACTATGCTCGCCCAATATAGCCTCAAGTTCCGTGTAAACCTGCGTCATGCGGTCACGTGCCGTGAAAAGGGTCAGCCCATTGCCACCGGTAAAGCGATAGAACCAACCCAATTCCTGGCTTACTTCTTCCACAAAGTTCTTGATTTCTTCGGGACGCGCATCGGCGCGCAGATAACGGGCCACCCCAAATAAAGCACGACTATAATCCAGTTCAGGGGGCAATGCCACGGCATCCAGATTCGCGATATGCTCCCGCAAGCCTAGTCGCTCCAACAAAAAGCCAAAAGCGTTTTCACGCCCGGCACGGAGTGTGGCGGAAGTGAAAATCACAGTGTGCTTTCCTTCATAGAGACGCTCTTCCAAATACGGTCCCACCCGTACAGGCGCACGTCTCACTGCCCAACGGTGATGCACACTCGTCGGTGCATGTTCTCCACCAATTGCTGGCGGCAACAATCGTTCCACTTCGATCCAATGCACCTGTGTCAGGCGATCATAACCCACCCGCAAAAGACTATCCAGCAATTCGGCTTGTTTGAGTAATTGATCCGCCAGGAAGTACAGCTCATTTCGCGTCGGGGTGTTGAAACGCGGCAACGGATTCAAATCCAACCAGGTGAAAATCTGCAATATATGTCGGGAGGCTTCGCGAAGCGCATGACTAAGACCCTCACGGCTCTCCTCTACTGGCTTCCAGCTCACGGGATTGGCTCGGCGAGGGTCAGATTCCAACGTCACCCGGGCGCCATATCGGGGATCCACTTCCTGATGGTTGAGTTCAACATAACGCTTCAGGCGTTCACCAAAATCGCGCACCAGGTTATCCAGGAGATTTCGGGATTGAAAACTCAGAGATAATAGACGTTGCCCATCAGCTGCATGAATCTGTGCGCGCAAGCGCACCAGAACCCCCTGCCCCGAGCGAGGATCCAACAGCCGATTGATCAGATAACGCAAACTCTCCCACGAAACTTCCTCGGTAGCCGCATCGGTGGCGGCATCCTCCAAGTTATGAGCCTCATCAATGATGACGCGGGTAAAGGCTAATATCCCCTGCCACTCTTTCGTTAGCAGAAGCGCATGATTCATCACAACCAGATCAGCGCTCTGAGCGCGAAGATAGGCTTGCTGGTGATAACAAAAGTCCGCCAGTGGGCATTCCTTACCCGGACATTCACCCTGTTCAGCCCGCAGCGCAGGCAGGAGCGATTTGAGAACCGGAAAGGTTTCCTGCACCCAATAATTGAGTGTATCCAACATGCCATCAGAGGCAGTACTCAACCACGAAAGGAGATAAGCCCAGACAAAACGTTCTTCGGCGTCAAGCGCGGCGTAATTGAGCTGGGCGTAGATCGTCGAAAGACGCTCCATACAGACATAGTTATTGATTCCTTTAAGCACCTGGATACGAAACGGTGTCTCTTCGCCCAGACTCTCAGCCAGCCGTGCTAGATCGCCCTGCATCTGATCCTGAAGCAAACGGGTATAGGTAGCCACAACGACCGGTTCACCGCAGATGCGCGCCCATAAGATACCTGGTACAAGATAAGCGAAAGTCTTGCCCGTGCCGGTCGGCGCCTCCACCAACAGGAATCGGTCGTTGGCCAATGCTCGGCTGACTGCTTCCACCATCTCCAATTGCGAGAGACGGCGCTTGAGTCCGGATCGTGCAGTCAAAGCCTCAAAGCGATTACACACAATTGAGGGAGTGAACTGCAGGTCCGGCGAAGAGCCACGGTCTTTTTGGGTCGGGATGGCATTCATTAGGCGCGGAATCACCTCATCCGGCGCCACGGTCTCTGTAGTGAATTTGACGCCCAATGCAGCCATCAGTTGGGGTAACAGACGCTGGAACTCAGCCGCAAGAATCGGCTGTGTATCAAGATGCTTGCACAAACGGGCTAATAGACGCGGAACAAGAGCGGCAAGCACCAGCACATCCACAATCGCGTTGTGGAAGCTGCCCCACGAGAATTCAGTGACTCCCAAAGCTGCTGCCTGCTGCTCGACCCACACGCCGCCGGGCAAGCCCTCTGCAATACCAAGTGCTTTGGCTAACACGGCTAACTGAAATGTGGCTTGCTCGGGACAGGCAAGGCAGGCCAGTTCCATCGTGTCGAAAATGGGTTGCGATATCTGCCACCCGCTACGTTGCGCCGCCCGCACCAAAAAGTCCTCATCGAAACGGGCGTTATGGGCTACCAGGGGCCAATCGCCTACCCAGGTGCGGAAGCGTGTCAGTACCGCAGCTTCCACTTCGGCCTCTGCCAGTTTGGCTGCCCATTCAGGGTGATTGTCCAAACCAAGTTTGACCTGGAGGCCATAGGGTAGTTCGCGCCCCTCAAGGTTGATGTAGGCATTGAAGACCGCGGGCAGCGATTCACCGGTTGCAGTTGTTAGCGCTACCGGCGCCTCATTCGTGATCCGCACCGCGGAAATCTGGATGATTCGGTCACGTTCAACGTGGATGCCAGTGGTTTCTACATCAAAGGCTATGAAACGCGTGAGAGATGGTAGTTCAGTGATGGTCGGGGTGATAATCGTGCCCCGCTCACGGGGAATCTCTCTGTCACCCACGACGACTTCTTCCGCCTGAAGCACGCTCTTGAGTCGCCAGCGACCGTCCGTCAGAGAAACGAACAGATCAGGGCGGGAATGCAGCGCGCCACGGATCTCCGGGGGAGTGGCGCGAAAACCCGCCTCCGCAAGCTGCTGCCTTAGCTCGCGCTCAGTCAAACCATCGGAGTGAGCGTTGAGGATCTGTTGAAGTGGCGTGAGCAGAAGCGAAACCATAACATGCTACGCCGGTGACAATGTCTGTAGGATGGCAGTGATTTGTTCTTTGAGCGTTGGTAGATCGCGCTCCACTACGGTCCAAACGAGATCGCAATCAATACCGAAATAGTCATGCACCAAGATGTTGCGCATACCGACAATCTGCTTCCAGGGCACATCAGCATACCGCTCGCGCAGATTCAGAGATACTTTGCTGACAGCCTCGCCTAGAATTTGCAGATGGTAAACCACCCATACCTGCAGCAATTCGTCAGCAACGAAGGCTTCCGGGCTGCTAACTTGAGCCTCGATTTTGGAGATTGCCTCCAGTGCATCTTGCAGGCGCTCGAAATCGCCCCTCACAATGGCACCGCCTCTTGGAGTACCCGTTCACGCACACGAGGGCGCAGGGAGTTTTCGGTAACCACATCTACTTTGCAGCGCAGCAGCGCCTGGAGATCCATTAACAAACCTCCCAAATCAAGCAAGCTACGCCCTGGCTCCAACTCCACTAAGAGGTCTATATCGCTGTCAGCGCGAGCCTCTCCACGAGCCACCGAACCGAACACACGCACGTTGAACGCGCCATATTTGGTCGCCGTGTGCAGGATGGCTTCGCGTTGTAATCGCAGCAAGTTTTCAAGTTCCATGATCCCACCTCACTTCCATTATACAACAGGATCGGCGCAGAATGCCCCGGCTAGAGGATAGATTCCAGGAGCTCCAGACCCCACAGGCGCTCCACCAGTTCCGGCGCCAGGGTTTCTCCTGGCATACACAATACGGTATAAGTTGCAGGATCGTAAGCGGCATTGCGCGCAGTGCCAGCGCCGGGTGGCGGACCAACAAGACGCCACCTGGGACGTAAGCCGGGATCGGCGTTTCCGAAGAGTTCTGAATGTTGCCGCAGAGCCAGATACAAGCCGAAAAGGCCTGCGTCCCCGGCCGTCAGCGGCGGCTGAATTAACGGAACAAGATCCAAAGTGGATCGCGGCTCATGCAATGATACCATCTCCCAAGCCAGGAATCCCAGTTGCGCCTCAGTGGGAAAGGCAGCAAGTTGGCGCAAGAACCAACGACCGTCAAGTTCAATGAAGCGCGAATCTTGTCTGAGCGCGTTCAAGATCTGAGTGACCAATCTTTCTCCAAATCGCAGCAAAACGTAT
>JAKJAC010000102.1:0-8891 GCA_022707705.1 Chloroflexota bacterium
CCCCCAACGTGCACCAGCGGGTTGATGCCGCCCATGCGCGTGAAGCGCAGGTAACCTTTCTCCTCGACGTAGGTGACCATCACGCCGATTTCATCCATGTGGGCGGCGAGGATGATTTTCTTTCCCCCGCCGGTCCCTTTTTTGAGTGCCACCAGACTGCCCAGGGGGTCAACCCACACCGAATCCGCGAGTGGGGTGACGATTTCCCGAATGACAGCCCGGATTTCTTCTTCGTGCCCCGGAGGGCCAAAAGCCTGAGTGAGTTGGGTTAGCAGTTCCAGATCCACGATTTGCTCCTTATGTTGGTGATGGCTGAACGGTGAGCGGGGCGCGGCGCCCCGTGCTGCGCTGAAAGCGCCGCGCTTCCAGCGCCGCGCTCTCCGCGCGATAACATGCTCAATCAGCTGCGACGGATAACCTCCGGCGTCAGTTGCTCCAGGGCAGCGCGTAACAAGGCGATGGTGTGTTCCAGGTCTTGCGGATCGAGTAATGAAATCGGTCCGTGAATGTAGCGGCAGGGGATTGCCACGGTGATTGAAGGCACCCCTTCGCGGGTGAGGTGGATTGTGCCGGCATCAGTCCCACCGATGCCGGGTTGCTTGAACTGATACGGAATGCCCGCGGATTCGGCGACCTGGACCACATAGCGCACCAGGCGCGGGTCCGCAATATACGAGCGATCCATGACGGTGACCACCGGACCTTTGCCCACCTGTGACGTGGGGCTGCCTTCCTCTTCCTTGGGCAGGTCGTCTGCAATCGTGCCCTCGAGGACAAACGCAGCATCCGGGGCGACTGTATACCCTGCCACCCGTGCGCCGCGTAACCCCACCTCCTCCTGCACGGTAAAAACGCCGAACAGGTCGAAAGGCAGCGGTTCGCCCTGCAGCAACGCCACCAGGGCGGTGCAACCGGCGCGATCGTCGAAAGATTTGCCCGCGAAAAGTTTGCCCAGTGGATGCGCTGTAGTGGCAAACGTCATCCGCGTGCCGATGGGAGCGAGCTCTAGCGCCTCGTCCCGGTCGCGCGCGCCGATATCTACTGCCAGATGCTCGACGGCGGTGACGCTCTCATCATCATCTGCGCGATGAATGGCTTTTAGCCCGATAACGCCGGGGAGTCCGTCTTTCCCCACGCGCACCTCCAGCCCTGGCAGCAGTCGCGCATCAATGCTGCCGGTGGTCTCCACTTTGAGGCCGCCATCGCCGGTGTGGTCTACCACCATCAGCCCTACTTCATCCGTGTGGGCAGTGACCAACACACGGAGCGCGTGAGTTCCGGCGCCTCGCTTATGGGCAATCAGGTTACCCATCGCATCCACGCGCAGGCTATCTACGTGACCTTCCAGGTAGGGACGCAGCGCGCGCCGCACTTCAATCTCGTCGCCGGAAGTTCCGTGGGTGTTTGAAAGGGTTTGCAGAATCTCAAGCAGGGTGTCGCGGTTCATAGCTCGTCCTCCCAACGCGGATAGGTGTCGGCTTCTAGCCCGGTAGTAAAGGCTGCCAACAATCGCGCCGTGCGTTCGATATCGCGCAGGGCGATGGTCTCCACGGGCTGGTGCATGTAGCGCACGGGAATCGAAAGGCAACCGCAGGGAACACCCTCGCGCGCCACCTGGATGCTCCACGCATCGGTGCCGCTGTGCCCCGGCATGGGTTCCAGAGTGGTCTGGATTTCCTCGCTCTTTGCGGTATCCCGCAGCCTTTGGAGAAGCTGGGGGTGAAAGTTGGGTCCGAGTCCCACGGTCGGTCCCCGGTCAAACGCAAATGTGCCGGAGCCGCTGTCATCGCTCTGTTTGGCAAAGGTGACATCAATCGCGATGGCAAGCGTGGGCGCCAGACCGAAGGCGCTGGTGAGCGCCCCTTTAGCCCCCACTTCCTCCTGTACGGTGGCGACCGCGTAGAAATCCCAGGCATGCTCGCGCTTGCGCAACATCTGCAACGCCAGGGTCAGTGCGGCGACCGATGCCCGATTATCAATGGCTTTGCCGGCGACCAGTTTGTTCTTCAGACTGATGAGCGGGCGGCGGATGGAGATTGGCGAACCGATGGGAACGCGCTTCACCACCTCCTCATGGGGCAGGCCCACATCTACGAAGAGGCGCTCCCATGGAACAATGTGCATCCGTTCTTCAGGGCTGAGCACATGGGGCGGGCGCGTGCCGATGATGCCCGGCAGGTCCTCTTTGCCATGCACAATCACTTCCAGCCCCAAAAGCACACGCCGGTCGGCGCCGCCGATGCGGTGAATGTGCAGGAAGCCTTTCTCGATGCTGGTGACGATGAGGGCAACTTCATCCATGTGTGCGGCGCCCATCAACGCTGGACGCGGTTCGGTTCCGTTGCCGCGTTGCAACGCGATGAGATTGCCCATGGCGTCGGTGCGCAACTCGTCACTCAGAGGCTCCCAAAGGGAACGAATCACATCACTGACTGGCGTCTCGCGCCCTGAAGGACCCGTGGCTTCGCTCAGTTGTTGTATCAGTTCGAGGGTGTTCAAGTAGCTCCTTTCACGCGTGGTGGTATTCGAGGCTCAATCCAGCGCTGCAAAACAGGTGGGGAAAAAGACCACCGCAATTGAAGGTCGGTTAGGTTTCAGCGCCATCCCAGGCAAGGATCGGAACAACCAGGTCATCAGCATAAACGCTCTTTCATGGCGCGGGCGGCGTGATGACCTCGGTAGCGGTGATGGTGGGCGTTGCCGTCAGCGTCGGCGTCGGAGTCAGAGTTTCTGTTGGTGTGACCGTAGGAGAGGGCGTCACTGTGGGCGTCGGCGTGGCGGTTGGCGTCACGGTGGATGTGGGTGTGGGCGTGGTCGTCTCTGTGGGTGTGGGCGTGAGCGTCGCCGTCGCTGTCGCCGTCGGCGTATTCGTGGGGGTAGGCGTTTGCGTAGCCGTAGCAGTCGGCGTGAACGTGGGCGGGAACCATTGGGTCGGCGTGGGTTGCATGGGGCGCGGAGTCGTCGTGCCGGGACCGACCACATACGGTGTCTCACTGGGCAGGGGCGCTGGGGTGGACGTTGCCGTGGGTACGACATTGGAGCGGTCGCCGGGACGCAAGCTCAAAGCGATGAACCCCAGACAATAGCAGGGAAGGGTCGCTAGAATGATGGTGATTAGGATTGTATAAATGGGTCTTTGCGCGCGCAGGCTATCCATAATTTCGCCCCTAGTCCTTAAGCAAAACCATCATAGCAGCTTTCATAGGGATGTCAATTATTTTCCAATAGATCGAATGCAAGCTTCCAGGCTTGCCTGAGCTTGCTCCAGCGCCAGCGATGGGCTGAGGACCCCATTCCAGATGCTTGTCACGGCATCCCCGACCGGTCCCCAAGGGCAATCGGCATAGGGATGATTGGGCATGGGCGTGCCCAAATGCAAAGCTGCCCCAAACGACGCCACCGTTCTCAGGGCGCGCACCTCGGGTGAAGCCAGCGCCTCACTGTTGGCGGGAATGATGCCGTTGCGCAACGTGAGCTGTTTCTGCACCTCAGCGCTGCTGAAATACTGCATCACGGCGAAGGCCGCGGCTGCATTTCCCCGGTCCACAGCAATCTGCGTGAGCATAAAGAGGCGCACATCCACGAATGGACTGCCCATGGGCGCAATGCCAAAGTCCATCCCTGCTTCTTGCAGTGAGCGTATCGCGCGCGGTCCGGTCCACCAGATAGGGGTCTGTCCCTCGATGAACATCGCCTGGCAGATGCCCGGTCCCGTGATGGCGGGTTCGACGGCGCTGAAGGCTTGGATCCATTCGGCGGCGGCATAGGCTTCTGGTAAATTCAGATTAGCTATACCTTGCTCATCCACAAAGCCCCCATAGGTCTGTAAACCGAAACCCAGGAAGATGGGGGCGATGTGATAGGCATCGGGGCGTCCCAAGCCCTGGTTGCACAGGTAATATTTGTCGGGGTGCGCCTGGCGGAATGCCAGCGCTTTCTCCAACAAGCCCTCGAAGTCGTCCGGTGCGGGTAAATCCTCCAGGCTGAGCATGCTCCGGTTGTAAATGAGGGCGATGCCGTCTTGCATCTCTGGAGTGCCCCAGATTTGATTCTTCCAGAGCATGGCTTGTGCTGCAGCCGGCTCAAAGGTCTGCTCCAGAGTCTCACGGGTGATGAAGGCGTCGAGGGGTGCAATGAGACCCCTCAATGCTGCCGGACCTATCTGGTTCTGCTGCCATCGCACAATATCCGGACCTTCACCAGGGGGAAGCTCGGTACTCAGGGCGGTGCTCAGCTTCTCCGTCTTGACCAGCTCAATGTGCACCTCGGGGTGGGCGGCGTGGTATTCCTCGGCGACAAGCTTGTAGGCTTCTTCGTAGTCGCCGGGCCAATCGTGCCAGATGGTGATGATGCGTTCGACTGCCGGCGTGGGTGTGGGCGTCGGCGCGGGGGTGTTCACAGGCGCCTCGGGCTGGAGGGTTGGGGGCGTGGCGTCACAGGCAACCAGGCTGCCAGCGCTCATCGCGAGCATGAGCAGGACTTTGATTAACCCCAGCCAGGGCAGGTGCTTCATGTGTCGTTGGGCTCCTCCGCCAGTAAGGCGCGCGCGAAGATCAGGTAACCGGTGTGTGCGACCATGCGGTCCATGGGGCGCAGGCGCGCCGGCACCGCTTTGTATGAACGCAACAACAACTCATCCACCTGGATGAAACCAAAGGGGTGTTGCGCGAGCGCGGCGAGCAGGTCAGAGACCTGATTGGTTGTTGGCACCAGAGCGCCGAAAAAGCCCCCGCCCTTGAGTGCGGCGTGGACTTGCGTCAGATAGTCCCAAGGCTCGCGCACATCCAGAAATACCGCGTCAGCGTGGCGCTCGTTGAATCCTTCGGCGATATCGCGTTGGGTAAAGGTCACATAAGGCTCCAAACCCAGGCGCGCGAGATTCTTCTGTGCGAGCTCCAGCATTTCTGGGCGGCTTTCATACGTATAGATATGACCGGTGGGCATGACCATGCGCGCCAACGCCAGCGTCAATCCACCGCTGCCGGTCCCGGCTTCCACCACGCTGCTCCCCGGTCCGATATTCATCTTCATGATGATGTAGCCGATGTCCTTGGGGTAGACAATCTGCGTGGTTCTCCGGACCCCACGGATGAGTTGTTCCAGCGAGGGCGGCAGCAGCATATAGGCATAATCCAGATGGGTCTTCACCACACTGCCCCACAGGCTGCCGATCATATCATCGTGGTTGATATAGCCACGGTGGGTTTGGAATTGCGCACCGGGTTGCATGGCAACCAGAAACTCGCGCCGGTCGCGCCCGGATAGCAGCACGAGTTCACCGGGTTGAATGCGCGCTGGATCCTCTTTGTTGGTACTCAATACGAGCCTCCTGACTTCCTTTGTCTGTTTACTTTGCCATTCTCCCAAACTGATTATAATCAAGGTAAGGTATCTGCGCAACCGTGGTTCGCGGGGTGCTTGAGGGTGAGGGCATGGCCTTCAGCAGATTACACGCTGGAAAAGGGAGGCACGAATGGGCGAGGCAGCCGTAAATCGTCTGGCAATTACGATTGTGGATGGTAGCCAGTCGCGAAAGCTGATCCAGGCGCTCGGGGCAAAGGGCTTTCAGGCGACGACATTGGATGCTGTAGGTGGCTTCTTGCACGATTCGTTGGTGACGTTATTAGTGGGTACCGCAGATGAGCGTTTGCAGGAGTTTTTCGCTGTGGTGCGCAAGTATTGTCCCCGCCGTACGCGTTTCATGCCCATGGGCGTGGAGATGGGTATGGCGCCGGGCTACCCAATGATGATTGAGGCACATGTTGGCGGCGCTTCGGTTTTCGTTGTTCCTGTTGAACACTTTGCGCAGCTGTGAGGTGCAATGATGAAATTGATAGTAGCGATTATCAAAGATGCCGATTCGCTGGCAGTATCGGATGCGTTGGTGGAACAACAATTCCGGGTGACACGCGTTGCCAGTACCGGAGGCTTTTTGCGCCGGGGCAATGTGACCCTGCTCATCGGAGTGGAGGCAGAACAGGTGCCTCAGGTCTTCACCATTCTCACGCAATACACGCAGGAGCCTGAGCCTGGGCAGCATCGCGCGACCGTATTTGTGTTGCCTGCTGAGGATTTCGTGCAGCTCGGATGAAAGCTTTTTCGCACCTGCCCTCGGGCGGTCCGCGCCTGGGGTGGATTACGACGTCGTTTTTCCGCTGGGAGCGGCTTACGCGGCTAATGCTCGCCGGGGGTCGTTGGACCATGCAACTGGGTTCGCGCGCCCGGCGGTCGCTGCGCTGGCTCATTTGGGATGGCATGTTCGCGAATATCGGCGAGTCCATCCTGGGGGCTTATCAGTCCATTTACCTTGTCGAATTGGGGGCGACGCGCGGCGAGATTGGTGTGCTTAGCGCCCTGGCTAACCTGGCGCTGCCCGCAGCCATGTTCCCCGGCGGCAAACTCGCCTCCAAAGCCCGGCGCCTCAAACCACTGGTAATTGTGCCGGCTATTCTGGTGCGGGTGTTGCTGCTGCTCCTGATTGTGGCGCCCTGGATTTTCCCGGCAGGGCGAACATTGATCATTGTGGCGATTGCCTTGATCGTGGCGCGCTCCCTGGTCGCTAACCTGATGTTGCCGGCCTGGACCACCATGATTAGTGACATCGTGCCCACCCAGTGGCGGGGACGGTATTTTAGCAGTCGCAATATCCTGATGGGCGCCAGCGGCTTTTTGGGATTGCTGCTGGTCGGTCAGCTCATTGACCGTATCACCGGCATCGGCGGTTACCAGCTGGCATTGGGTGTGGCATTGCTGGTAGGGGTTGCCTCCATCTATGCTTTCTGGCATATTGACGAACCGCTCCGTCCGGCGCTGGCTACACCCGAGCTGGCAGCGCTTCCGTTGCGGCAGCTGCTCAAGGGGCAGGGACGTTTTGTGGCTTATTGCGCTGTCGCCGCACTGTGGAACCTGACCGTGCAGATTTCCGGTCCATTCTTCAACGTCTTTCTGGCTGAGGAGGTTCGCGCTTCTGCATCGGTCATTGCTCTGGCATCCGCGGCTTCTACTCTGGCTTCCTTGCCCGGGCAGCGTGTTTTTGGCCCGCTCAATGACCGCAAAGGTTCAATGTGGGTACAACGCCTGACCGGCTTCTGGATTCCCTTTGTCCCGGCTCTATGGGGCTTCGTCACGCAGCCGTGGCAGGCTTTCCCTCTTCAGATTTTGGCGGGTTTCATGTGGGCTGGCTACAATCTGGCGGCTTTCAACTCGCTTCTGGAACTGACGCCCGCGGAGTCACGCCCGCGATTGGTGGCAGTGTATCAGGCAGTCGTGGGCATTGGGATGGCGGCGGGTGCGGCGCTTGGGGGCGTGATTGCGCAGGTATCGGGCTATCGCCCCGTATTCTGGATTTCCGGAATCGGGCGTTTGGTGGTGGCGTTATTGTTCTCAGCGTTGATTATCGGCGTCAATCCGCTAGGGAAGTCGCGTGGACGGTCACTGCTGCGTCCTGGCGCATCAACTCCCTCGGCGGAGTCACAGGAACTTACGGACGAGTCGTAAGGCGTGGAATTCAAGGTCTCGTGGTGCTAAGGAGTATGAGCATGAAGTCGGAGATGGAGCAGCGCGCGTATCACGGCAAGATTGATATTCAGGAGATGGGGCAGGCGCTGGCAGTGCAATTCAATCAGGGCGATACCCGCGCCCAATGGATGCGGGGTCAGGAAGGACGCGTCATCGTGCAGATTCAGGCGCGCCGGGTGGAAGCCAGTGACCCTCAGACTGCGGTGACGCTACATATCACTCCTTCACCCACCGGAGCAGTGGTATCCATGGCTGAGCAGCAGTGGCTGGGCGTCGCCGCAGATTTGGCGCGCACCGGCTTGAAGGCATTGCTCAACCCCTGGTCCTTGATTGCTGAGATTGACAACGTGGCGCGCAACGTGCGTGGGTTGCACCTGCGCGAGGAAATCTGGAGCGCGGTTGAGATTTACTGCCGCAGCGTGGGCGCCGGCACGGGCGCCGCCTCCATGCTGCAGCATGTCGTCTGCGTGTATTGCGGCACGCCCAATGCTCTCGGCGAGACCAATTGCAAAGCCTGCCGGGCGCCGCTGGCTGAGGCGCAGCCATTGATTTGTGGGCATTGCGGTTTCATGAACGAGCCTCGGGCTGACCGCTGCGCCAACTGCAAATCACCGCTATGAGGTCCTGATACATTGGCGCGTTTGGTGTTGATTCGTCATGGGCAGACCCACACACCGCAGGACGCCTGGTTTCGCGGGCAGGTAGACGTCCCCCTGGATGAGGTGGGGCTGGCGCAAGCTGCGGCTACCGCACAGCGGGTCATTGCCGCCTGGACGCCTCAGGCTGTCTATAGTAGCCCCCTCGCGCGCGCCAGGCAGACCGCCGAGCTGATTGCCGCGCCGCTGGGGCTGGAAGTCCAGGTGCATGAGGGCCTTACCGATATCAACTACGGCGCGTGGCAGGGCTTGCGGATGCACGAAGTGCGCACGCGCTGGTTGAAAGCTCTGACGGTATGGAACACCCGTCCGCATCATGCGACCATTCCCGGTGGAGAGACTCTCACCGCCGTGCGGACGCGGGTGTTGCGTGCAGTCCAGGAGATTATCACCGCCCACCCGCAAGCCACAGTCATCATCGTAGCGCATGCTGTGGTGAACCGTTTGATTATGCTGCGCGCTTTGGGATGGACCTACGAGCGCTTCTGGGAGCTTCAGCAGAAGAATTGTTCGCTGTGTGTGGTGGAGATTGCTGACCTCGGCGCCGATACCTATCACGTGGCATTGATGAATGATGTGTCCCATTTGTGAGTCGGTTTTCTAGGACTCTTTTTTCCTGATTTCGAATTATGCATTTCCACGGGAGGAACGATGATGGAAAGAAAGATTCGCATTTTGATTGCCAAACCAGGTCTGGATGGACATGACCGTGGCGCC
>JAKJAC010000102.1:8901-14015 GCA_022707705.1 Chloroflexota bacterium
GGCATGGAAGTCATTTACACCGGCTTGCGCCAGACCCCGGTGATGGTCGCCGAAGCTGCGCTGCAAGAAGACGTGGATGTGGTCGGGCTTTCAATCCTCTCGGGCGCGCACATGGCGTTGGTACCTCGCATTTTGGAGGAATTGCAGAAGCGCAACATCGGCAATTTGCCCATCTTTGTCGGCGGAATTATCCCTGCCGATGACATCCCCGCGTTGAAAGCGCTCGGAGTGGCTGAAGTCTTCGGTCCTGGCACCAACACTCAGACATTGGTGGGATTCATCCACCAGGTGGTAGGCATCTAGGTGAAACTGACCGACGCAGCTTTAGCGGGCGACCGGCGGGCGCTGGCGCGGTTGCTCTCATGGGTAGAGAACGGCGCCCCTGAAGGGCGGGAAGCCCTGGCGACGCTCTTCCCGCGGACCGGGCACGCGCACGTGGTGGGGATTACAGGCTCTCCCGGCGCCGGGAAGAGCACGCTGGTTGGCAAACTGGCTAAAGAAATCCGCCAGCACGAACCGCGCCTGGCGATTGTCGCCGTTGACCCCAGCAGCCCTTTCTCTGGCGGCGCGTTGTTGGGCGACCGGCTACGGATGCAGGATTTGGTTGCTGATTCCGGCATCTTCATCCGCAGCATGGCTTCCCGGGGGCACCCCGGTGGCATCGCCCACGCCACCCGCGATGTGGTATTGCTCCTTGATGCGCTGGGTTTCCCGGTGATTTTGGTGGAGACCGTGGGCGCCGGGCAGGCGCAGGTCGAAGTGGCGCGTATCGCGCACACCGTGGTCCTGGTCGAGGCGCCCGGAATGGGTGATGAAGTGCAGGCGCTCAAAGCCGGATTGATGGAGATTGCGGATATCATTGTGGTCAACAAAGCTGACCGTCCCGAGGCGCGTCAAACGGTGCGAGCTTTGCAGGCGGCGTACTTGGGTATGACCGCCGCGGGGCATCACACACCTTCCACCGAACAGCCTCTTGAGGTTATTCCGGGTTGGGAGACGCCGATTTTGCAGACGGCGGCGGTTGATAATCAGGGTCTCACCGAATTAGTTGCAGCCATTACTGCGCACCGGCATTATCTTGAGATCAGCGGGCGCTGGGAACTGTTGTCGCGACTCCATGCCCGCGCCGAGGTGGAGACCTGGTTACAGCGACACTTGATGCTGTTGCTGGAGGAAAGGGTGGGGGAGCAGCGCCTCGCGGCTGCGGTCGAGGCAGTGCTGCGCCGTGAGAAGGACCCCGCGACGGCAGCGCAGGAACTTCTAGAGCCGTTGTTGTCGCGGTAGATTGTCGTCCAGGGGGAATGTATGCAGGAAGATTACATAGATTTGCGCGTGTATCTCGATATTCTGTTACGTCGCCGGCGCGTGATTGTGTTGATTGTGGCGCTCCTGGCGGGGGCGGCGCTTGTCTATTCCTTGGTCTCCGCCCCGGTTTACCGGTCTTCGACAGGCTTGGTGGTGGCTCCGAAACGTGCGGATTTGAGTTTGAACTCTGCGCTGAATTTGACCGCAGAGGATGGCCAAAGGGTAGATTTGCGTTACAGAAACGCAGCGCTTTTGGAAATCGCCCAGAGCCTCGAAATTGCTCAACGGGTGATGGAGAACAACCCTGATTTGGCGCCGGCGCTCGGCGTGCAGACTCCTGGAGGGCTTGCCCGGAAGGTCGAAATCAGCGGTCAGGAAGACTGGATTTCCATTCAGGCGAGCGCTGGCGACTCAGACGTGGCAGCGCGCCTGGCGTCAGCCTGGGCTTGGGAGGCGGCAAATCGCATCAATGCGCTCTATGCGCCGGATATCGTGGTCCAGAATAACCTGGAGCTGGAATCCCAATCCGCACTGAAGACTTACCAGGAAGCGCAGGGCGCTCTGGAGAGTTTCCTGAGCGGGAGTCGGGTTGCTGAACTCCAGAGCCAGATTCAGAAACTGGAAACTTCCCTCAACTGGGCGGCGCTGGATATGCAGCTGGTCAATACTTACCGGCAGGAAGTGCTCTTGCGGCAGCTGCTCCAGGATGCGGAGGCTTTGAAGCAGCAACTGCAGGACCAGGCTGTTTCATCCGGCAACAGTTGGGGCGTGGCAATGTCCTTCATCACGTTACAAACGCAGGTCTTTGGCGGGCAGCTGGCGGGGCAATCCTATCAGCAAAGCACAGATGGCTCGTCATTGGACTTGACCCTGGCAGGGTTAACCCCTGGCGTCTGGTATCTGGACCTTTCAACGACACCGCCGGCAGTGACAGTCGCCGATGTCGAGAACCTCATCGGCGTGCTTGAGAACAAGCTCCAGCGCGTTCAGGTGGAGCTTGCCACTCCCCTGGCTGATAGCGAGTTGGCGCAGGCGCGCTCGGCCCAGATTAACGCACTGGCGCTGGAACTTACCGGCTTGCGGATGCAGTTGGAGCAGGAAAGCGCCCAACTGCGGCAGTTGACCTCAGCCCGTGATGCGGCATGGCAGACCTACCAGGCGCTGATTAACAAGTTGCGCGAAGTGCAGGTCGAGAGCGCGGTAACGATTCAGGAGGTGCAGGTCGCGTTTGAACCCCTGCCATCTTCCAAACCCAGCGCGCCGAGTTTGGTGATGAATGTGGGCTTGGGTTTGATGGCGGGCTTGCTCATCGGCGTTGTGTGGGCTTTGGCGCAGGCTTATATCGGGCAGGGGGCGGTCATTCCTGCGCGGACGAAATTGGGGCGTTGGGTGTTGAACGCCTCCGGATTGCCAAACTATCCGCGCCAGGCAACCTCCTGAGATTCACGTTTAAGGAGCTTCTTATGTATTACAATGGCAAACTGATCCGCTTGCGACCGCCTGAGGCAGAGGATGTACCGCTTTTCGTGCACTGGCTATCAAATCCGGAGCTGCGCTATTATGTAACCGTTCGTTATATCTCGGAGGCGCTGGAACGGCGTTGGTTCGAGGGCTTGGTCCCCTCGACCGGTGGCGCGGCGCCGGACCGCCTGCATTTCGTTATTGAGACCCTGGAAGGGGCGCAGCCCATTGGGGTTATCGGGCTGGATGGCATCAACTGGCGGGATCGCAACGCAGAATTTGGCATCATCATTGGCGATCCGGACTTCTGGGGCAAAGGTTTTGGCTCCGATGCGCTGCTGGCAATTCTGAACGTCGGTTTCTGTTGGTTCAATCTGCACCGTATCTTTTTGCATGTGGTCGGTGAAAACACGCGCGCCATCCGGGCTTATGAAAAGTGCGGCTTCAAGCACGAGGGACGGTTACGTGACGCAGTCTTCATTGACGGTGCATATCATGACCTGTTGCTGATGAGTGTGTTGGCAGAGGAATTTATCAACACACCCTGAACTGCTGCCGCCTGCTGCTAAAGCATTTTCGGCGCTGCATATTGTGCGGCGCCGAAAATGCTTCCTATGAGCTGACTGTGAACCTACAAAACGGGCGTGGGCCAATCCACTTCACTGGATTCCATACCCAGCACATCTCGAATGCGTTGCGTCAATTTGGAGAATTCGAACGGTTTAGTCATGAGCGCTGCCATATCCCCGACTTTTTTGTCAATGTCCGGCTCAGAATAGCGGTCTTTGACGGTGAGGATGATGACGGGGATGTATCTCAATGCCTCGTGTTCCTGCAGATATTTCAGCACTTCCCAGCCATTCATATCTGGCATCATCAAATCTAGCAGTATCAAATCTGGGGGGTCGCTGGTCGCCTTATGTATGCCATCCACCCCTCCCAGTGCGGTGATGCATTCAAAGCCATCACGGTCGAGGATGATTTTTAGCAGTTCCAGGATGTCGCCTTCGTCTTCGATGCATAGGACTCTGGGGCGTGGGTTCTCACTCATACAGTTCTCCTCTAGATTCTATTGATGAAGTGATTGGGAGCGAACGCAAAACTGAACCATTCTCCGCATACAGCGCGGCGGCTTATCGTAAACTTGCACCTTCTTGACGGCTGACGTAAAGGTCTTGCCATGTCTGGGCGATGGGCCACGGCAGAGTCTGGAAGAGTTCTACGCCGTCGTGAATCAAGGTGATGGGCCGGTAGAGCAATCCCAGCTGTGTGAGGGCTTTGCTCACCTCTTCTTGCGCCTGCGGGGGGCATACCAGCATCAAGGTCCCCTCGCCTTCCTCGTCTGCGGTGACCGTCCCACCCCACGCACCCAACGAGTGCGCCAGGCGATACCCACGTTCCAGAGGTGTCGTGGGTAGGGCGCGTGCCTGCGAGTTGAGCAGATGGGCCTGATGTAGCAGCTGCCCATACTCTGTCAGGTCCCCTTGCTCCAGAGCTGCGTGAATGGCTGTATTGATATGTTGAAGTTCATCAAGGGTGTTGTTGGTTGGGTGTTCGCTCTCTGCCCGCATGGCGCTATGAGAAACGTTGGTTGAGGGTGGGGTGAGGAATAACATCAAGCCGGCTTCCAGTTTCGCCTCAATGGGCGCGGAAAGGGCGAGTGGCTCAGCAGTGATACGATTGCGCGTTTTGCGTACCAGATTCAACCCACCCAGGGCAATGGCGTAGGTATCTTCCTTGGCTACACCCAGGCTTCCCTGCGGGTTCTCGATATTGCCCGCGAGGTCTGCAACCTCTGCCGCACCCAGGTCTAAGCCACTCCAAAAAGCCAACCCTTTGATCAATGCCGTTGCTACAGCATTGGGCGTGCCCACTCCTAAACGTGGCGGCAACTGTGAAGATAGGGACACCGTGATTCCATCACATAAGTTGAGATAACAAATCGCAGCTTTTGCGACTCCAAAAGCTGCATCTGTATCATCCATTTCGCAGGATCGCAGCTCGTAAGCCTCACCGTAATCAGAAGAAATGATTCGAATGCCTTTTGCTGGTCCCGGCGTAATGAGTGCGTAGGTGTGGTAACCGATTGTCGCCATGATGCTTGCACTATCCTGGCGTTCAAGATGGTGTGATCCCAAGCTCCCTTCGCCGCTCAGCACCAAGCGTAAGGGTGCGCGCGTAACTAATAGCACTGTTGACCTCCCACTTTATTGTTACTTATGGGCTCAACGCCAGTTCTTGAGCCCATGTGCTGGTTAATAATGCCTTGCCCATAGGATTAGATAGGATCAAGCATCAATCCTTTACTTATTCTAGGGCAAATTGGTTATTATTGGAGTTATTAAAAC
>JAKJAC010000103.1:0-2946 GCA_022707705.1 Chloroflexota bacterium
CCGCCGCTTCCCGCTGGCTTTGGCTGGCGCTGCTGTTGCTTGCCGCTGCCCTGCGCCTTCCCGGTGCAGATTGGGATGGCGGCATCGCCGCCCATCCCGATGAGCGTTTCCTCGTGGATACCGCCGTCGCGACCCCGCTGCTGGGCGACCCCACCGTTGCCGCGCCCGATTTCCCCTATGGTCATTTGCCCCTCTATCTCCTGCGCTTGCTCGTCCTGGCAGCTCCCGGCGCGGACCCCCTCTACGCGGGGCACCTGTTTTCTGCCTTGCTCGGTGTGCTGCTTGTAGCGGCGACCGGCGCCTTGGGGAAGCGCTTGTTGGGGGAGCGCGGTGGGCTGTGGGCAGCGGTCCTGGTCGCGTGCTCGCCCTTTCTGCTGCAATCGGCGCGCTTCTATACGGTAGATATCCCTGCGGCGCTGGCGGCAACCCTGGCGCTGCTGTTCGCCTTACGCCGTCGGAGTACCGCCGCTGCCATCCTCTGGGGCTTAGCCGTGGCTTGCAAAGTCTCCCTCGTGGTAGGCGGTCTGCCGCTGGCTTTCGCCTTGCTGAACCGGCCGCAAGCTCACAGCCCTGCGCCGGCGCCCTCGCTTGGGGCGCCCCGTGTCGCGGTCGTCCCCAAGGCTCTGCTGCGTCTTACCCTCTTCCTCTTTCTGCCCGCTCTGCTGAGCTTCGCGCTCGTCTCGCCCTGGGCCTGGCTGCGCCCCCTCGCCGCCTGGCGGGGTCCCTGGATTCAGAGCCTCATGGTCGCGGGCAGGCTCGATTTCCCCTACACGCGACAATACGCCGGCACTTCGCCCTTCCTCTATCCCTTGTTGCAGCTGGGCTGGTGGGGCTTGGGACCCACGGCGACGCTGGCGGGCTTCGCCGGATTGCTCGCCGGGGCGTGGCGCTGGCGGCGTCTCTCCCCAGACCTGCGGGTCGCCTGGAGCGCTGCTGTGGTCGGCTTTGTGATGCTGGCGGGCTGGTACGTCAAATTCCCGCGCTACCTGCTACCGGTGTACCCGTTATGGGCGATTTGGGGTATCTGGTTCCTCGCGCGCCTCGACGGTCACCTTGGTCGCCGTCTGGTGCGGGCGGCAGCTTGGGTGGGCGTGCTGCTTCCCACGCTGCTCCTGGGCATCGCGCAGCTCTCCATCTACACCCAACCGCATCCCTGGGTGCTGGCATCCCGCTGGATTTACGCGCAGGTCCCAGAGCAGGGACGCCTTGCCGTTGAGCATTGGGATCATCCCTTGCCCGTCCCGCTGCCTGAGGGTGACCCCGCGCGCTATGGACAGCTGTCGCTTCCCGTGATGGATGAGGAGTCGCCGGAGAAACTGGCGCAACTTGAAGCCGCTTTGCAGGACAGCGATGTCATCATCCTCGCGAGCGCGCGGGGCTATGGCGCCCTGGCGCGCCAACCTGACCGCTATCCTGTGACCCTGGAGTGGTACGCGCGCCTGCTGCAAGAGCGCACGCTCCTGGCGTTTGGGCGTTGCCCTCGCCTGGGTCCCCTCGCTCTGAGCGATGACCCCCTGCTGGATGCCGGATTGCCGGCGCCCCTAAGCCTGGCAGAACGCTGTGGCACACCATGGGCGTTGCGTCTGCCGCATCTGGATGAGAGTTTCCGCGTCTATGATGCGCCGGTGGCACTGCTGGCGCTACGCTAGGGTCACTGTCCTACGTGGTCTTAATCTCAAAGCGCAACAGCGTATCCCCTACCCGAATTTCATCCCCCGAAACCAGCACCCGGCTCAAACTCAGCCGTTCGCCGTTCAGGTAGGTCCCGTTGTGACTGCCCAGGTCCTCCACATGCCACTGCCCCTCGCGCCACACGACCAGCGCGTGATGCGCTGAGGCGAATGGGTCATCGAGCGGCAACGAGTTATCCTCCGCCCGTCCCAAACCCGTGACCGTTTCCAGGGCGAGACTGTGTTCCGCGCCGCCGGTGTCGTGCCAGCGCAGTAGCGCCGCCGTGGGGCGGGGGACGGTGGGCGTGCCATCTCGGCGCAAGTCGCGCACCAGAATGAACAACACCACCCCCAGAAAGGCGTAGAGCAGCAGCGTGAGCGCGATGCGCAGCGCCAGCAGCGTCTCACCCATGGGGGCGTTCCTCGGAGGCTTTGGGGCGTGTGTCACCCTGCTGTGCGGGTGGGTCAGGGCAGGGTCCTTCCACGTAGATGACCTCCAGCCCCCCTAAGGAGAGTACATCGCCGGGGCGTAACGCCAGCTCTTGCACTGGATAACCGTTGACCGAAGTCCCGCCGGTGCTGCCCAGGTCCTGCAGCACATAGCGCCCGTACCTCAGCCGCAACTGCGCGTGGTAGCGTGAGACTCGCCGGTCCTCCAGGATTAATTCGTTGTCGAAGGCGCGCCCGATGTGAATCATCGGCACGTCCAGGTCGAAGATGCGCTGCCCGCTGATTATCAGATAGGCGCGCTGGGGTCCCTCTAGCGCCTGCTTCGATTGCGCCTGCAAGCGCTCGAAATCCAGCTCGCGCGTCTGTTCCAGAGGCGGCGTGGTCTGCAGCGCGGTGATGTGTACCCCCCGCAGCGGCAGCGTCGCATCTACGCTCACTACCACCTCCGGGGGATGCGTCACGCGAATGTTCATCCGTGTGATCAGGTCGGCAAGGCCTTGACTGAGGTCCGCTTCGATGTTGGGGTGCGTCTGCCGCAGGTTTTCCAACGCCGCGGGGTGCAGCGTCACGCGGTAACCGCCCGGCGTTGCGACCTGCCCATCCGCCGTGAGCTGTTCGCCGTCTTCCATCGCGCGGACCAACCGTCGCGCGACCTCCTGTGGCAGCAACTGCCCGTTGAAGAGCCGTATGAAAGGCTCCTCAACAATTTGCTCAATCCAGCTCTCCAGGCGCATCAACCCTTTCATACACGGGATTATAAAGCCAAATTGCCAAACGCAAACCCTGGATGACACCGAGATCCTCTTTAACAGAGTTTTTGCGGCGG
>JAKJAC010000103.1:2956-13491 GCA_022707705.1 Chloroflexota bacterium
CCGCCGCAAAATATCAACGCTCTCCCGCGCCCGCAGGGGGATTTGTGACCTTGCCTCTGCGGGGGTATAATTCCCCACATGGCTAAGAAAAACCTGGTGCTACTTTCCTGCCTCGGATTGCTGCTCCTGGCTTTGGCTGCGCTCGTCTTCCTGCAACTCTCCGCGCGGCAGCGCTTCGTCACGCGCGGGCAGGATATCGAGGCGCCCCCGCCGGTCGCCGATACCGTCTACCCTCCACTGTGCGTCAACACCGCGTTCGAGCAATATGATGCCGCGCAGCTCGCTGGGGCGCTCACGCTCGCGGAGGAGGGCGGCTTCACCTGGGTGCGCCAGCGCTTCCCCTGGTCGGAGGTCGAACCGGAGCCTGGGCGCTTCGAGTGGGCGCGTTGGGATGCCATCGTCTCCGGCGCCGTGGAACACGGCTTGCAGCTGCTGCCGGTGCTCACCTCGCCGCCCGCATGGGCGGGCATGCCCCCTGATCCGGAGGCTTTTGCCCGTTTTGCCGCGGCGCTGGCAAATCACTATTCCGCGCAGCTCGTGTATTACCAAATCTGGCACAACCCCAACCTGGGGGATAGCTGGGGGGGGCAGGCGGACCCCCTGGTCTACGCTGAAATACTCGCGCACGTCGCGCCCGCCATCCGCGAGGCGGATCCCGGTGCGCGCATCGTGCTCGGCGGTCTCGCTCCGAACACCGAGGCGGGTCCCGTCAACTACAACGAACCACGCTTCCTCGAATTGCTCTCTGCGGCGGGCGCATCCCCCTACTACGATGTGGTCGCCGTCAACCCCCTGGGCTTCGATTCCGGACCCGAGGACCGCACCGTGGATGTGGCGCAGCTCAATTTCTCGCGCGTCATCCTGGTCCATGAAGCCATGGAAGATCTGGAAGAGGATGAGAAGGCTGTGTGGGCTACCCTCATCGGCTGGAACAGCCTGCCCGAGACCTGGGATAGCCCCGCCTCGATTTGGGGGCAGGTGGATGAGTCCACCCAGGCGGAATACACCATCGCCGCCCTCGATCGCGCCGAATCCGAATGGCCCTGGATGGGCGTCATGTGCGTCAACAACCTCCAGCCCCGTCCTGCTGACCCTTCTCGCGCCGTCCTCGATGCCGAGGAGCACTGGGGCTTTGCGATGGTGGGTCCCGACGGCGAGCTGCGCCCGCTGTATACTGCGCTGCAAACTTGGGCTGCCCGCCCTCAGGTCGCCCGGGTGGGCGTCTACCCGGCGAGCTCGCCCCTCATTACCTACACGGGTGGATGGCGCCTGGGTCCCCTCGGCGCCGATATCCCGCTCGACGCCTCCGCTGAGGCGGGGAACGCGCGGGCGACCCTCACCTTCGAGGGCACCGGCGTGCGTCTCCGCGTGCGGCGCGGCGCCTACCTGGCTTTCCTCTTCGCCACCGTGGATGGCAAACCCGCCCCGGAGCTGCCGCGCGATGAGAGCGGTCGCGCTTATGTCGTGCTCTACGACCCCCTCGCCAAAGTCGCCACGGTCACCCTGGCGCGGCAGTTGCCCTACGGCGTTCACACCGTCGAACTCGTCGCCGAGCGCGGTTGGTATCAGTGGGCGCTGGTCAGATGGGAAGTCGCCCATGAGCAATCCAACCCGCCCCTCCTCGCGCTCTACTGGTTTGCCGCCGTGGCGCTGGTTGCGGGCGCCGCTTTTCTCGCCTCGCGCATCGAGTGGGGCGCGCTGCTGCGCTGGCTGAAGGCGGGCTATGCGCGCCTCGGCGCGCCGGGGCAGCTGGTGTTGGCGACCGTGCTCAGCGCGATTTTTGGCTTTGCCGCATGGATGGTGTGGGCGCAGGGCGCCTTCCGCCGCCTGGGCGATGGCGTTGGGGTGGGGGCGGTCCTGCTGGCATTGGGCGGTTTCTACTTCTCTCCCTGGGTCGTCGTATTGCTGCTCAGCGGTGGGCTGCTCTTCGCGCTGGTGCTCCTGCAACCCGGCTTGGGCCTGGCGCTCACGATTGCCGCCGCACCCTTCTACTTGCATCCAGTGTCGCTTTTCGGGCGCTCCTTTGCGCTCTCCGAACTGCTGCTCCTGCCTACCTTGGCAGGCTGCGTCGTGCGCATTGTGAACGCGCAGCGGAACGCCGGTCGCGGCGCCGCCGCCTCTCTCTGGCGTCAGACCTTCGCACCGGTGGGCGCGCTGCTGCTGGTCGGGGTGCTCGGCGCCTTCGCCGCAGAATACCGCCACGAGGCGCTGCGCGAACTGCGCCTGGTCTTCCTTGAACCGGCGCTCTTCTACGTCGCCCTGAGGCTAACGCCTCTGGAACGGGGCGAGCGGCGGCGCATTCTGGATTTCTGGTTGGCGAGCGCCGCGCTCATCGCCGTGATTGGCTTGGTGCAGTATTTCGTCTTAGGCAACGTCATTACGGCTGAAGGCGGTGTGCGGCGTTTGCGCAGCATCTACGGCTCTCCCAACAACGTCGGCTTGTACTTGGGGCGTGTTTGGCCCCTCCTGCTGGTGGAGCTCTGGCAGGGCTTGCGGGCGCGCCGCAAGCCCCCCCGTTTTTGGATCTCCGGCGTCGCGCTCGTCTGCGTTGGCTTAGCACTGCTGCTCAGCTTCTCCCGCGGCGCGATTCTCCTCGGTATTCCGGCAGGTCTGTTCACCCTGGGGTTATTGGCGGGCGGGCGCTGGCGCAAAGCCACCCTGGTGGGCCTGGTCATCTTTGCCGTGCTGCTGATTCCCCTATTCACCACGCCGCGCTTTGCCGCCTTGCTGAACCCTGCCAGTGGCACCGCTTTCTTGCGCGTCGCCCTGTGGCGCAGCGCCTGGGCGATGTTCCGCGACCATCCGTTGCTAGGCGTAGGTCCCGATAACTTCCTCTACGCCTATCGCACACGCTACATCCTGCCCACTGCCTGGGAAGAATTCAACCTCTCGCACCCCCATAACTGGATTCTGGACTTCGCCACGCGCCTCGGCGTGCTGGGACTGGGCGTCTTTCTCTGGTTGCAGACCCATTTCTGGCAGCGTGTTCTGCGCCTGGCGCGCCAACCCGGCAGCGCTCGGCCCCTGCTATGCGGTTTGGCAGCCTCGATGGCGGTCATGCTGGCGCACGGTCTGGTGGATGCGTCATTTTTCTACGTGGACCTTGCCTACGTCTTCTTTCTGACGTTCGCGGCGGTGGAGTGGTTGGGCGAGAGCCATGCCTCAGACCTCCTTGACTCGTCGCAAGCTTCGGATTGCGCCGAAACGCGGAAAACGCCGCTTGATTAATTGACGCGCCCCGTCTATAATTGGGGGTGTAGCATAGTGCACGCTGATTCTATCGGCGCCCTATGTCTACCTGGAGTAAGGTATGGAACAAACACAAACGAAGACTCGCGCCCTGGTAATTCTGCTGGCGCTCATGCTAACCTGTGGCGTCCTTGCCGTGGTTGGCGGCTATCAGCTGCTCAACCGCCCCCGTTCGCTCGTGCCCACCCTGGCTTTGCCTGTCGACCTGTTCCCGGAGCCGACGCCGACGATTTACCCGAGCGAAGTCACCGTGATTGAACAGGTGCAGATGCTTGGGCGCCTGGAGACGATTTCCTATCACATTGAAAAGGTCGTCACGGCTGAGTCGGGGCAGGGTCCTCTCGATTTCCTGTTGGGCGATAAATTGCTGTTGATTGCCCGAGGCACGGTGATTGCCGGGGTAGACCTCACCGAGGTCGGACCGGATGACGTTTTGATTACGGACGATGGCACGGTCTATTTCCACCTGCCCCAAGCGACCGTCTTCATGGCTACCCTCGATAACCAGCGCACCGAGGTCTACGACCGGCGCACCGGTCTGGTCGGCATGAACCCCCAACTCGAGACCGCGGCGCGCCAGCAAGCGGAACTGCTCATCCTGGAAGCGGCTGAGGAATACGGCGTGCTGGAGAAGGCGGACGAGAATGCGCGCCAGGTGATGCGTTCCCTGTTCGTGGCGCTGCGCTTGGAACACGTCATCTTTGTGGATGTATTGCCTACCCTGACGCCGTCGCCAACCCCGCTGCCTTCGACGACGCCTACTGTGACGCCATAGCTATCACGTGGCATTTTTTGGTCTTTGACCCATGAAAGGGACATAACCCATGCAGATCAAGAAGCTTCCCGAAGACTTCCTGGTAGAAGAGCAGGTGCATCTTCCCGGGCAGCATGGACCCTATGCCTATTACAGGGTAGAGAAGCGCAATCTCTCCACGCTCTCGGTGCGGGATGAGATGGCTGCCTGGCTCAAGGTGACTCCCAGCTACCTGGCATTCCCGGCGTTCAAGGATAAATCCGCCATCGCCGTGCAGTATACCAGTGTGCGCAAGCGCGCAGCGGAGACCTTTGAGGGGCGCGGCTTCGCTGCTCAACGGGTGGGCTGGGGGTCTCGGGCGCTGCGTCCAGGCGATTTGCAGGGTAACCGTTACACCCTGATGATTCGTGACCTCGATGCCCAACAGGCAGCGGCGATTGGTCCGCTGTTGGAGACTCTGGGGCAGGTTGGGCTGCCCAATTACTTCGATGACCAGCGTTTTGGCTCCTTCTCCACCGAAGGCTTTATCGGCAAGGCGATTCTGATGCGTGATGCCGAAAGGGCAGTGTGGCTCTATCTTGCGGGTCCCATGGCGGGCGATACGCGCGAAATTCGCGCCTTCAAGCGTCTGGTGCGCACACATTGGGGGCAGTGGGGTTTCCTGCTGCATCAGGCGCCGCAGCCCTCCAATTTCCGCAGCGTCCTCACCTTTCTCAAGGACCAACCCCAGAACCACCGCAAGGCGCTCAACCTCATCCACGACCGCTTGCTATCCATCTACCTGGTCGCCTTCCAATCGTGGGTCTGGAATCGCATTTTCGGGCACTATTTGCAGACCCTGGGCTATGCCGAACCCGCAATTATGATTACCGGCTTGGATTTCCCCCTGCCGGAAAGCCTTCCGGATGCCCTGACCCAACTGCGGCTTTCGATGCCGAATCTGACCGTCCGCTACCCCGATGCCCTGCTGCCCTCCGTCGAGGCGGTGCTCAAAGAAGAGGAGAGGACGCTCGAGGACTTCAAGGCGCGGATTCTGCGCCGGGTCTACCTGCCCAAAGGCGAGCGCCCCGTGTGGTTCCAGCCTCAAGAGTGCGCTGCCGGGGAGCCTGTGCCCGATGTCGCCTTTCCGGGGCAGTGGGCTGTCTCCATCTCTTTCACCCTGGCTCCGGGTCAATATGCCACGTTGTTGATCAAAGCCATCGCTGCGCGTCTGGGGGTACATGTCCGTGTCCGTTGAAAACGGCGCCCATGCCGTCACTTCAGATGAGTCCTCCGTGGTCATCCTGGGAACCGCGGCGGCGTTGGCTGATTTTGGACGCGCCAACACCTATCTCGCCGTCGTCCGGCAGGGGCGTTACTGGTTGGTGGATTGCGCCGATAGTCCCATCGGGCGCCTGCAGCACATGGACATCGACCCTCTCGCAGTCCGCGGCATCATCATCACGCACTTTCATCCCGACCACGTCTTTGGCTTGCCCATCTATTTGATGGGCTTGTATCTGCTGGGTTTCTTCAAGAAGCGGGTTCGCCGCGAACCTTTAGCCATCTATGCCCCTGTAGAAGCGCTGCAACTCGTGCGCGCGATGGTGGGCTTGTATCAGATGCAGACCTGGACTGATATGTTCGCGCTGGAATATCACTCCATTGAGATGCGCCCCGGTTCCGTGGTCGCCGAAGACGAGGATTTCTCCATCGTCTCGACCCCGACCCATCACAGCGTCAGCTCGATAGCGTTACGCTTCCTCGTAAAGGATAACGGGCACAGTCTGGTCTATTCCAGCGATACGGCGCCCTGTCCCGAGGTCGAGGCGCTCGCCTGGGGCGTGGATCTGCTGATTCACGAAGCCTCCGGCGCCGGTTTTGGGCATACATCCGCGGCTGAGGCGGGCGCGGTGGCAGCGCGGGCGAATGCGGCGCGGCTATTGCTGGTACACTACTTCCCTGAGGCTAAACCCCGGCTTCTGTCTGAAGCTCAGCGCACCTATTCGGGTCCGGTACAGGTTGCCGAAGACTTGACCGCCTATGCATGGTAGTTGCATACCCCGTCTCCCCAAGGGACGCGCACTTTCCGCGCGTGGGTGTTCGTTCTCATGAGTGAATCACGGCAGCAGGCGATTCGCAACATGGTCGTGGTGATGGGGGCTTTTGCCCTCAGCCGGCTCCTTGGCTTGCTGCGACAGGGCGTTTTCGGTTATTATTTCGGCGTGGGCATGGAGATGGATGCCTACGTCGCAGCTGCCCGCATCCCGGAGTTGCTCTTCCTTGTCGTTGCCGGTGGGGCGCTTGGCTCAGCCTTCATTCCCATTTTCACCACCCGCTTGACGCGCGGCGATACTGAGGGCGCGTGGCGACTTTCCTCTGCGATTATCAACCTGCTCATCGTCATCATCCTGCCGCTGAGCCTGCTCGCCATCCTGCTGGCGCCCTGGTTGACCCGTGTGGTCATCGCGCCGCAATTCTCGCCGGAGTTGCAGGCGCAGACCACGCTGCTCTTGCGCATCATGTTGCTCTCGCCCGCGATTTTCGGCGTCAGCGGCATTCTGATGGGGGTTCTCAACGCCCACCAGCATTTTCTGATCCCGGCATTGGCGCCCAGCATCTACAACATTGCCCTCATCATCGGGGCAGCGTGGGGTGGACACAGCGGCGCCGGCGCGCTCGGCGCGGCGATAGCGACCACGGTCGGCGCGGGCGCGCATCTGCTCTCGCAGCTCATTGGTTTGCGCCTGTTCCCTGCCCGCTTTCATCTCACCTTCGGGCGCGGCGACCCGGCTGTGCGTCAGGTGCTCACGCTGATGTTGCCCCGCATGTTGGGTGTCGCTGCCGTGCAGTTCAACTTCGTCATCACCAACAACCTGGCTTCGGGCTTGGGGGTCGGGGCGGTCTCCGTGCTCAATCACGCCTGGAATCTGATGACCCTGCCTCAGGGCATCATCGCCCAGGCCATCGGCACCACCGCGTTCCCGACCTTCTCCGAACAGGCGGCGCGGCGCGATTTTACTGCCCTCCGCGCCTCGGTCTCCGAGATGTTGCGCATGACTACCGCGCTGCTGCTGCCTTCGGCGGTCGGGCTGATGGTGCTTGGGCGCCCGCTGATTGCACTGTTGCTGCAGCGGGGCGCCTTCGATGCGGCTTCTACCGGCGCGGTAGCGGGCGCTCTAGCGTTTTTCGCTCTCGGCTTGATTGGCAACGGCTTGATTGAGATTGTCGCGCGCGTCTTCTTTGCCCTGAACGATACCTGGACTCCCACGCTGGCGGCGCTGGCGGCGGTGGGCGTCAACCTGGGCTTGGGGCTGCTCTTGCCGGGCCTCTTCTCTCGCTGGGGGGCGTTGCCCTATGCCGGTCTGGCGCTGGCGAACAGCATCGCCGCACTGGTCCAGCTCGGGTTGCTCGCAAAGCCGGTCGGCGCGCGCATCGGCGGCTTGGATGGGCGGTTGATACTCCGGCAAGCCCTCCGTTCCCTGGCGGCGAGCCTGGGCATGGGGCTGATTCTGTGGGGTTGGATGCAGCTCGTCCCCGCGCACCCGCTCATCGCGGGCGGCGGCGGTGTCATCATCGGCATCGGCGTCTACTACGGCTTGGGGCGCTTGCTGGGCGTCGTCGAATTGCGCGAATTGTTGCATCTTCTTCGCCGCCGCCGCTGAAAACATAATTCTAGAGGAACCAGACATGCTGATCTCTTTGACCACCGACTTTGGTGACCAGGATGGCTATGTCGGCGTCATGAAGGGCGTCATGGCGTCCATCGCGCCCTCCGCGACCTTCGTGGACCTCACCCACGCCATCCCGCCGCAGGACATTCGCAGCGCCGCCTACGTCCTGTGGACTGCGCTGCCCTACTTCCCTCCTGAGAGCGTGCACCTCGTGGTCGTGGATCCCGGCGTCGGAACCGCGCGCCGGCCCATCGCTGCCCGCACTGCCTGGGGCGCCATGGTCGGTCCCGATAACGGCGTCTTCTCCTACGTCTGGGATGTCGCGCCGCCTACCGCCATCGTCGAGCTGCGCAATCCCCAATACCGCCGCGCCGAGGTCTGCGCTACCTTCCACGGGCGCGACATCTTCTCCCCGGCGGCGGCATACCTGGCGCGCGACGTTCCGCTGGAGGACTTCGGTCCCGCCATCACGGACCCCGTTCGGCTACCTGCACCCACCTGCCGCTTTCAGGATGGAGCACTGCACGGCGAAGTGCTCTACGCCGACCACTTCGGCAACCTGATTACCAGCATTGGACGGCTTTCCTGGGAGGGCGCACAGCTGCGCCTGGAACCCGCTTTCAGCGCCGCGCCGGCGCTGCTGCTGCCCTTCGAGCGCAGCGAGGTTTTCGTCGTCGGGCGCTCCCTGGGTCCGTTGCGTCGCACCTATGGTGAGGTCGCGCCGGGCGCCGCACTCGCGCTCATCGGCAGCGAAGGGCTGCTCGAACTCGCCATTGCCCGCGGCAATGCCGCCGCAGGGCTGGGTCTTCTTATCGGTGCACCCGTCACCGTTCAGTTATCGTGAGCGCTTTTTCATATCAAAAGCCAGGTCGAAGCATCAGAAATTCCTGGTCTTGCCTTGAGTCCTTGGTGTCCTTGGTGGTTAGAAGGATTTTTTGAGGAGGTAAAACATGCTCGAATATTTCACCATCGAAGGCGGCGTACCCCTGCGGGGCGAGATTACCCCCAGCGGCAACAAAAACGCGGCGCTGCCTGCTCTGGCAGCAACGTTGATGACCGATGAACCGGTCATCCTGCGCAACCTGCCCGCAATCCGCGATGTGCAAACCATGGGCAAACTGCTCCAGACGTTGGGTGTGGAGGTAAAGATGCACGACCCCCACACCTGGGAGCTCTGCGCGGCGGGGGTCGCCGTGCCTCGCGCCCCTCAGGAGGTCCAGCAATTCGTCCAGGCAATCCGCGGCTCGATTCTGATTACCGGACCGCTGCTCGCGCGTCTGGGCGAGGCGGCAATTCCCGCCCCCGGCGGCGATGTCATCGGGCGTCGCCGCGTGGATACCCACTTCCTCGCCTTCGAAGCGCTCGGCGCGCGCGTCACGCAGGGGCAATACTATGCGGTCAAAGCCGAACAACTCCGCGGCGCGGATATCTTGCTCGATGAAGCCAGCGTCACCGGCACGGAGAACGCCATCATGGCGGCAGTCCTGGCAAAGGGTACCACCGTCATCCGCAACGCTGCCTCTGAACCCCATGTGCAGGACCTTTGCCACTTGCTCAACGCGATGGGTGCGCAAATCGAGGGTGTCGGCACGAACGTGCTCGTGATTCAGGGCGTCCCAAAACTCCACGGCGCGGATTACACGCTCGGCTCCGACCACATCGAGGTGGGCAGCTACATCGCCCTGGCGGCAGCTACGCGCGGTGAATTGCTGATTCATAACGCGGGCGTGCCGCATTTGCGCATGATCAAAATGGTTTTCGAGCGCCTCGGCGTCACCTTTGAGACTCGCGGGGAGGATGTCTTTGTCTCGGCAGACCAATCGCGGGTGATTGTCCCCGATATGGGCCACGCCGTGCCCTCCATCAAGGATGCCCCTTGGCCCGCCTTCCCCGCCGACCTGATGAGCATGACCCTTGTCTTGGCGACACAGTGCGATGGCGTCGTGCTCTTCCACGACCACATGTTTGAAAGCCGCCTCTTCTTCGTGGACAAACTCATCCCCATGGGCGCGCGCATCGTGCTCTGTGACCCCCACCGCGCTCTGATTTATGGTCCATCGCCGCTGCACGGCGATGAGATGGAAAGCCCCGATATCCGCGCCGGTATGGCGTTGCTCGTCGCAGCCCTGGCGGCTGAAGGCGAAAGCGTCATTCGCAACATCCGGCAGATTGATCGCGGTTATGAGCGCATCGAAGACAAACTGCGCCCGCTCGGCGCGCGCATCGTGCGTTGCGCTGCCGGCGATGCGGAGAGCTGCAGTTGAAAGCGCTAACGCTGGTCCTGGCGACCCACAACCGCGGCAAGCGCCGCGAGTGGCAGGCGCTGCTTGAGGGCTTGCCCATCACCCTGCTTCTGCCCGATGAGCTGGGCTTGAGCGACCCGGTCGAAGAAACCGGGCACACTTACCTGGAGAATGCGCTGCTCAAGGCGCGCACCATCGCCGCTGCCGCGGGCTTGCCGGCGCTCGCCGATGATTCGGGCCTTGAGGTAGACGCTCTCGAAGGCGCTCCGGGCTTGCACTCGGCGCGCTACGTGCTCGGCTCCGATGAAATCCGCTATCGCGCCTTGCTCCGCGCCTTGGAAGGCGTCCCAGCGGAAGCGCGCAGCGCGCGCTTCCGCTGCATTGCCGCGCTCGTGCTCCCCGATGGGCGGGAGTTCCACACCGAAGGCGTCTGCGAGGGCGTCATCCAGAGCGCGCCCGCCGGCGAAGGCGGCTTTGGCTATGATCCCGTCTTCTTCATCCCGGAGCAGGGCTGCGCCATGGCGGAACTCTCCTTCGAGGTCAAGAACCGCATCAGCCACCGCGCTCGCGCCGCCCAAGCCCTCCGCGAGATTCTCGAACACATCTCTTCCCTGTGAGCGAAGTTTTGCGGCGGGG
>JAKJAC010000103.1:13545-13915 GCA_022707705.1 Chloroflexota bacterium
CCGCCTGTGTTAGAATGCCCTCAGTTTATTCCGAAATGAGGTCATACTATGCCTGATTTGAACATGCCGCCGTCAACTTCCCTGCTAAACGTCGTCCTGAATCTGACTGTGGGGTTGATTTTAGCCTTGATTGTTTCCTGGTACTACGAGCATTACGCGCAAACTCTCTCCAATCGGCGCAAATTCTCCCTCATCCTGCCCGTACTTACCCTGACCACCGCCCTCATCATCACCATCGTCAAATCCTCCCTCGCGCTCTCGCTAGGCCTCGTGGGTGCGCTCTCCATCGTCCGCTTCCGCACCGCCATCAAAGAGCCTGAGGAGCTTCTCTTCCTCTTCATCGCCATCACCATTGGATTGGGCGTCGGCG
>JAKJAC010000104.1:0-8591 GCA_022707705.1 Chloroflexota bacterium
GAGGCTTTGCCCAGTCCAGCAAGTTCTGGCGGTCGGCGTGGGCGCTGTAACCGTAGGCGATGCGGACATCTGCGCGGAGTGGGAATTCCTCGCCGAAAATCCGCACTACCGGCTCACCTTCAGCGATACGCCGCCCCAGGGTGTTGGGCGCCTGCCAACCTGTGATGAGGACGATATTGTTGGGATTGGTGATCGCGTGTTTGAGGTGATGCTGTACGCGTCCTGCTTCTGCCATGCCCGAAGCGCTAATGATAATCATCGGGTTGGGTGCTGTATTGAGTGACTTGGATTCCTCAACATCGCGAACATACTTCAGCCGACGGAATCCCAATGGATCACTGCTTTCGACAGCTTCGAGGAGCATGCGCGTCTCGCGATCGTAGCACTCAGGATGTTGGCGAAATACTTCGGTGACATTCGTGGCGAGTGGACTATCAACATAGATCGGAATATCGGGAATTTGTCCTTTGTAGTGCATTTCGTGCAGAGTGTAGACAATCTCCTGAGTCCTTCCGACGGCAAAGGCAGGAATGATGATGCGGCTCTCACGTTTCACGACATGGTTGATAGAATCTGCAAGTAACTCGCGGCCATCGTTGATTTCCGGGTGATCTCTGTCACCATAGGTACTCTCCAGCATCAGGTAGTCTGCGGGAGGCATTGGGGTAGGGTCTCGTACAATGGAAAGTCCCGGTTGCCCCAGGTCGCCGCTGAATAGCAGCCGTACTGGACGTCCGTGTTCTTTGCTTTCGATAAGCACTATGGCAGAGCCAAGAATATGCCCGGCATCGAAGAAGGTGATATGTACATCGCGCGCAATTTCCAGCGTGTGGTTGTATCCCACACCAACGATGCGCTGAAGGGCATAGAGTGCATCATCTTCCGTGTAGAGTGGAGCAACTGGTGTTTCTCCTTTTTGGGCTCGTTTCTTGTTAGCATAAGCCACGTCAAACTCCTGTATCCTGCCCGAATCGGGTAGCATAGAGGCGCAGAGATCACGAGTGGCATGGGTTGCATAGATGGGAGCTGCGCATCCTTGAGCTACTAGATTGGGTAGGTTGCCCGAATGGTCAATGTGTGCATGCGATAGAACCACTGCGTCTATTTGGCGTGGGTCGAAGTCAAAGTTTTTGTTGCGGTCATAGGATTCCTGCCGCTTTCCCTGGAACAACCCACATTCGAGCAGTATATTCGTGCGATTGGTGCGCACCATGTACATGGAGCCGGTGACAGTACCAACGCCGCCTAAAAAGGTGATTTTCATGGCGTCTCTCCTTTTTTCAGTTGCTCTCTATCACTGTTAATCTGACCTTTGCAAGGCGAAATGTTGGTGGCGCCCCGTAAAATGCCCAGCAGGTCCGCGCCGTAGGTTTTTTGCCGCCAGGGACCGATGCCGGGCACGCGGAGTAAATCTTCTGGTTGCTGTGGCGGATTCCAGGCTAATGCCCATAAGGCTGCATTGGGGAGAATCACGTCAGATTCCACGCCGCGACAATGTGCGACTTCCTTGCGCCAGTTGCGCAGTATTTGATAACGTTCAAGTACTTCATCGGGCGGACGTCCATCATCGCTTGGCTGATGGGGCAGGTTGTCAACTTTGCTGTTGAGCACACTCAGAATCTCACGTCCAAAACGGCGAAGTTGTACCGGGCTTAACCCCGCAGTTCCAAGTTCTTCCTGGGTGTGTGGTTGGGCTTGCGCTAGATGCACTAATTGTGCATCTCCAACTACTTTCACGGGCGGGCGGTCCAAACGTTCAGATGTGTGTTCTCGCCAGAGGTGAAGCTGGTAGAGGCGTTTCTTCTCTCCCGGGCTCAGGTCGTGCAGCCCCTTAATGCGCCAGAAAGTGGTGGCCGAATTAGTCTCTACTGGTTGAGTAACATGCTGGCTTAGATAAGCAAAGATCTCTTGCGCCTCTTCCCAGCGTTCTTCGGCATGGAGCTTCGCAGCCTGCAAGTCGCGCAACGCCAGCAAGTAGTGCGTATCTGTGCGGGCATACGCGACCGCATCGGGTTCCAGAGGACGCTGCCCCCAATTGTAGCGCTGGTATTTTTTATTGGGCGGCACACCGAAATACTGTTCCATGATTTTCCCCAATCCTACTGCTGACCAACCCAGAATTCGCCCTGCCCACATAGTGTCAAAGAGGTTTTGGCAGCTGAAGCCAAAATCCCGGCGCAATACTGCCAGATCATTTTCTGCTGCATGGAACACCTTCTCGGTCTGGGGAGCGGCGAAAATGGGCGCCAGAGGGTCGAGATCATCGATTGCCCAGGGGTCTACCAGGAAATCATCTTCGGCGATGGAGAATTGGATCAGGCAGACGCGCTCGCGATATGCAAAAAGGCTGTTGGACTCAGTATCTACGGCAACGCGCGGCGATCGCTGCAACCTCTCCACCAAGCGCGCGAGGGCAATTGATGTGTTCACCAGAATCGGTGGTTTTTGGATTGTTGACAAGGCTTCGTTTGAGCTGGGCATAATGCACCATTATCATTCCACAGAGTAGATTGTCAAACTGTGACGTCTCGCGTGGCTGTTCCGCGCTCTGCTCGCTCTTCGCAACGAGGTGGCGAAAGCTGCGGTTGTTTTGCATCTCAGTTGCTTGTTCGTGCAATCCCTGCTACAATCCGGTTATGCACACTTTGCAGTGCGGTTTGAAGACGCTATTATATGCCTGGGTTTTGCTTGGGTTGACCGCATGTGTTGCGGCGCCACTTTCGGCGCCTGCTACACCAGTTGCTTCCCCTTCACCTGCGAGTGGAACTCCTTCGCCCCCACCTGCGACTGTGTTGCCATCACCCACGACTACCCCTCCACCTGCTTCGCTTTCGACACCTGAGGTGACTTCAGTCACCGGTCCGCGACTTGACCCCGCGCTTGTGCGAGTCTATCCTGTAGCTCCGACGGAGGGGGACTGGCTCTCCTTTGATATTGAGCCCGTGCTCCCTCTGGGATATGACGCGCCTTTCACGGTGACTCTTGCCTTGTCCGATGGGCGTCTGTTATCCAGTCCAGTCACGCCTGTTGGTTTTGATCGCCAACCGCGGGCGCGTTTTGTCTGGATTTGGGACACAGCTGGCTTAAGTGAGCCACAATCATTCACGGTGACCTTGCTTGTGCCGCCTGATGTGCAGGATAGCGTGCTTGCGGACAATGTATTGACCCTGGAAGTACCCCTACAGGATCAAACTGCCCTTGCGCCACCTGAACCGGAAGCTCGTTGGGATTTACGATCCGTTGAGGGAATTCGGCTGCATTATGTAACGGGCTCGGCGGCGGAGCGCGATGCGGGTACCCTTTTGGCGCAGGCGCAAGGCGCGTATGCGGATGTTGCGGCGCGTTTGGGCGTGACAACTACAGAATCACTGGATGTTTATGTCTTGGATCGCGTTGTGGGGCAAGGCGGGTATGCCACGAGCGATTGGGTTGCGATCTCGTATACAGATCGTGCTTATGCACCTTCTGAGAAGCCGCTTTTGTTGCGTCATGAATTGACACATCGTCTGGACGGCGCCTGGGGATGCGACTCTTTGCCCGCGATGTTGCGGGAGGGGCTTGCTGTGTTGATCGCGGGTGGGCATTACTGGCCTGAATCTCTGCCGCGCAAGGCAGCAGGATTGTTACAGACTGGGAAGTACATCCCGCTGGAGCAGCTCCTGGCAGATTTTTACCGTCAGCAGCATGAGATTGGCTACCTGGAAGCCGGGGCGTTACTGGCGTACATCGTTGAGGAGCGTGGCTGGGAAGGAGTACAGCAGTTATGCGGAGCGTCTGCAGCTGCCGAAGGCAATGATGTAACACGTCTGGCAGCCGCATTGCCGGCTGTGGACTTGCCTGCGCTGCCTCAATTGGAGCAAGAATGGCTACGTTGGTTGCGTTCCTTGCATGTGCCTGCTGAGGAGCGTCGTATCCTTGAAGGTGAATGGTTGTTAATGGACACCATGCGAGCATACCAACAGCGCTATGATCCATCAGCCAATTTCCTGACCGGGAGTATCTTATCAATAAAACGGGGGAATCACGGCGCGGCCCAGGAATTCCCCAGATGCAGGACTTGCGCGGCTTGAGCGATCAATTCGGCTAAGGGTGGAATGGTATGGGTAGCCAGAATGCGATCACGCAGATAGGTGTAGAAACTGACGCCCAGCTTCTTGGTGGTTTCGGCGAGGGTCATGAACGTATCCCAAGCCTCTTTACCCGCTTCACTACGCGGGCCGAAGCTGACATCGCGTTTGCGGACACGTTGCCGGACCGCCAGTTCGGCCGCATTGTTGTGCAGGGGCAGTTCGGGATGTTCCAGGACCAACAACAGCGCCGCTTTTTTGGCCTGGGTTTTGGCAATGCGGCGATCCAGTTGGGTGTAACCGGTGCGGGTGGCGAACAAGGTGTCAAATGCGGCACTCAAGCGCGTGCGTTCCGCGTCGGTCGGGGCGCGTTGATAGGTGCGCAGTTGCCGATAGTAGTCCCAAAAACGGGTCAGGAACTCGTCCAACAGCGTCTGATGCGCCGCCACATAGGGCGTCAGCTTCTTGTAGGGGCGCCCTTCGTGGACCCAGCACAGCATCAACTGCGTGGTCAGCCAGTCAAATTGGGGTGCATCGTCACAGACCAGGGTCCGAATAATGGGCCACGTGCGGTTCGTATGATAAGCGGCAATCGCCGCCGCCGTCACCACCCACTGGCGTTGATACGGGGTCAACGTGGGCAACTCCGTGTCCAGACGGTTGAAGAAGGTTTCCTCGTCCCAGTAGTCCGTACTTTGCCATTGCGTCAGACAGCGCCGGGCTGCCCGCGCCAAGTTGATATGTTCCAGCAACTGCAGCGCTGCCGCGTTCAAGCAGTACTGGCGCGCCGCTTGCGGGTACAAGACGCCCAGGACTGTCAAGCGGTCCTTGCCCGGGCGCGTGAAATAGGCGCTGTAGACTGGATTACACACGATGTGACAACTCTGGTTCTGCCCATCCACCCGCGTCAAGGTATCATCAATTTGCTGCCACGGACTGCTGCGCAGACCGGCCTCATAGACCGCCTGCTTTTCTGCGTGGAAGACTGTGTGGTCTTGCGTCAGCAAGTTCGCGATTTGGCCGACCGAAATCTGTACGCCCACTTGCGTCAGGAAGGCGTGAATCTTGGGTTCACTGACGCCTTGTCCATAGTATTGCGCCAGGATCAAGGCACGCAGCCCCGGTCCAAACTGCCCATGGTACCCCGGTGGCAGGGGCGCCAGGTACGTTTGCCGGGTCGAGGCGGCATAGTACTTCTCTTTCGTAAACTGCACATTGTCGGTCTGCACCACCACATCTTGCACCACCACCACTTCATAACCCTTGAATTCCGCGTCGGGTGGCAAGAGCGTGGGGTCGACCGTCAGCACTTCTTCTCGGTCAATCTGCACGGCCGCTTGTTTCTTGCGCTTTTGTCGGGGGCGTGTCTCCCGCCGTTCAGCCTCCGACGAATGCGCGGGCGCGCTGGCTTTGGGGGTATTCCCTTTGATGTGGGGTTTATCTTGCTCGCCTTTGAGCCGGTTCAATTCATCGCGCAAGCGTTGATTCTCCGCTTGCGCCTCACGCAGGTCGGCGGCCAACTGCTCGATCAGATTCAGCAGTTGCTGGATCAGCAGACGAGCCTTTTCGTCCTGGATAGCAGTCAGATCAAGATCGGCTAACATAGGTGGCACAGTGTACCTGGATTCGCATTTTCAGCAAGTTCCGCAGGGAGGCCTGCTCTCCCCCGGATTATTGATAAGATACGACCGGGATTCTTTTTGATCCGGCAAGTGCAGTAGAACTCGGCATCACAGCAGACTTGGTACGGCGTCCTCGCGACTCGGAGGCTATTGCTCTGGAGTTGTTGTTGCAGATGGCTCGAGAGGCGTTGCGCGCTTCAGACCCAGAGCAGGCAGAGTATTATCTTGCAGCTTTGGATATTGCTTTGAGTGATAGAGCAAGCTCTGTACTTGATGCCGTTATCAGGATGAGGGCACTCGTTGCAGCGGTTATGGCGCGGGGCTATGAACCGTACCGCACGGTGTGCTTTGAGGATGGCGCTGACGTGGGGCAACGTGCTGCGGGTTGTGTTGTTTACGCTCTTGATCGGTCGAACTGGCCCATAAAGAGACTTCTGTGGGCGGCTCGTGGCGCTGATTCTGATTCCTGGACCGTCGTGGGGCCGCAGTTGGGGTATTGAGCTTCCCAGAGGTGGGGGATGCTGGATTCATTTTTTGGAGGAGGGCGTCTGTTGGGTCAGCGGCGTGAGCCGGCGTTATGGGCGGTGTGCATGTTGCCACTTGCCATAACCATTCCCTGGGTGGCAATGGGTACCGTGTCAATGGGGCGTGCTATACTCCTGGCGGGAGTTGGCATCATCTTGTTGCTGCTATCTGCCAGGGTGCATATCTGGTTACCGTGGTGGATTGCGCCTGCGTTGTTGCCTGGAATTTATGCCATGCTGCTGGGTTGGGTGGACCTGCGTGTGATTTTCCCATTGATGTTTTTGTGGGTGCTCATGTTCGCCTGTGCTTTGGGTGGGTTGGCGTGGCCACACCGTAAATGGGCCATGTTGCTGAGCACCGTGATTATTGCTTGCGGTATGGAATTGGGTTTTGTTCCGGTGACTGCTTTCCTGGTGTTACTGGCTGTTCCCCTCGTAGTTCGTGTTGCGTGGAGTGAGGGTTTGCCACTATCTGAGCGAATCCTGGCGTATGTGGTGACAGTATTGCTGCTTTGGAATGCCTATCTCATTCAGGGGATCGTGCGCTGAAGAGGAGCATCATGGACCTTGTAGGCCTGGAGCGGGATTTGCGATCCTATCGCCCCCAAGGGTTATCTGATCTGCCGGCGAACTTCGTCTGGCCTCGCTATGAGGGAGCCTCTGTCGCAAATCTTGCCGCAACAATTACGCAAACGCTAGGCGCTCGTCTGCCTGGAGCTATGCCGACGCTCTATCCCGAATTGTTGGGCAATCTCCTGGATGGGGTCGAGCGGGTCATTCTCCTGGTTGTGGATGCTCTGGGGTGGGAACAGCTACAATGGGTGCTGAAGTCACACACCGAGACCATTTTCTCGCGGTTAGCTCAACAGGGACGCTTGTTGCCAATTACCACCGCTTTTCTTTCGACCACCACGAGTGTGTTGAACACCATTTGGACCGGACGCTCATCTCTGGAGCACGGTTTGCTGGCTTATGAACTTTATCTGCGCGAATGGCTGATGGCTGTGGAAGCAATATCGTTTTCTACGGTGAATGCACCCTTCGCCGGGTTGCTGGCAAACTGGGGGTTTGGGGCAGAGGATTTCATTTCGGCGCCGACGATGTCACAGGCGCTCAGGGAAAGTGGTGTTGCGACTTATGCTGTTACCGCTCGTTCATTGGTAGGGACCCCGCTTTCACAAATGCAGCATCGTGGTGTGAAAGAGATTTCGGGCTATGGCTTCGCCTCGGAGTTTTGGTGGCTATTGGGGCAAGTGTTACGTGAACACCGTGGTGAGCAGTTTCTCCTCAGCGGTTATTGGAGCGGGGTAGATAACCTGGCGCATCACTATGGACCTCTAGACCGGACCGGCGAGTTGGAAATCTGTTCTATCGCACAGCTGCTTGAAATGGGCTTTTTGGAAGGACTTTCGGCAGCGGAGCGCAAGGGGACGTTGCTCTTGTTGACTGCGGACCATGGGCAGATTACCACGCCTTCGCGATCTGCCGTGCTATTGCAGAATCATCCACAGTTGCGCGATGCGCTCTTCATGCCTCCATTGGGTGAAAGCCGTGTGCCATTCTTTTATGTTCGCTCAGGGCAATATGCGCGGGTATGGAACTACCTGCATGAACGCCTTGGCAAGCATTTCATCTTTTTCTCACGTCAGGCATTGATCGAAAGTGGTCTACTGGGCACCGGCACCCCACACTCTGAACTGGAGTACAGGTTGGGCGATATCATTGGTATTGCACGACATGATGCTTATCTCGTGCGTGATTCTGCATCGATATCGAAAATGCGGGGGCGCCATGGTGGGCTGGATGCTGCTGAGATGTTGGTCCCGCTCCTGGCCGCACGCCTGGATGCCTGAGTTGGATGGTTAAGCTGGAAGCGTTTTCGCAGCGGGTCGCCTTGTTGACAGTGTGATTTCTGAACCATACACAGGAGTGATAGATGCGCGAGATACGATTTTTGCTGATTGGCCTGGGTAATCTCGGACGGCGTTTTTGTGAGTTGTTGGTCGAGAAGGATGTAGTGCTGCAAGAGCGCTATGGCTTTGCGCTGCGTTTAGTGGGCGCTGCCGATAGCCGAGGCACAGCGTATTCCCCGGAGGGCTTGTCGCCGGCGTTGGTGGCGCAGCTCAAACGCGAGGGGCGTAGCATTGCTGACTATCCTGACACGGGGCGACCCGGCGAGAGTGCGTTGGCGCTGGTCATGGCAGCAGAAGCGGACTTGCTCCTTGAAGCATCACCTGTGAATTTGAGTCAGGGCGCTGAACCAGGACTGAGCTGCATCCGTGCGGCGATGCAGAAAGGGATGCATGTTTCCACACCCAATAAGGGTCCTTTGGTGGTTGCTTTTCGCGAGCTGCACGAATTGGCGGCGGAATGTGGAG
>JAKJAC010000104.1:8601-13862 GCA_022707705.1 Chloroflexota bacterium
CGCTTCGATGGAACTGTGGCGGGAGGGTTGCCTGCGATCAACTTGGGCCAACGTGAGTTGCGCGGTGCCAGTATTGAATGTCTTGAAGCTGTGCCCAATCTGGTCACGGGTTACGTGATGGATTTGCTGTCTGAGGGTGTGGACTGGGACGCTGCACTGGAACGAGCGCGCGGCGAGGGGGTGCTTGAAGCAGATGCCTCCTGGGACCTTGACGGTTGGGATGCGGCTGCAAAGCTGGTTATTTTGACTAATGCCGTTTTGGGTTATCCGGCGCGTCTTGAGGAAGTGGAGCGAACTGGCATTTCGGCAATATCGGTTAAGGAATTGCAGCTGGGTCGGCAACAGGGGACCCGTTACCGCCTCCTGGCAAAGGCTGAGCGATGTGTTGACGGTGGTTATCGGCTGACTGTGCAACCTATGGCGTTGCGCCCGGAGCACTCACTCGGAAACTTGGGGCGTAAGCAGATGGGAGTGGTCTATCATACGGATATCTTTGGTAGCATCACAGCGGTCATAGAAGAGCTGACCCCGATGCCATCGGCGGCTTCGATGTTGCGGGATATCCTTGATATTCTTGTGTGAGGCGTGGAGGTGGGAACATGCGGAAATGCCTGCTGTTATTGGGATTCGTGTTTCTGATTGTGGCGTGCGGATCACCGGAAGCCGCCACCCCTACCGTTGAGCAGGAGGTAACAATGGCGTTCAAACTGACCAGCGCCGTGTTCACTCATGGCGAGGCGATTCCGACCCTGTATACTTGCGATGGCGAGGACCTCTCGCCTCCATTATCCTGGAGTGGGGCGCCTGAAGCGACATAGAGTTACGTTCTCATTTGTGATGACCCCGACGCGCCGGTTGGGGTTTGGGATCACCTGATTCTGTTCAATATTCCGGCATCCACGAGCGAATTACCTGAGGGCATAACGGAACGCACAGATGGAAGCCTTTATGGCAAGAACAGCTGGCGAAGATTGGACTATGGCGGGCCTTGCCCACCGCGGGGCGTTCACCGCTATTTCTTTAGGCTGTATGCGCTGGATGCCATGCTTACAATCAAGGAAGGGGCTTCTAAGCGCGAGGTCGAACGCGCGATGCAGGGACATATTTTGTCTCAGACTGAGCTGATGGGGACCTATACCCATCGTTGATTTGGGTTTTACTTATTGGTGTTGCTGATCCAAGAGCGCAAAATGCGTTCCTGATTCTCAATTCACTGTGGGAGGCAATCATGGAATATCGGAACCTGGGACGTTCAAGTCTGAAAGTCAGTGCTATTTCACTCGGCGCCTGGCTCACCTTTGGCGGTACAGAGGATATTGAGGTCACTCAAGCCTGTATCAAAACTGCTCTGGAGCAAGGGATCAATTTTCTCGATCTGGCGGATGTGTATGCAGGTGGTGAGGCGGAAAGAGTTGTGGGGCAGGCCATTCGCGATTTAGGTGTCTCGCGCCACCATCTGGTGTTGAGCAGTAAAGTCTTCTGGCCCATGAGTGGCGATGTCAATGATCGCGGACTTAGTCGCAAGCACCTGATGGAATCCGTTGAGGGTTCATTGCGGCGCCTTGGCGTGGATTATCTTGATCTATACTTCTGCCATCGCTTTGATCCTGAAACCCCTCTGGATGAGGTTGTACGCGCCATGGATGATCTGGTGCATCAGGGGAAGATTCTGTACTGGGGTACAAGCGTCTGGACTGCCGCTCAGATTGAGGCGGCTGTGGGTACTGCGATGCGTTTCAACGCTTATCTGCCACAGGTGGAGCAACCGCGGTACAACATGCTTGACCGGCATATCGAACCTGAGATTTTGCCCACCGTTGTGAAGAATGGCATGGGTGTAGTGGTCTTCAGCCCCTTGGCTCAGGGATTACTCACGGGGAAGTATAATACCGGCATTCCGGATGGCACACGAGCAGCGAATAGCCGTTGGTTGGAACGCGATATGACAGAATCCAACGTTGAGAAAGTGCGCCGCCTGAGTGCGTTGGCGGAAGAAATGGGAATCACGGTTGCCCAATTGGCTTTGGCTTGGGTCTTGCGCTGGTCAGAAGTCAGTTCTGCTATCACTGGTGCCACAAAGCCACAGCATGTGCAAGCTAACGTGGTTGCCGCAGGGATTCGTTTATCAGACGATGTGCTGGCAGAAATCGAGCAGATTCTGGAGAATGCCCCCAAGCGTTCATAGTGAGCGCGAACGATAGCTGTGCTTCTTGTTGTGAGCTTGGATCTCCGGCATGCAACATGCAACCGTGCGTCGCGTTGGCTGGACGCGGCGCATGATCGCGTTATAATGGCAGGTAATGATGATTTACCGGCGTTGGTTTTGGTTAGGCATTGTTCTGCTATTTGTGGGCGGAGCGTTATTGGCGTTGAGCGCAGGCTTGGATGTCTCTCGAGCGCCTGTTGTTGCTGTGCCTGTAACACCAGTTGGGCTGGAAATTGCAGATAGTACCTTTGTGGAACCGGTGTTGGCGGTCGAATTGGAGTCCGGTGCGCCCGTGACAGCGACGACGCGAATGGAAAAAACTATTGATTCCCCCGATCCAACGTTGTCGCCGGTTGAGGATATGTCCTGTGATGCGTCCACAGGCATAGATCAAAATCTGTGTGCGCGAGGATGGCCTGCAGAACGATTAAGCCCCCTGGATGGACGTATACTCGTTGGATTGTATGGTACTCCTTTGGGGCGAGGATTGGGCATTCTGGGCACAGTCTCACCCACAGCGACGGTGACCCTGGCGCGTGAGCAGGCCTCTGCTTATCAGGCAATTCTGACGGATACTGCTGTTGTACCTTTCTTCCACATGGTTACAACGATCGCGGACCGTGACCCCGGAGAGGATGGTGACTACAATCACCGGGTGCCTACTCCCACCATTCAACTGTGGATTGACGTCGCGCGGGCGCATGGGATGTTGGTGGTACTCGATATTCAGCCGGCTCATAGCCCGTTGCCTGTTGAACTCGATTATGTGGCGCCTTTTCTGCGACAACGCGGGGTTCATCTAGCTGTAGACCCTGAATTCATGATGCCCCATGGTGCGGTTCCAGGGGAACGTATTGGTTTTATGGACGGAGATAGCGTCAACCTCGTGCAGGCATGGCTTGCAGAGCGTGTTTGGGAAGCTGGCGAGCGCAAACTCTTGATCATCCACCAATTCGATGAACGGATGTTTGAAGGTAAAGAACGCATCCGCTCCTATCGGTTGGTGGAGTTGATTTGGGATTCCGATGGGTTTGGTGGACCACCAGCGAAGATTGCTGATCACCTCCAGTACGCTGAGGAGCCGGGTTTTGAATATGGGGGTTTCAAACTCTTCTACGATTATGATGAGCCAGTGATGAGCCCGGCTGAAGTATTGCGCCTTCAACCACGACCGGTTTTTGTTGTGTATCAATAATTGGGGGTTGTTCCTGTAGCCAGGTCAACCTGTTAGAACAGGGCGACTCTCCTATCGGTTGTCACTATCACACGAAAGCTGTTAGTGTGCAAAACCTGCGTTTTGGTTTGAGAAGTCGCGGCGTTCGACGACGTTTTTGGTGGCATTGGCTGGCAGGTTGTCTTGCCGTGTTACTGCTATCTGGGATTGTTGCAGGAGTCTGGTTGACCTCAGATTTGCCGAGACCTGAGGACCTCACGGACTACACTTCCGCCCCGAGTAGTAAGATTCTAGATCGCCACGGCCGGCTTCTCTATGAGATGCTGTCACCGTATTCTGGCTCTCACTCTCCTGTGCCTCTCGATGCAATTCCACTGGCTCTACGTCAAGCTACAATTGCAGTGGAAGATGCGAACTTTTATCGTCATGCGGGATTTGATCTGGTGGGTGTTTTTCGCGCGCTATGGGCAAACTTGCGTGAGGGTGAGGTTGTGATGGGGGGGGAGCACCATCACTCAACAATTAGCGCGCCTTTTGCTTCTCAGCCCGGGTGAACGTTTCGAACGGACTCTAGTCCGCAAATTCCGTGAGGCTGTGCTTGCGTGGAATTTGACTCGTGCCTACTCTAAAGATGAAATCCTGACGTTCTATCTCAACGAAGTCTATTACGGCAACATGGCATACGGCGTTGAGGCCGCGGCGCGGGCTATGTTTGGAAAACCGGTGCGCGACCTGGATTTGGCAGAGTGCGCGTTACTTGCCGGGTTACCTCAAGCGCCGGCGACATACAATCCGCTTGAGAATACCGACGCAGCATTGGCGCGACAAGAGGTTGTTTTGCGGCTTATGGTTGAAGAAGGTTACATCTCTGCTGACGATGCAGAGTTGGCGCGGCAAGAGCGACTCTATTTTGCAGCTGTCCCGTTTACCATTCGTGCGCCGCACTTTGTGATGTACGTCCGATCGCAATTAGAACGGCAGCTGGGGCGTGAGCGTTTGGAGGCTGGCGGGCTGCAGATTACCACGACGTTGGATGTTGCGCTTAACGAGGCGGCGCGTGATGTGTTGCGCAATCATCTCGTCTTGTTGGCGACTTGCGAGGGTCGAGTGCAGAATTGCCCGTCTGGTGGCTATAACGCGGAAAACGGCGCGGTTGTCGCTCTTGACGTTCAAACTGGTGAGATACTGGTTATGGTTGGAAGTCCAGATTACTTCTCGACGCGTATTGATGGGGCGGTCAATGCGACGCTGGCATTACGGCAACCAGGATCTTCAATAAAACCGCTCGCCTATGCGGCGGCTTTTGAGCAAGGTGTCTTGACCCCGGCATCGGTTTTGTTTGATGTGCGAACAGTTTTTCAGACACGCGAGGGAATGCCTTATGTACCATTGAACTACGACTCTCTATTTCGCGGTCCCGTACGTGCACGCGAGGCTCTGGCATCTTCGTACAATGTACCTGCTGTGCAGGTGGTGGAACGTATTGGCGTGACTTCACTTGCGGCTTTTGCGCGACGGTTAGGGATAACCAGCTTTGATGGCGCGGCACAATTGGGGCTCGCAGCGGCACTCGGCGGCGGTGAAGTGCGTTTGCTTGAAGAAACTGCGGCTTATGCCGCTTTTGCCAATGGTGGATTCCGCATAAATCCAGTGGCAATCCTGCGTGTGGAAGATGCTGAGGGGAGAGTGCTCTGGCGGGATGAGGGGCGTGGCCCGCGAGTGCTTGATCGACGGGTGGCTTTTCTGGTTAACGATATTCTGAGTGATGATCTAGCGCGTGCTCCATCTTTTGGTGAGGGCAGTGTGCTTGCATTATCTCGCCCGGCAGCGGTGAAAACCGGTACGACGACCGATTTTCGCGATAACTGGACGGTGGGCTAC
>JAKJAC010000105.1 GCA_022707705.1 Chloroflexota bacterium
GACCACAACTTGGACGCCAGTGGGAGCTAATGCGGAAATGACCGCGTGGTCAGAGTTGAAATTCCAGGACTTCCCGTATCCCCTGGATGTGGCGCTGGAACACTTCCATACTGGCGAGACCGCCCGTTATGGAGTACTCCTGCACTATGGGCAAGACCCGGTCACCGAGGATCTGTCCGGCTGGTTTCAGACCTACAATGCCCGCCAAACGATCGAGGCTGGCATCAAAGAAGGCAAAGGCGTCTTCCAGATGCACCACCTGAAGGTCCGCTCCGCAGCCGCCTTGTACTTGCAGGAGCATTTCACGGTGTTTGCCGCCAATTTCGTCCGCTGGGCGGCTCAGTGGTTGACCACCCAATGCCCGCAAGCATCCGCGGCAAGTGGGGAAGTGAGCCTTCCTGGCGTCAAGACCCAGGTACAGGTGTTGGCGCACATGTCCGCTTACGTGGAATGGCATGAGCAAGGTTGCTTGTTAAGGTTCAGTGAGCACACCCTGTTTGTCGGTCGCTCACTCTATGTGATCCGTCAATGGGCACACCAATTGGCGTTGCCCTTGTTCAAAAGTTGTGTTTTTGCGCCGATTTAGCCCTTTTCGCTACTATTTGCACAAAACTTACGATAGTGAGCTATAAGGAAATTGCTCACCAAGGCATAATCGCTGGCATGCTGGTAATGACGACATTGAAGTGTCATGGTCCTCTCCTCTCCTTCAACATAGCACTCGCGAACGCAACAGACGCAGGTATGAAATGCTCTCCGATCAGTAATCGTTTGAAGATGGAGTCAGTTTCAACCAAAAGCAATCTCTGAGGTCGCAAGCAATTCGACGCCTATAGCCGCCAGCTTCAGATGCCACTCCTCGATCAATTGAGGAGCTTGTTTGCTGAAGCTGCTATGACCATCTGTGACCAGGATGACCCGGTATCCCAATTGTCGCGCGCCAATACAGGTCGCGCGCACACAGCCATGGGTGACTAACCCGGTCACGACCAGGGTGGTGGCGCCTCTCGAGTGCAGCACTTCATCCAGAGCCGTCTCCTCGAAAGCGTTACCGTGCTGTTTGTGGATGATAGAATCCTGATTCAACGGGCTAAGTCCAGTGTGCAACTGCCATTCAGGCGATCCCTTCACCAAGGACTTTTGGTCAGAATGTTGCACGTAGAAAACCGGCACGCCGGAAAGATGGGCGCTTTCGACAAGGGTATTGATGTTTTGGAGCAGTTGTTGACCTTTGTAGATGGGCGTAGATTTCTCAAAAAGCCCCTGTTGCACGTCAATGACCAGCAGGGCGGTAACATGCCGGTCTATCTTTGCTGACTGATGTTCATTCAACTCGTTCATAATCCCTCCTTGAATCACACAACGCGGATATTTTGCCAGGACTTGCAGGCTTCTCCAATGCCGGGGAAGCCCTTGCGACTAGACTTGCTTCCTCAATAGGATGCCTTCGCCTTGGGACGAGGCATCGCCGGCAACCTCGAAGCCATATTTGCGATAGAACGCCAGAGCTCGCGCATTGCCCTCGGTAATCGTAGCGTGGACCGAGCGAAATCCATGGTCGCCAGCCCACTGGAATACAGCATCCATCAGATGCACGGCAACCTCTGTATGCCGGTATTCCGGAGTTACCCAGACCTGCAGAAGCTCACCGACCTCGCTGCCATCGGGGTGACGATACAGGGCAGCAATACCTATAGGCAACTCGTCCACAAAGGCGATGAATGTGGCACGGTCTGTACCTTGAGCAGTGCTATCCGCCTGCTCATCCCAGCTCTCAGGGCTGCGAGCCAACGCGGATGCGTAGCTAGTGGAAAAAGCGTATGGCGCTTCCCGCAAAGACGCCAGGCGCAGCTGCCTGAAAAGATGCCCTTCACCCACTCGCAACCGTCGCACAGCCAGCATGGGGCACCTCACGCCTGGTCCTGATGCGCTTCATTCTCGCCAGACGCCTGACAACCCTGGCGCAGGATTTCAAGCCCGCCTGAGGATTCCGGGGCAATCAGAGCGGTGATGCGCATGAAAGCCTCAAGGCAAGTATTGGCTTTGGGCACCCATTCATGTTTACCTTCCGCACAGCGCACGATGATGCACCCCGGCGGAAGGCCCAGTGAACGCACCTCACGCCCCACAAATGGCGCATGGTTCTGGATCGTAAACTCAATCACAACCGGCGCTTGGAGGAGATGAGCCGTGCCACTGCGCCTCAGGTCGCGTTGCAGAAGCGCTTCGTAGATAGGGACATCCTTGAGGGCTTCAGCAACCACGTACGCGCAGAAGCAGCTCACCAACAGGCACAACATCAGAGCGTAATTGCCGGTCATTTCCACGATGAGCATAATGCCGGTCAGTGGCGCCCGGACAATCGCCGTAAAATAAGCCGCCATGCCCACTACAGCGAAGACCGCAGGCTGCGGCACGATATCCGGCGCCAACTGGTGCACCCCCTGCCCGATGCCCAATCCCAACAAGGCGCCTAGGACAAGCAACGGCGCAAAGATTCCCCCAGGAGCCCCTATGCCATAACTGGCGACGGTCAGCAAGAAACGTACACAGAAAAACAGGGGGATGATCACCAGAAGCACTTCGCCCCGCAGCGCCTCCTCCGCAAGATGATGTCCACTACCAACCAGCAATGGTGAGAACCACCCCACCCATCCGACCAATGCGCCCGTGATAGCAACAGCGGGCAAGCGCCAGCGGGGGGAGAACCGTGTATGCAGCTCAAGCGAAATCAACAAGCCACGGTTGAAGAGCACCCCCAGCACACCTGCGGCAATTCCCAGCAACGCGAATACTGGGAGCGCAGTCAGGGGAGGCGTTGGATAACTTGGGACTGCGAAAACAGGGAACGGTCCAGAACCAATCTGGGCAAGGATGTCTGCCACTGCTGCAGCCACAAAAGCCGCACCGAGACAATCGGTTGAAAGTCGCGCCGCACTTCTTCGAGCACAAAGACAAGCCCAGAGAGGGGGGCATTGAACGCCGCAGCCAATCCCGCACCGGCGCCGGCTGAAATCAAGGTCAGGCGCTCGCGTTCCGATACTCTTAGCCAACGCGAAACAGCCTCTCCCACCGTTCCTCCCATTTGAACTGTGGGACCTTCACGCCCTAAAGCCAGACCACTGCCGACCGCAATCACACCCCCGATGAATTTCACGGGGAGCAACCGTTTCCAATGGAGTTGACGAAAGCGCTGAAGCACAGCCTCCAGATGGGGAATACCGCTGCCACTGGCTTCAGGTGCATAGCGGCGTGTGATAGCCACCGCGATCACCGCCCCAAGCACCGAAAATGCCACAGGGAAGATCCATCCCACCAGGGGAAAGCTGTGCGCCCAGCTGAGCAGCGCATTTCGGGCGGCATCGGCGCCCGCTAAGGCTGCGCGGAAAAGCAGAGCGAGGGCGCCGGCACAGGCGCCCACCAATGCAGCACGCGGAAAAACCCAACGCCGCTGTTGCCGGACGTCGAAGTACGCCTGAATCTCAGAACGCGCCGGATTGGTGGGCTCCTCAACAGCTATGGATGATTGCGGGCAGGCTTCGTTGTTCATGCAATCAGGAAGTCGTTACATCGAAAATCAATGCTGGCAATTGGGGCACACATAACACGCGCCGCCCAGATATTGCAGCTTCTCCACTTTGCCACCGCATGCAGGGCAGGGACGTCCCACAGCAGTAGAATCCATCACGCGGATATAGCCTCCGGGATTGCCATACAGGTCAACCTCATCATAACGTCCACCCTGAGCCATCACCTCTGTAATCGTATCGAGAATGGCGGCGTACAGTGCTCTTCTGTGGTCCGCATCAAGCGCACTCAGGGCGTGCCTGGGATGCAGACGAGCACGGAAAAGGATATCCTGCGCAATGGCATTTCCCAACCCTGGAATGGATTGATCCTGGGTCAGTAAAGCTTTGGCGCTGCGATTCTTCTCGGCAATGAGGGCGTCAATCAGCCCACAAAAATACTCAAAGGTGAACTCCGGTTCCGAGGGAGTAATCTTCATATCCTTGACATATTGCCGGGTCTGTTCCTGACCCTGCTCATAGAGCTCCATAGCACCCCACATCTGCGTGGTAGCGCTGAGATGTGAGCCATCCTCAAAGGCGATGATCAAGTGGTATTTCTGCGGCAGCGCGGCGCCGGGCTGATGGTAGAGCACTTTGCCCCCGCACTCACCCAACAGCAACACGTAACCAGGCTCAAACGGCACAAAGAGCCATTTTCCCCGGTTTGTTGCTTCACCGACCCTTTTTCCTGTCGTTAGCTGCTCAAACTCTTCGGGACTTCTGTTGTACCAGACGAATTTGTGAGGGGTGTTACCCAGATTTCCCCGTGCGACAACTTTCCCCTTGAGTGTGGCATTGACCTGCCGGGCTAAAGTTACAAATTCAGGTAGCTCAAACAATTTCACCCTCCTGCGCTAACAAATGCTCACTGCGAAACTCCAGTGATAGCACGCCTATCCCCATTCCGGGGCAGGTGCATTGTATTGCCTTTTCAAGAGCCTTGCCGGCGCACCCCAGCTTGCACCATCGCAATCAACGCCTCGCGCTCCGGTTTAATCTCCTCAGCCAACCGGGCTGCGGCAATGACCGGCGCCCAGCGGGGAAGTTCCTCCTGCAGATCAGGGTTGAGCGCATGATAATGACGCAGATATGCCCGATAGAAGAATGATGCAAACCAACGCAGGTAGAACGGCACCTGCTGTCTATCGGCAGCGCGCACACCGATACTCAAAATCATGCTGGTGCGCGCCACATCAGCCCAAGGGCTACCGCTGACCGCCGTCATCCAGTCAATGATCAGGGGACCCCGCTCCGTGATGAGCACGTTATCCGGGTGCAGATCACCATGGCAGAGCGTTTCGCCATCCGGCAAGGTTGCCAATCGCTCCAAAGCCAGCTCGCGCAGAGGCTTGGGGAGAGCTGAAGCGTGGCTAATATCGTGCGCCAACCCATCTCGATAGCGCGGTAAGCCAGGCACCACCAGGCGGTGAACCTGCGCTTGAAGCTCAGCCAAGGCATGGGCGTGAAGCCATAGCCTCCAGGGGCGCGCCCGAATATCTTGCAACATCGAAAACGCCCGCACCCGTTCATAGATGATGCCGCGCCGTCCCTCGATCTCAACGATTTCACCCGCAGTGGGAGTTGGAATACCCGCTGCCACAATCGCGTGCGCCACCTGCGACTCGTGTTCCACCCAATGCCGCGGACACCAATCGCGATACAACTTCAGGATGTGAGTGGCGTCCCAGGCATAGACTTCCGCCGTACGACCCTGGGCTACAGGCGCAGCGAGCTGTGAGAGTGCAATCATAATTGCCATCCAAACTTCAGCGATGAATTTCCCGCGCACAACCAAGCAGGCTATCGTTATGAAGCAGTGAACAAGGCTATTGTAGCACGTTTTGAGCCAGTGAAGAAATCCGCTCACAGGCATTCAGCGTTTCCCGTTCACCACAACGCCATTCGGCTGAAGCCGCGCCGCTGCAGACCAATATTGCCGCCTTGCGATGGAAATCTGAAAAGTTACCGACATTCGCATCTTGAACCTGCTTCTTTTTGCCGTATAATTTCTGAGCGAGAGTCGATTCTCAGCGTTAACCAAAAGCGTACCTGTTTCCAAAGGAGCTTTCGTATGCACAATCAAATTCTGGCAGCACTGAAGAGAAGTCAGGCGGATTACACCGAAATCCGCCTGGAGGAGCGTGAATTCACATCTGTGACTTTCCGTGGGCGGGAACTAGAGACCGCCAGCAGCGTCATTGATGCAGGAGGCGTCGTGCGTTGCCTGTGCCGTGATGGGGGGTGGGGAATCGCCACCTTCAATAACCGCGATAACCTCGCAGATAGGGTCGAACAGGCTACCCAATGCGCCCGCGCGGCAAAAAGCGAGAATCCTATCGAGTTGGAGCCCATCCCCATTGTCGAAGACCACATTACAGTCACCTTAGGGCGAGACTTCCGGGGTATCACGCTCGCAGAAAAGAAAGCCGTTGTGGAAAGCTACAACGGGCTGCTGCTCGGCTACAGTGACAAGATCGTGGATACCGTCAGCCGCTACCATGACACCTTTAGCAAGATTACCTTTGCCAACTCCGAGGGCAGTTTCATCGAAGAGGAGCGCCCGATGGTAGTGCTAAGCTGTATGGCGACAGCGCGGGATGGCGATAATGTCCAGCAAGCCCACGAGAGCTACTCAAAACTGGCGGGCTTCGAAGAGGTGCAAGGGCGCGAAGCACTCGCTGAGAGCGCTGCGCGTCGCGCCGTGGAATTGCTGGCGGCGGAGAGCGTCACCGGCGGGCAGTATCCCGTCATCCTCAACTCCAATCTAGCTGGCGTCTTTATTCACGAAGCCTTCGGACACCTCTCGGAAGCCGATTTCATCTACGAAAACCCCGCCGCACGGGAAATGATGGTTCTCGGGCGGCGTTTTGGGCCCGACTTCCTCACCGTGTTTGATGATGGCAGCATCCCCGGTCTGCGCGGCACGCACAAATACGATGACGAGGGCACCCCCACACGGCGCAACGACCTGATCCGCAACGGCATTCTGGTTGGGCGTCTGCATTCTCGCGAAACCGCGGCGAAATTGGGCGAAGCCCCCACCGGCAACGCGCGTGCAGTCAACTACCGGCACGCGCCCATCGTTCGCATGACGAATACCGCCATCGCCCCGGGCGCAACCTCCTTCGCCGATATGCTCAAGGATATTGAGCTGGGCATCTATGCCTGTGATGCCTACGGCGGCAACACCGAGCTGGAATCTTTCTCCTTTAGCTCGGGCTACGCTTACATGATTCGCCACGGGCAACTGGCTGAGATGGTCAAGGATGTCATTCTCGCTGGCAATCTCTTCGCCACGCTCCAGAACATTGACGCAGTTGGAGATGATTTCGAGTGGCGACATCCCGGCGGCGGTTGTGGCAAGGGGGGGCAGGCTCCATTGCCGGTAGGGATGGGTGCGCCCCACATTCGTATTCAGAACGTTGTCATTGGGGGGAAATAGCCATGGATATGCTACAACAACTGCAGGCTCAGGCTGAACAAGTCGAAGTGCTTCATGTTCAAGGCGAATCCACCAAGGTGCGCTTTGAATCCAATTCACTGAAAGCCACCCAGGTAGAAGAAACCAGCGGACTGGCGGTGCGCGTCATCAAAGACGGACGCCTGGGGTTCGCCGCTTCCAGTGATGTGACCGCAACCGGGAAACTGATGACGAATGCATTGGAGTCCGCCGCCTATGGCGATGCAGCGCCATTCATGTTCCCCGGCTTTCAGGCATTCCCTGAGGTCGCCTGCTATGACCCCACTATCGCTGAACTCAGCATTCCGCGTCTGGTCGAAATTGGGCAGGAGATTATGGCATACCTGCGCGAAGCAGACCCCGAAGGCATGGTCAGTGTGGAGCTCCAGCGGCGGGTGGAGCGCTTCTCGTTACGTAACCATGCCGGCGCGGATGTGGCGATGATGCGCACACCCTTCTCGCTCTCCTTCGGCGTGGATCGTATCAAGGGCGATGATGTGCTAATGGTGTATGACATGCAGGGCGCGACCCTCTGGGAAGATGACTTTATGGCGCCCGTACGCCGCGTAGCGGAGAAACTGCAACTGGCGCAACAAATCGTGCCTTTGAGCTCGGGTCGAATGCCGGTGCTGTTTTCGCCGCCGGGCGCGGTCGCGCTCACTTACCCGTTGATGTTGGGACTCAGCGGCAAAAATGTCGTTAAGGGTGTTTCGCCGTTAGCCAGACGTGCCGGAGAAGCAGTCTTCGACCATTGCATCACCGTGATAGACGATGCTACATTGCCAGGACGCTTTTCCAGCGCCGCCACCGATGATGAGGGTGTCCCCCACCGTCGCACGGTGCTTATCGAGAACGGTGTGCTCCAGGGTTTCTATCACGACTTGAAGACAGCCGCACGCGCGGGTGTTGCATCTACCGGCAATGGCTCACGAAGCCTGTTCACCCTACCCGATCCCGCGCCCACCAACCTGATAGTAAGCGCCGGGGAGACACCCCTTGCCGACATGCTCGCCGGCATCAAAGAGGGGCTATGGATAGAGGGCGTCTTGGGCTTGGGGCAAGGCAACATCATTTCCGGCGCATTCTCCAACCCCCTGGCGTTAGCTTTCAAGATCGAGAACGGAGAGATTGTGGGGCGGGTCAAGAATGCCTCCATCGCGGGAAACATCTATGAGTTGTTGCGGCATATTGGCGCGACAAGCTGCGAGACGGAATGGGTGTACCAGGGTTTAAATCAACCCTACATATTGCTTGAGGATATGAATATCATCGCTAAGGGCTAGGGTGCGCCCTCAAGTCTTCTCTGGGTTTGGATCTTGGTAGTTCATAAGCCGAGTTTCAAGAGCGTGTGTTTTGGCGCCGCGCGCAGCGCCAAAACACACGCCCGCAAAGCTGCGCTGCAGCTGCATCGCGTCGTAGCGAGCGGGAGAGTGCTGAGCAGTACCTCGCTGCGTTGCGTTCCGGCTTAATCCCTTTATAATGACAGAGGGAGGAACCATGCGTGCAATTAGAAAAGCTGATATCCGTCGCCTGACGACGGAGGCATTTAAGTTGGACGGGCGCTCACTGGAAGGGGTTCTGCGACGCGATACCATCAACGGGCGACTTAGCATCAACGGCGTCGCCATCGAAGAGTGGCTTGCCCGTGATGAAAACAAAGAGGTCAGTCTTCTGTTGATCCCGAGCGAAAGTGATCGCCCCCTGGAAACGCAAACCTGCAACACCTGCGGGCGGGAATACAGTGGCGCTTCATGCCCGTATTGCCGCGAGGTGCGTTATCGCCTGCGCGGGGGATAAACGGAGTCAATAACCTTTTAAGGAGGCAGTAGTGAAGATTCAGGACTATATTCAAGTCCTCAAACGGAGAGGTTGGCTGATTGGCCTGATTGCGATTTTGACTGCTGGTAGCGCTTTGGGCTTCAGCCTCATACAGGCGCCGGTATACCGTAGCAGCGTGGATATCGGTATCCAGGCGGCCCGCACCGATTGGGGGCTGGCGCAGACGGTCAAAATTCTATTGGACTCTTACGTCACTGTGATGCACACGCGCCCTTGGGCAGAACGAGTTATCGAGGACCTGGACTTGATGCTGGAACCTGATGTCCTGCTCGGGGACGTGATCATCGCCTCAGACAGCCAGAATCTCACCATCCAGATTGATGTGGATTCCAATGACGGTGAGCAAGCCAACCGCATCGCCAAGCGTTGGGCAGAGTTGCTCGTGCAATGGCGGGATAGCGAGAACCAGAAACAACAGAAGGAAGATCGCGTCTTCGCGCAGATTCTGCAAGAGCCTACCTACCGCTTGCTGCGCCCCAAATGGAAGATCAACACGGCTGCAGGCGCCGTTTTTGGATTGCTCTTAGGTGCGCTGGCCGTCATCGCGCTAGAATGGTTCGATGCCGGTATCATCCGCACCCCACGCGCCTTGGAAGAACAAACCGGATTGACCGTGGTCGGAATCATTCCACCAATCACTCCCACGAAGCGATGAGGAACAGGATTATGGAAAAGATCATCACCCTGACAGAACCCACATCAGTGGCAGCAGAGGCTTACCGCGCTTTGCGGGTCAACCTCAGTTACGCAACGCTCGATAAGCCCGTCAAGACGTTGGTGGTTGCTGCGCCGGCAACCGAGGACAACGCGCCGGCGCCGGCAGATGTTTCCGTGAACCTGGCGGTAGTTGCCGCACAAGCCGGGCAGCGCGTCATTCTGGTGGATGCGGACCTTCGCAACCCGCACCTGCACGATATCTTTGGCATTCCGAACGCCGGCGGAGTCACGCAAGCGATTCTTGCCCTAGGGAAGACCGTCGAACTACCTTTGCTCGCCACTGAAGTTCCGGGTCTACGGTTGCTCACCACGGGTAAAGTTCCTCCCAATCCCTCGGATATTCTGAGCTCTAGTAAAATGGGGGAATTGCTGGAGCTGCTCAAAGAGCACGCCGATCTCATCATTCTCCAAGCGCCGCCTATTCTAGCGGCAGTGGACGCGGCAGCTCTCGCGGCAAAAACGGATGGGCTGGTATTAACCATACGGTCTGGAAAGACTCGCCGGGATCGCATCGAGAGCGCCAAAGCGGTTTTGGAACGCTACCAAGTACGCCTGCTCGGCGCGGTATTGACCGATGCTCCTGACGCAGTGCAGGTAGGTTACTAGAACCACACCCGAACCAGAAATCAGCAGTGAACGAGCCTTGGCGCCGATAAGCCCGCTCGCCAATCACTGCTTAGCCCTTACTATTTTTCCAGGAGAGTGATGCGATGAAAGGTCTGATTCTCAGCGGCGGTAAAGGCACGCGCCTGTATCCGCTCACCTTCACCAGCGCCAAGCAATTGATCCCCGTAGCCAACAAACCCGTGCTCTTTCGCGTCATCGAAGCAATCCGCGATGCCGGCGTCACCGAGATTGGTATCGTCGTCGGCGATACAGCCTCCGAAATCAAGCAAGCGGTGCGGCGAGGCAACAAATGGGGTGTTGAGATCACTTACATTCCACAAGATGCGCCCCTGGGTCTCGCGCACGCGGTCAAAATCAGCCGGGATTTCCTGGGCGATGAGCGTTTCGTCATGTTCCTCGGCGACAATGTCATTCAGGGCGGCATTTCACCGCTGCTGCGACAGTTCGCCGCGTCGGATTGGAATAGCCAGATCGTGCTCACCGAGGTGAGCCAACCTGAACGCTATGGCGTCGCGGAGCTTAACGATCAGGGGCAGATTATCCGCCTGATTGAAAAACCCAAGGTTCCACCTTCAAATCTGGCGCTTGTGGGCATCTACATGTTCGACGCCCACATCTTCGAAGCCGTCAATGCCATCAAGCCCTCCTGGCGTGGGGAGCTGGAGATCACGGATGCGATTCAATGGCTGGTGGAGAAGGGCTACCGGGTCTTCCCCTACATCCACCGGGGTTGGTGGATTGATACCGGAGAACCAGGTGAGATGCTGGAAGCCAATAGCCGTGTCCTTGAGGAAGTCACACCCACCATCGAGGGGTATGTTGATCGCGACTCCGAGGTGGATCATCGCGTGACCATCGAGAAGGGCGCCGAAGTGATCAACAGCGTCATTCGAGGACCTGCCATCATCGGCGAAAACACGCGCATCGTCAACTCCTACATCGGACCCTTTACCGCCATCGGCTCCGAATGCCGCGTCCAGGATAGCGAGATCGAACGCTCCATCGTTCTGGAGCACAGCGTCATCGAATCATTGCCCGCGCGTATTCAGGATAGCCTCATTGGACGGCATGTCGTCTTGCAGCGTTCACCCATCCGCCCCAAGGCGCTCAAACTGACTCTGGGAGATTACAGTCAGGCCGGATTGCTCTAGGTCCAAAAACGATATCGCTTCAACGGCGGGGTTGCGTGCAACCCCGCCGTTTGCTTTGGAATCTCTTATCATTTTCTAAACTTGATCTTATGCGATTCTAATCTTGGCGCCATAGAATCAAAGACGTAGATGAAGTTCAAAGATGCGCTTTGAGGGAATAACGCTCCACCTTTTCAAGCCAGGCGCAACTCAAAGTGCGATAAGCATCACTTAAGAATTCGGGAGGTGCAAAGATGTTACAACGACAGTTCAGAGGAGTTAGCCCTATGTGGCGCGAGATGGAACGATTACGGCGTGAGATGAATCAGTTGTTGGGCGAGACTGCGGCTCCATCCGAATTGCCCGTGCTACGGGGTTATCCCGCCATGAATATCTGGGTCAACGAAAACGGCGCAGTAGTCACCACGGAGCTCCCCGGGGTGCTGCCCGAAGACCTCGATATCAGCGTAGTAGATGACACGCTCACCATCAGTGGTAGCCGCAAGCCTGAGGAAGCGGCAGAAGGCATTACCTATCACCGGCGAGAGCGTGGTTGCGGAACGTTCACGCGCAGTTTCCAGTTGCCCTTCAAGGTTGACCCACACAAAGTGGAAGCTTCGGCCAACAATGGCATTCTGAACATCACGCTGCCGCGTGCCGAAGAGGATAAACCCAAGAAAATCGCCGTGCGCGTGGGTTAAAATCCGCGATGCATGCCGGGTAATCAAACCGTGGTAGAACAATGGAGGTGATACAATGACTGAGGAAACCAAAGAACTGCATTTGGAGCAGGCTGAAAAGCAAGAGCTGGTCGAGGGTGAAGCCGAGCGCACACGCTCACGGTTGGTCTTCATCCCCCGTGTGGATATCTATGAACTGCACGATGCAATCGTGATCGTGGCGGATATGCCCGGCGTAGATCCGGCATCGGTGGACATTACGCTGGAGCGCAATGTACTGAGTATCAATGGCTATGTTACGCCGACCTACCCTGAAGGTTACAGCCTGGCATGGGCGGAGTATCGCATCGGAGATTTCCAGCGCAGCTTCACACTCTCGCAGGAAATTGACCAGGAGCATATCGAGGCAACGGTGAAAGATGGCGTCTTGCGCCTGCATCTGCCCAAGGCGACCCCGACGACGCGCAAAATCGCCATTAAGGATGCCTAAGCCGTCGCCGAAGTCTGAGACAAAGACAGCACATGGCTTGGAGTGGTAAACGAGCCCCATCAACCGCCCTCTCCAGACCACTCAGCATTGAAGGAGGTGATTAGCATGTCGATCATGAATCGCAATTTCTGGAAACGTGAGAGACGACCGCGGCAGCAAGAGGAGCCGACCGGGCTAGCGCGCCAAAACGAAGGACCCGAGCGCCTGTTCGAGGAGTTCTTCAACGGCTTTGGACTGGCGCCCTTTGCCCCCTTTGAAATGGCGTGGGGTGAATTCAGCCCACGGGTGGATGTCATCGAGACCGAAAAAGAGCTCCAAATTAAGGCGGAATTGCCCGGCATGAGCGAAAAGGAAATCCAGGTTTCTCTATCGCGGGATACTCTGACCCTGAGCGGAGAGAAGAAAGCCGAAGAGGAGCAGCGCAGCGGCAATATTTACCGGATGGAGCGCACCTATGGAGCATTTAGCCGCACCATCGCTCTGCCTGTGGATGTGGACGCCGAAAACGTGGAAGCAACTTTCAGAAATGGGGTGCTGACCATCAACCTGCCCAAAGTTGCGGCAACGAAAGAAAGCCGCAGAATCAAGGTCAAAACGGAGTAACTGCCACAGTTTCCAAAACTGAAAGGGGCGCCGCAAGCGCCCCTTTTTATTGTGCAGTGAATGAGCTCAGGATCGAGGTCTGCTGCGGTGTTGACCCCGCAGCCCACGGACCAGCGCCCAACCCAACACGCCAGCGACAGAAATCAAGATCAACCCCGTCGCCCATTCGCCGGAGAAAAACGCGCGCCACGCTTCCCAGGCCTGCGACCAACGTCAAGGCGCCTAAGCCCAGCTGCCACGCCAGAGAAAGGCTATCGCGTAACATATCACTCGTAGCGCTGGAAGCGCCAGACTCCAATAGCCAGAAAGACCAACGCGAAACCCAGCAGAATGCCCACATAGGGCAGCACCTGAACCAGGTCTGCACCCCGCGCCATGCCCATCGAAAGCCCCACCACGATGCTGCCAGCCTGTCCTCTAGTCTTGACCACGGTAGCCAGGAGAATACCCAGGGAAACTGTAGCCAGAGCAAAAGCAAGCGAGACCAGAGCTACTGCCAGCGGGTGGCGTCCCCAGTTCACGCCAAAGAGCAGCGTCCCCCCGACGAGCAAAATCGTCATCTGTAGCAAGCCTAACGATAGTCGCCCCAACAATTTCCCGATAAGCACCAAGGCGCGCGAGGTCGGCGTTACCAGCATACGGCGCAAGGTACCGCC
>JAKJAC010000106.1:0-13449 GCA_022707705.1 Chloroflexota bacterium
TTGAGCTGCACAAGCCCACAGAGGAGCATCCACGACTTTCGTTGCGCTCTTTCTTGCCGCTCAACGTCCGGTCCTTCGACTGGAAACAGCCGATTCTCATTGCTGAGGGCGCAGTGGGGCATACACTCGATGTGCTCAATCAGGCGCGCGTGCGCTGTTGCCCTCCGGATTTGTTGATCAACGTGGATTTGCCTAACACGAGCACTTTCCTGGTAGATAGCAGTGAGCACGAACGCATCATCAATGTTGGGCACGCTGAGGCGCAGCGTGTGCTGGCGGAGTTGCACCGCTTGCGCGACCGCCCGCTGCCACCCAAGTGGCGACAACGTTGGGGGCGCCTTGTGCGGCGGCTACGACGCGCTCGCGCCGCTTATCGCGCCCCGGATTTCGAATGTTTCCCCCCTTTAGACTAATGCTGGTTACGCACTATCCTCTTCAAGAATGGGAGTTTCCTGGTCGCGCGGCAACCGCAGCACCAGGAAACTGAATAGCGCCATGACTACACCGCCGATGATGAAGGGTGTTTGAAGCGTGAACCAGCCCGCCAGCAAACCGCCGGCGAAGGCGCCAACGGCGTTTGCCAGGGAGACTGCAGTCGAATCCAAACCAAAGGCGGTGCCGGCGCGCCCAGAAGGCGCCAGTTTTCCCACATAGGCGCTGAGCGCCGAAAGGGTGCCGCCAATTGCGACGCCCATGAAGACTTGCCAGACCAACAATACCCAGTAGTTCGTGGCTACTCCCTGGAGTATCAGGGCAACTCCGCCCAGAAGCCCACAACCCAAGAGAATCATCCGTCCCCCGTAACGGTCTGCCATGCGTCCCAGCACGGGTGCGGCGGCGGCGCTACTGATGCCGGAAACAGTCACCAGCAAACCCGAGAATGTTCCCAATTGTGTTGAATCTGGCAGAAGTTGCTGTACCAGCAACGGCGTGAAGGGCGAGGACATCTGCACGCCCAGGCGCAGCGCAAAACGCAGGAAGAGCACCAAAGCAAGCATTGCACTGGCGAAAATCAAGCCGAAGTCACGTCGCATTTGCCCCAACAAGTGCACTTTACCCAGGTCCGGCGGTGGAGTGAAGTTCTCGTTCACCATAACAAGAATGATCAGACCGGCAAGGAGCAGAAATCCGGAGGTAATCCAGAACACGGCGCGGTAGCCCAGGGCATCCGCTACCATACCTCCGGCGGAGGGTCCCAGGGATTGTCCCAGGAAGATTGCGACCTGTAATCTACCCAGTGTTTCGCCCAGACGGTGCTGCGGCGTTGAGCTTGCAACGAGCGTTGTTGCTGCTGCGACTGTGCCGGTGAGGGCGCCTTGGAGCAAGCGCAGCGCTGCGAGCTGCTCTACGTTGGTCACAAAACCCATGAGGATGATGGTGACAACTCCGCCGAACATCGCGCGTTCCACCATCACTTTGCGACCGTAACGGTCGCTGAGGCTGCCCCATATCGGACCGAAGAATGCCATGGCGAACGCCGGTGCGGAAGAGACAAGCCCTGTCCACCGCGCCACTGCTTCCCCTTCTACACCGAGGAATTGCACGTAATAGGGCAGGATTGGCAGGAATGAGGCAAAGCCCATAATTGCCAGAAGCTCCGCGATCCACACGCCCCACAGATTGCGTTGCCAGTTCTGAGTCATGCGAGCTCCTTCAAATTGACGGTCTACGGCTACCCACAATAAACGGTCAGGTCTGCTGAAAGAAAGGCGCTAACTGTCCTGCAAGTTGTTTATTTGGACCAGGGTCCACCGCTGGGGCGGGGTGGATTCTGTGCGTGGCGCCTCACGCCAGTATCCAGAGTTGCCCCGGTGAAACATAGCTCAGCTTACCACTAAACAGATGAACGGCAAATGGGCGCATTTCAAAATTGGGGTGGAAATCTCAGACGCCCCTATAGGGTGTGCTAGAAAGGTGATTTTTTGCGGCGTGGCGCAACCACGCCGCAAAAAATCAATAAGAAAGACTCTTTTGTCTGACAATCGGCTTGCTTTTGTCTCGAAGTTGAAATGCATCCTGGTGCGTGACTGCTCAGATTTCCAGCGTGAGGCGCGAATTGTAAAGACCGTGAAGCGCGGTTTCAGCCACATCTTGTCATGCCGTGCGGGAGAACGCTGAACAATGACGACAATCGCGCACATTGATTTTCCTTGCGGATGGATTATGATAGTGCTTTAGCGTTAATCAGGAGATGCTTATGTCCGAAATCAACCCGAACTCACCTGTTTCTGAGCGTCCCACCCAGAATCATGGCTGCGCGCCCACTTTGACCGGTATCGCTCTGTTAGTGTGGTTGGCTGTCATCCCTGCCGGGGTGATGGTGTTGGGATCGCTGTTGTTGGGGGACCTTGCTCTGGTGTTCCAGAATGGAATCGTCATCGTCGTCACTGGGGCACTGTTGCTGCCCGTGATGATTGCTGCCGTTTTGCTCACCCGCAACCGTCAGGGTTGGGAAGGGGTACATGCACTGGCGGTGTTGCTTACCGCGCTTTCCGGTTATCTGCTGCTAGATGCGGTTATACGTGCCTTTCTATCCGCGCATCCCAATTGGCTTGCGGCGCTGCGTCTGGGGCTATTGCTGCCCTACGTCTTCATCGTGTGGCGCTTGATGAAAACCCCTACCCACGGAGAATCGCGTGAAACGACGTTGCCCACAGTGCTGCTCGCTATCGCGGTGGTAGTGCTGCTCACCCTGCCCTGGGCGCTCACTGGCGCTTTGGGGGATAGCCTCGTCAGCCTGGGATTGCTATTCCAGGCGCTGGCGGACAGCCTTCCTCTCGCCTTACTGCTCTGGGGCGTGGGCTATGCTTACCTTAAACCCTGTTGCACTGATAAGCGGGTGGCGGCGTTGACGGTGATTGTGCTTTTTGCACTGGCGATTGCTGGCGGCGTTTTCCCCACCGGTGATTGGGGCGCGCTCGCTAACGCTTTGCTGCTGTTGCCGTTGGGATTCCTGGCAACGGAGCTGGCTGTTCGCGGGCACAGTCCACTCGCGGCGCTTCCGGTTCTCATCGCCGTGCGACTGGCGTCGCGCGTATTTATTGACCCGCGCGATATCGAGGGACAGGGCATCCCGGAGCTGCAGCATGTGATTAGCCTCGCGGTCATGTGGTTGGCAACAGCACTTGCGGGAGTTCTGCTCTGGGGGATACGCAAATTCCGCGATAAGGCGACTTTTTCTCGGCGTCGCTCCCTGGCTTTCAATGGGATTGCCGCTTTGATCTTGCTGTGCGTTTGGTTGGGGGTGTATTTCCTTTGGGGGACGCCCGGTTTTTCCAACGATGGTTTCCTCATCATCCTGGAAGAGCAAGCGGACCTTAGCGCGGCTTATGCCATCGCTGAACGTGAAGCGCGGTTGAGCTATGTCTATGACACTTTGGTGCAAACCGCCGAACGCACGCAGGCGCCCATTCGCACTGAGCTCGACCGGCGAGAGCTTTCCTATCGCCCATACTATCTTATCAACATGATTCGGGTAGAGGGACATACCTGGCAGATGCGACGTTTTGAGAAGCTGCCGGGTGTAGCACAGGTGATTCGCAATCCCAACGTCCGCAATTATGCGTATCGTATCGCTATGCCCTCCTACGGCACGGATGAGCGTCCGGTGCCGGAATTGCAGGATAATCTCGCAGCCATCAACGCCGATGACGCGTGGAAATTGGGGGTTACCGGCGCTGGCATTGTCGTCGCCGGGCAGGATACGGGTTTTCAGTGGGATCACCCCGCGTTAATCCGGCAGTATCGCGGTTGGGATGGAGCTGTCGCCGACCACACCACTAGTTGGCATGATGCCTGGGGCGATTTCGAGGTCCCCACCGATGAGGATGGACACGGTACGCACACGATGGGTACCGTGCTGGGGTATGACGGCGACAGCAATCGGACAGGCGTGGCGCCCGATGCGCAGTGGATTGGCTGCCGCAATATGCGGCGCGGGTTAGGCAATCCCGCCAGCTATACCGAGTGCATGGAATTTTTCCTCGCGCCCTATCCGCCGGGCGGCGATCCGTTCCGCGATGGGGATGTGCGCTACGCGCCGCACCTCACGACCAATTCTTGGGGTTGTCCGGAGGTTGAAGGTTGCCAACCCGATACGTTGGAAGCCGGGGTGGCAGCGCTACGGGCAGCGGGCATCATGAGCGTGGTCGCGGCAGGGAACGATGGTCCCGGGTGCAGCACTACTGCCACGGCGCCTTCCAATTACGATGCGGCGTTTACTGTGGGCGCGGTCTACAGTTACGGGGATAACAGCATCACAGGTTTTAGTAGTCGCGGACCGGTGGATGGTCTGCTCAAACCCGATATCGTCGCGCCGGGCTACGATGTGCGTTCCAGTTTTCCTGACGCGAGCTATGCCTATGCGCCTGGCACTTCGATGGCGACGCCACACGTGGCAGGGTTAGTCGCGCTGCTCTGGTCGGCGAATCCCGCGCTCATCGGTGATATTGACGCCACCGAGGACCTCATCCGCGAGACGGCAACGCCAAAATCGCTGAGCTACGTCTGCACGACAGAGGAAGCCTCGCAGGAAGACCCGCTGGGGCTTTCGGAGACTGGACCGCTCTGCGCTTGCGGGGCGGTCACCGGTACACCGAACAATGTCTACGGCTACGGGCTAATTAATGCGGAGGCGGCAGTCAAAGCGGCGTTGGGGAAGTAGCACGCATCTTATACCAGGGCGCGAGAGCATCAGGATCTTCCTGATGCTCTCGCGCCCTGCTGTTATTCGCTATCCTGTGTCCTGTTGTGGCGTGTAATGCCACTCACTCCAAGATCACTCTCGCGCCGCAGCGCGTGCCGCCCGCCATTCCTCCAGCGTCTCCGGCAGCAGGGGCAGTTCGCCTTCCGGACGACGCTCCAGCGCCAGTGCGCCCACCGGGCACACGGGAATGCAGACGCCACAGCCCACGCAGCGCAGCGCATCCACCTGGATAGTCTCCTCTAGCGTGAGCGCGCCGAAGGGACAGCGCTCCACACACGCACCACAGGCGATGCAGAGCTCGGCATCCGCGCGGTTGACGAAGGCAGAGGGTGCGACGACGTTCTGCAAACCCAAATCCACCATGCCCCGCAGAATCCCGCATGCGCAGGTGCAGCAGTTGCAGATATACCACAGCCCTTCGCGGCTATTGCTGACCGAATGCACTAGTCCCGCGTCGGCGGCGCGTTGTAGCGTTGCCAACGCCTGTTCGCGTGTGAGTGGGCGCACAATCTGCCCGGCGATGACCGTTCCCGCCGGATCGCCAAAGGCGCCGGGCGCCTCGCTGAGAATCATACACACATCCAGCGGATGCTCGCATGGTTCGCCGATGAGCGCCTTCTGCTTGCGGCACACGCAATCGGTGACGCCCCAGGCTTTGGCGTGCTCCACCACCGCGACGGCGCTTTCGAAGGGCTGCACATCCAGATCGGCGTGAATGCTCTCACCGATGGGGATGACGCGATGCAGGGGCGGCTGAATCGCTGCCATGCGCCCGAAAGCCTCGTGATAATAGGCTTCGAAGAGTTGCGCCAGCTCCGTATCAATGGTCGCGCCCTGGAATTCGTAGATGCCTACGACAAAAGGTAACAGCCCGAAGCCTAATCCGCCCGGTACGCGTCCGGCGACGATTAGACCGCGGCGCGTCATTGCCTTGAGCAGGGTGCGTGTGGTTCCGGCATCCAGCCCTGCTCGGGCGGAAATCTCCGGCACGGTCTCCAGGGCGGGGTTCAGCGTCGCGGCGAGCGCTGCCTCCTCAGGCGAGAACAGCTTGGCGAGCAGGAGCAGCTCCACGCCGCTTTCCGTGTCCGGGAAACCTTCGGGCAGGGCATTCAATCGCTGTGCGAGCTGTTGATAAGGGGTGGTGACCATCGTTGCTCCTTTTTAGATTGCAGGGCTGTGCCCGGTACGTTTGGTTAATCAACCCTATTGCCAGGGTATCATGCCAGTTTCCGGCGGGCAACCGTAGGAAGCTGGCTCTCTACGCTGTTAGTTTACCACATTCTGCCGCGGTCGCTGCGGGCAACGCCGGTTTTTACTCCGAAATTGCGCTGAAAGCGAAAGGTTAGCGCGCATCCCAACCTGAGTTACAATAGGCGCATGGCTCTGGATTCTTTGCTTTCCGCCTTGCGCGAAGACCCACGCTTCATCCGCAATGTGACGGCGTGGCGCACGCTGCCGGCGCAGCTGGCGCAGACTAGCGCCTGGCCCACTGAACTCGATCCGCGCATCAGTGCTGCCGGACGCGCATTGGGTATCCCTGCGCCCTATAGCCATCAAGCCCGTGCTGTGGAAGCTGCCCTGCGCGGCGAAAATGTCATCCTCGCCACGGGAACGGCTTCCGGCAAGACGCTGGGCTATACGTTGCCGTTGCTTAACACCCTGCTGCGCGATCCTGCGGCAACCGCGTTGTTGCTATTCCCCACCAAGGCGCTGGCACATGACCAGATTGTGGCGTTGGAAGCCTGGATTGGCGCGCTACAAGCGCCGCTTGCCCTGCGCCCCTACGATGGCGACACACCCCAGAACCGCCGCGCTGCCATCCGCAAAGAGGCGCGCATCCTGGTCTCCAACCCTGATATGTTGCACCTGGGCATTTTGCCGCACCATACCCAGTGGTTGCGTTTCTTAAGTGGCTTGCGCTATGTGGTGCTCGATGAGCTGCACACCTACCGGGGTGTCTTCGGTAGCCATATCGCCAATGTCTTGCGTCGTTTGCGCCGCGTGGCGCGCTTCTACGGCGCGGAACCGCACTTCATCGGCGCATCAGCAACAATCGCCAACCCGCAGCAACTTGCCGAAGCTCTCTGGGAGGCGCCCGTCACCCCGATGGAAGCCGATGGCGCACCTTATGGCGGACGGCATGTGCTGTTCTACAATCCGCCGCTGCTCAACGCTGATTTAGGCTTGCGCGCCAGCGCTACCGATGAGGCAGCGCATCTCACCATTCGGCTTCTGCATGCTGGCGTGCAGACCATTGTTTTCGCGCGTTCAAGGCTCACGGTGGAGCTGCTGCTGCGCGAGCTCCGTGAGCGGGCTGCGCGCGCCGGATTCCCTGCCGAGATGATTCAAGGCTATCGCGGCGGCTATCTGCCGCAGGAACGCCGCGCCATTGAGCGTGACTTGCGTGAAGGACGCACCCGTGTCGTGGTTGCCACCAACGCCCTGGAGTTGGGTATTGATATCGGCGCTCTGGATGCTTCGGTTCTGGTGGGTTATCCTGGCACTATTGCGGCTACCCGGCAGCAGATGGGGCGCGCCGGGCGCCGAGCGGGGATTTCCCTATCGGTATTGGTAGCTACCCCCGCGCCGCTGGACCAATATCTGATCACGCACCCGGAGTATTTCTTCGTGCGTTCACCTGAGGAGGCGCGGCTGAATGCCGATGCATTGGCGGTCGTGGGTTCACACCTTGCGTGTGCGGCTTTTGAACTGCCTTTCGAACGGGATGAGCCTTTCGGTTTATTGCCGGAGGTCACCCCGCTGCTGGAGGCGCTCAGCGCTGAAGGGGTGCTGCACCGCAGCGCGGAGCGTTTCACCTGGTTGGGCGAGACTTATCCCGCGCAGGGCGTCTCTCTGCGCACCGCTACCGCCGATAATGTGATCATTCAGACCACCGAGGGGGTGACGCTGGGCATTATGGACCGCGCCAGCGCTGCCGGTATGGTGCATGAAGGGGCAATTTACTTCCACAGTGCTATGCCCTATCTCATCACTGCATTGGATTGGGAGCGGGGTTTGGCGCAGGCGCAGCCTGGCGACTATGATTATTACACTGTCGCGGCGGCGGCGACTTCGGTGGAGCGCCTGGCGTTGCGCGAGACGTTGCTGCACGGCTCGTTGACCCTCACCGATGAAGAGGTGCTTGTCCATAGCAAGCCTAACTCGTACCGGCGGGTGAGCCTGGCGAACCATGACACTCTCGGTTGGGGTGAAATTGACCTGCCGGAACAATTGCTGGAAACGGAAGGTTGCCGGGTGACGCTTGCCGAGGCGTTGGTGGATGCCCTGGCGCAGGAGGGGATTCATGTCGCGCCACTGGATTATGGTCCGGAATGGTCCCAGATTCGTGAGACGATTCTGGCGCGCGATGCGCATAGGTGTCGTCTGTGCGGTGCGCCCGCCCGTCCTGAAGCTCCGCTCGAAGTGCATCACCTCACGCCGGTACGAACCTTTCTGGCGCAGTATCCACCCTCGGTAGCGTTGCACCTGGCGCACGCGGCTGAGAATTTGTTGACGCTGTGCGGGCTTTGCCACGCGAAAGTGGAGCGCGCGCGAGGTGCGCGGACGGCGCTGAGCGGGCTTTCTTACCTGCTACGGAATCTTGCCCCCGCCTTCCTCATGTGTGATCCCGGTGACCTGGGCGCTTCCGTCCAGGCGCGGGATACGGAATCTGGGCAACCTTCGATCATCATCTATGATACGGCGCCGGGTGGGGTGGGTCTCAGCCCGCGTTTACTGGGGCTATGGGAGCGCCTTGCCGAGGCAGCGCTAGAGCGTGTGCAGACCTGCCCGTGCGCCGATGGCTGCCCCTCATGCGTGGGTCCGGTTGGGGAGAGTGAACCGGGCGCCAAAGCCGCAACAGAGAAGTTGCTGAAGCAGGTGGTGTAGGGTAAGCTGAGCTGTGCTCGCTCCTCATTTCCAGCGCGTGAGAATGGTTTCCCGCTGGAAGAGCCGTACCGCGAGCCAAACAACGCCCACAGTTATCGCCGCAATGAGCAGCGTTGCCCAACCCATCACACGCATATCGAGGTAGACCTTTCCCATCAGCACGACGAGGCTCAGCCCGATAAGAGGGATGATGAAGATCGCGGTCACTTGCTGCGCGGCGCGCGGGTCGTTGAGGCGCGAGGAAGCGATGACGCCGCATGCTGTGGAAAGCACCGCCAGGAAGGGTGTCTGAAACGCCATGCTCAGCGACCAAACCGGGCGCACCCAGTAAGCAAAGATGGCGGGGCTGGCGATGATGTACAACCCTATTGCAGTGAGCACGAAACTGAGCCAGGTCAACACTATTGCTGGCGCCGCTGCCGAGATGATTTTGCCTAGCAATAACTCCGTTGTGCTCACCGGCGTGGCAAGCAGAGGTTCCAGGCTACGGGTCTCCTTCTCGCCGATGATGCTATACGCTGCGACATAGACTGGCAGTGCCAGGGGAATGAGCAGCAAGTAGAACATGTACTGGTCATTCAGCAGGATGATAACCCCATCCTTATACCCCAGCGCTTCCAGTTCTGGAGGCAGCGCCATACCGCTATCGCCTGTCTCTGGGTCGAAATCGGCATCAGGTATGCGCTCCATGAAATAGACCGTACCCAAAATCATGCCCATCATCAGCAATGGCAGCAGCGCCATCATAATGAGCACCATCTTATTCTTGCGCATGTCCAGCCATTCCTTGGCTGTTACGGCTTGTAAACGCTTGCGGTTCATGCTTGTGTCTCCGATTCCCGCAGCAGGTCAAAATATACCTGCTCCAGTGAATGTGATTCTCGCTCCACAAACTGGATGGCTGCCCCTGCTGCCACTAACGCCTGGATGAGCTCAGGGTTATGATTTTCGGGTTCATCGAGTGATACCCGCAAGCCCTTTGCTATTGCGTCAACTCCGGTGACGAAGGGCAATTCGCGCACAAGGTTCAGGTATGCCGCTGCGTTTTCTCGCAGCTGCACCCGCACCGAACGCCCGTATAGTCCCTGGCGCAGCGCCTCTGGCGCATCCACGCGGATGAGCCGTTGCTTGATGACGGCGACCCGGTCGCAAAGCCGGTCGGCTTCATCGAGGTTGTGGGTACAGATGAAGATGGTGCGCCCCTCACCTTTGAGTGTGGCAACGAAATCCCGCACCACACGCGATGCCTCTGGGTCTAGCGCCGAGGTCGGCTCATCCAGAAATAACACCGGTGGTTCGTGCAGGAGCGCGCGTGCAATCGCCAGTTTCTGCTGCATGCCTTTGGAGAACCCGCCCACGGCTTCGGCGCGCCGTTCCCAGAGGCCCAGAAGTGTCAGGTATTTTCGCACCTGCCCGGCGATATCCTTCACGCCGTGCAATTGGGCAAAGAAAGTCAGGTTTTCTTCGGCGTTGAGACGGGGATAGAGCCCCGGCGTTTCCGTGAGCAAGCCGACGTTAGCGCGGACGGTTTCATCATCCTGACCTATCCGCTTGCCATTAATCCACGCTGCACCTGAGGTAGGAGCAATCAGGGCAGCGAGCATCCGCATGGTCGTGGTCTTGCCTGCGCCATTGGGTCCCAGGAAGCCGAAAACCTCTCCGCGTTCGACTTCGAGGTTCAAATCGTCTACAGCCAGCAATTTGTCGAAACGTTTGCTCAGGTGTTCTGTTCGAATCATCTTACACCGCGGTCATAGGATCAAAGAGTTTGGCGTATTCCTGCAGCGCGTAGCGGTCGGTCATACCTGCAATATAGTCGCAGACCACCCGTTCCAAGGGGCGCTTTTGCAGTTTTGCCTGGACTTCATAGGGGAGTTGTGCCGGTTCGCCAATGTAGGCTTCGAAGAGCGCGGTGATTACGCGCTCAGCCTTGAGCTGCATCCGCATCACGTGGGGATGACGATAGAGGTGCTCGTAGAGAAAGTGCTTAAGTTCACGTGTCATGGCGGCAGCTTCTGGTGAAAGGCCTACAATCTTCTGCGGGCGCTGCCGCACATCTTCGACGCTGGCGCAATGGCATTGCTCCAAACGTTCCGAGGTGGATTCGATCAGGTTCGTGACCAGCAAGCCAATCAGGCGGCGTGTGAGCCTGTAGCGGATCATGTCGTTGAAGCCTTTGCCGTCCCAGTTCAGGCTTTCTTTGAGCTGTTCCCACCAGGCGATACCCGTGAGCTGTTCAGGGCGCAGCAACCCGGAGCGCAAGCCGTCATCGAGATCGTGGGCGGTGTAGGCGATTTCATCGGCGGGATTTGCCAGCTGCCCTTCCAGCGTGCATTGTTTCTCGGGTTCAAAGCCCGTCGCATCGGCGATATCGTATTCAGTTTCGTGCTTCACCATGCCTTCGCGGACTTCCCAGGTGAGGTTAAGCCCGCCGAATTCGGGGTAGTGCACTGCGAGTTTATCCACAATGCGCAGGGATTGCCGGTTGTGATCGAAGCCCCCGTGTTCTGCCATCAAGTGATTCAGCGTCATCTCGCCTGCGTGCCCAAAAGCCGGGTGTCCCAAATCGTGCGCCAGGCACACGGCTTCCACCAGGTCCTCGTTGGCGCCCAGGGCGCGCGCCATCGTCCGCCCGATCTGCGCCACTTCCAGAGTGTGGGTCAGGCGGGTGCGGTAGTAATCCCCTTCATGAATGACGAAGACCTGGGTCTTGTATTCAAGGCGCCGGAAGGCGGTGTTGTGGAGGATGCGATCACGGTCGCGTTGAAAAGCTGTGCGATAGGGCGCTTCTTCTTCGGGGTAGATGCGTCCATGCGATTGACCACTGCGCATTCCGTAGGGCGCGAGCGCGGTATCTTCAAGGTGCTCAAGTTCTTCTCGTGTGATTAACATAGGACTCCCTTAGGGTATTGACCGCAACAGTTGCGCTTAGCTGCTGATGGCAATCGCAATCAGGCTGATAATCAATCCAATCAACAGGGTAACGCCGATGAAGAGCGCCAGGTTGCGCTCTAGCCGGGTGGGACGAATAATGCGCCCCGAAATCCACAGAAACGGACCTGCTGCTAAAGCTAAGCCTATGAGTACTCCTACGGTGTACACAAGGGCTGTTGCCATCAGACGTGGCAGGTCCACCAGGATAATCAGGCGTCCTAGTGCAGCGATGGAAAAACGACTGCCCAAGAAGGCGTAGCCGGCTGCAATCAGAAACGCGCTGAGCATCATCACCAGGCCTAGAGCACGCCGTCGTGCCTTCTCGATCCAGAGCGTGAAGCCACCCAACAGAAACAAAGCTAGGGCGAATGTAAAGATGATAATGGAAAGCAGCTCAATCAGCATGTTGCCCTCCCCTTCAGGATTGTGTACCACCATGATAACCGGAAACAGGTGCGGCGTCAATTGCGCGCAGGTGGGGCATTCGTAGCAGTTCGGAGGGCTTCTGCGTCCCCTGTGAGGCGCGCAGGGCAAAGAGGTTGCTGCGTCAACCCCGGGCGAATGCCTTGCTTGCGCTTCAGAGGTGTTATGCGGAACATAGTGCGATTTCGGTCAGCGACCTGCTACGAAATCCAGGTGCGCCTGAGATTGTCGTCCTTATTTGGGACCGTGACCTACTGTATTCTGTGTTGTACATTGTGGGAATGTGGGTAGACTGAGAAAAGCAGTTCTCAAAGACTGGAAATCACAGGCTGTGAATAGCCTACAACCAGGTCCTTAGTGCAGGGGAGCGCGACATGGATTCACGGGGCAAAATCGCATTGGTGACCGGTGGGGCGGTGCGTGTGGGGCGAGCGCTGACCCTGGCGCTGGCGCAATCTGGCGCGGATGTGTTCATCAATTACCGGAGTTCGGCGGCAGAGGCGGATGCCGTCGTGCAGGAGGCGCGAGCTCACGGTGTGCGAGCCTGGTCCATCCAGGCTGATGTGAGCGATCCAGAAGCCGTGACACGATTGGTGCAGGTTATCGAAAGAACTGCCGGCGGGGTGGATGTGTTGGTGAACAGCGCTTCACCCTTCATCCGCGCTCGACTTGCCGAAACAACGCTGGCAGTATGGCATACAGTGCTGGGTGCACTGCTCGATGGTCCGTTTCTGTTATGTCGCGCTTTTGCGCCGGGTATGGTCACACGCGGCAGTGGCTTGATTGTCAATATTCTGGACCAGAGCGCTTTTCGCCCTGATCCCGCCTATTTCGCTCACACCATCGGCAAAACTGGCTTATTGGGAATGACGCGCGTCCTGGCAGCGGAGTTAGCGCCAGCAGTGCGTGTCAATGCCATTGTGCCGGGACCGGTATTGCCACCGCCGGGTTTCACACCGGAGCAGGAATCGCGCATCGCACAGAATACCTTGTTGCGGCGTTGGGGAACCCCCGAAGATGTCGCTCATGCTCTCCGCTATCTTCTCGAAGCGGATTACGTCACCGGCGAAACCCTCTTTGTGGATGGCGGGGAAGCAATGAAGTAAAAACGCCGCTCGCGCGGTCCCCCAACCTGGGAACCGTGCGGGCGGCGTGATATCGTCCTTCTGATATGGCTTAGTGCGCGCGTCCCAACCCCGTGGGGCGGAACTTGTAGCCATAGATAATCGTGCCTTCGTCGCCCTGAGCGCGGAGCTTGCGGGTAACCATTTCCACCGGCATGCCAATGCGTACATCCTCTGGTGCCACATCGGTGAGCTGTGCGGTGACCATAGGTCCTTCTTCTAGCTTGACCAGCGCCACCGTGTAGGGTGTGAAGTTCTCGAAGCCCTCGGGTGCGCTGTTGAGGGTGCTATACGTGTAGACTTCGCCGCGCCCACTCAGGCGATAGGGCTCCTTTGCCGGCTTCTTGCATTCCGGGCAGATATCGCGTGGCGGGA
>JAKJAC010000106.1:13491-13765 GCA_022707705.1 Chloroflexota bacterium
CCTTTCAACCGCCAATCGTGTGCAACTTTTCCTTCCATTTGATAATTCTCCTTTCCTGGTATAAGACCTTGTGAGTTGTTTTATGCGTTACAAAATGTAACCTGCGTGCTGTGTAAGGTTTCCCTTTTACGTATCACGAATCGCGCTTTGAGATTTACCCCATCGCTTCCAGAATTGTGGTGATAATGGTGGCGCCACTACCGCCGATATTCTGTGTCATACCTAGACGCGCGTTGGGCAACTGGTTCTTCCCTGCCAATCCGCGTAGTTGCAG
>JAKJAC010000107.1:0-255 GCA_022707705.1 Chloroflexota bacterium
GAAACATTGTTACCCGGTCAGTTGGACCGGATTGTTATCAACGAGATCACGTCATCAGGCAAGCGCAAAGAGTTATACGACTCGAAGCACGCTCAAAAGAAGCAAACAGCGAAATCTACTGCGACTGATTTGGATATTGCGGTTCAATATCTCATACATGTGGCTCAACAACTGAAAATAGATAATCTGCCTAGCCCTTGGCCCGATCCTTTACCTGAATGGATTGCGTTCACCGATGTCCTGCGGCAGGTAGGG
>JAKJAC010000107.1:269-13756 GCA_022707705.1 Chloroflexota bacterium
TACCATGGGAAGAACTACGGTGCCAACCCGTACTTGCCCGCAATGCCAGCATCCCTTGCGTAGCGGCGCTAAATTCTGTAGCAACTGCGGTTACAGGGCTGTTGCCGGTAATGGCGGGACGTCAGCGAGTGACCTTCCGCCACGTCCCCCTGCACTACCCCGGCGTCCCTGGCTCACAGCGGTATTGGGCATGTTGGATGACCCGGCGAATCAACGGCAAATTCCTTTTTGTCTCGACCTGACCGAACAAGACGGGCAGTTTGTTCTGGTAGGCGCTCCGGGTGCGGGCAAAGAGAGCTGGCTACGTACGTTGGTGATGAGCCTTGCCTATACCCATGCACCGGACGAACTACACTTTTGTCTGATCGAATTTGGGGGGCAGGCATTGCAGGCCCTCAAAGACCTTCCGCATACTATGGGATTGTTCACTCCGCTGGATGAAGAACGCATCAAACGCCTTCTGCAGGTCTTGGGAGATTCGCTAGAAGAACGCAAGGAACGGTGTAGCAAAGCCGGTGTGGATAGCCTGATCAAACTGCGCGAACTGCAGCCTGGATCAGCCTTCCCCGCCCTTGTCGTCATTGTGACTGGTTTCTCTGAATTTCGCAACAATTTCCAGGATGAGCAGCTGCAATTCACACGTCTGATCCGAGAGGGCGGACCTTACGGTATCCATATCATCATTGCTGGAGACCGCGTGGGTGATTTCCCATCCACTATCAACAGCGTGGTTTCCCGCAAAGCAACCCTACGCCTCGCAGACGTAACGGAGTACCCGATGGTCTTAGGGACATCCCTAAAGATTAATAAGGACCAATCTATACCTGTGGGGCGTGGTTGGTACGGGCGCCCACCGCTAGAATTCCAGACCGCTGAACCCGCGCGGGTGAAAGACGAATTACTGCAGATTGCGGAGTTGCAGCAGACAATTCAGGCAATGCGTAAAGCAGTAGAGAGCATCACCCACATCCATCCCGCTTGGGGGTTGCAGCTACCAGAACCCGTTGAAAATCTGCCTACTGTTTTGCCGTTGGAGGAACTGACAACACGCGCGCGCCAATTGCTGACCGCGCCCTCTTCCCTATCGGTTCCTCTGGGTATTGATGGTGTGCGGATGCGTCCTGTGTGGGTAGATTTGATTGCGGATGGCCCAGATTTTTTGGTGGCAGGCTCTTCTCAGGGTGGCAAAACGACCTTGCTGTGGTCTTGGATCTTCGCCTTGGCGCAGACCTGTTCCCCGCAGGAAGTTCAGTTTATTTTGGTTTCCGGGCGGCGTAATAGCCTGCGTCCTCTGCAGCGCTTGCCGCACGTTATCGAGTACTTTCGGAACGCAGATGAATTCCACCAGAACAAAACTATCACCAAGATTGCTACCGAGATTGATAACCGGGAGAAGGCATTGAATGCTGCCGAATCGCCCGCAACCCCCTTCCCACATTTGCTCTTTGTGTGTGATGATTACGATGAATTCTCTACCACATTGGGCAATGAGCGCGACGTGATGTCTGGTTTGGAACGGCTAGCTAAACGCGGACGTGATGTCAATATGCACACCCTTATCAGTGGACCGTTGCCGGGAATGGGGGTGGGCTATGGTGATCCCGTCGTCAAGCAGTTGAAATTGGGGCGTTCGGGCGTTTTGCTCCGGCTACTGGATTCCGGCGACCAAAATCCGTTGGGCGTGCGCATCCGGCCTGCGGATATCCGGCAGATGCCGCCAGGTAGGGGTTTTATCGTGCGCAATGGCGTTGAGCAGGCGGTACATATCGCTACACCAGGAGATCCGGCGGCAGTTGAGCAACAGGCCCTACAGCTGGTGTCTAAATGGAAAGATTGTCCATCGGCATCCTGGTCAGAGCCTTGGGATGAGCCGCTACAATAGCGCGCTGACGTAAACTAACACAACAAAAATGCCGAGTCGTTACCAAGACTCGGCATTTTTGTTGTAAACGGCTTACTGGTTAGAGGACTCCCGCATCAGTCTCGCGGAACACCTGGGCGATACGCTTCATCTCATTGATCAACAGCGTCAGCGTTTCTTCCAGTTGGGTCTGCATCCGCGGGACTTGCTCCTCGAACAGCCGGGCATAATCCACCTGGGCCAAACCCGTCCACTCACCCTGGAGGTTCTGCACAGTGCTAATCATACTGCGCAGAGTGGTCAAAGCTTGTTCTTTGTCCGTGTTGAGACTTGATGCAACACTCTCCAAGCGCTCCGGTGATACTCGAATTTCAACCATTAGATGCTCCTTTCAAATATGAGAATAGTTTGGTGAGACGCTACGAGAAACGGAAAGCAGAACCATGAAAGGCTCTAACTCAAATAACTCTTTCATCGGTCTCACGAAAGACCCGCGCAATGCGTCGCAGTTCACCGGAGATTTCGCCTAGAAGATTGGTAAACTGGTTCATCTTCGGGAGCATGGCATCCCATTGTGAATAAAACTTCTCTTGTGCCACACCGTCCCATTCAGCATTCAGATTTTGCATCAGGCTGCGCAAACTGGAAAGGATTTGTTCAGTCTCAGATTTCTTACTGTCGAAGGTGCCTGCAACTGATTCCAAACGTTCTGGTGATACAAGTATTTGCGTCATAGTCATCCTCCACTGGACAGGTTAGGATTTCCAACTATAATAATTATAGTGAATTTCTCTGTCATTGCAAGTGACAAATAACCATGAGATTAGCAGCATCTGGTTGGTACTTTGGAGGTTACCGATGACGCGAATTCGTCTTAACACCCAACAAGCTCGTGAGGTTGCCCAACGTCTGTGTGCTGAAGCCGATGCTTTGGACCGCATGACGAATTCCCTCAACCATGCCATTGGCTCATTGGATACCTGGGCGTGGGATGGCCGCAGTCGCGCACGGGCAGAATCCCATCTGAACCGGGTCGCTCCTTCCGGACGCGACGCCGCGCAGATGTTGGAAGACCTGGGGCGTAAACTGCGACACGTGGCAGATACCTTTGAGCGCGAAGATGCCACCGCCTCACGTAACCTGGAAGGGATGTCGTGGGTTGAGTGGGATCGAGACCGATCTGAACCCGCCAATGATCGTGTGGCAGTCATAGCAAGGAATCGTCGTCAAATTCAAGAAAACTGGGACGCTATGAATTTGGATGAACGCAAGCTGTGGTTGGCAAATTGGTACAATGAAATATGTAAAAAGTTGGGTATCAAGCCCGTCAATTTCCGTATTAGGGATTTGGATGATCCCAAAGGACAAGATGCTCGAGGGGTGTATAATTCTGGATTCATTGGGTTGTTTGCGTCACTCTCAATTGATGTTGATAATGTGAAAGGTGACGACCCATTTGTGGTGATGGAAACGGTAGTACATGAGACACGTCATCAGTATCAGCATTATTTGGTCGAGCATCCTGATGAGCGCCCAGACGGTATTTCCAAAGAACAGATAGAGACTTGGAAGCGGAATTTCAATAACTATAAGAAAGCGAAAGACGATTTTGAAGCGTATCGCAAGCAACCAGTCGAGCAAGATGCTCGTGATTTTGCCTCTCAGTCAGTAGATTCTTACATTGAGAGTGGCGAGGTAACAATATGAATTTAGAAGATGTTAGTGGATTGGCTAGTTACTTGGTGGAGAAGTGGGATTATGTCCCAAATCAAGCACCCGATGTCGCTAGAAAATTGCTGACGCTTGATAAGGATATCCATACAGCATTTGAAGAGTGGGTGGAAACTGGTCAATTTCCAGAAAAGCCGGTATTTTCTGGTTTCTCTCCACGTTCTTTGAGTGATCTAGCATTTCTCAAACCGCCTGCAGTTTTTCTGCTTCTGGATTGGATACGGCGTGAGCCTGCAGACGCAATTACCGCAATCAATGAAGAGCTTGTCGGGTGATTTAGAGCGTCGCGGCTTCTGTGAACTTGTCTGGATATACCGGAGAAGTCCTGATGAATAGGCGATATTGGGATCCGGATGTTTCCATGACCCAAGTTGAGGCTAGATTTTGGGTAGTGTTGCTGTTGAGAAAAACTGCTTTTTGGTAGAATTCGGAGTTGTGAATTAACGGGCATTTACAAAAGAGAACATTGGCGACCTAATTGAACATCCTCATTCTATTTGCATGACGGCGTTGTTGCATATCGCGACGGTTCATCTGAAGTACTGGAAACCCTACTGGCTACGGTCATGATCTATTTGTATGGCAGTATCAGAGTGAGTTTGTTCGGCGGCAACAAAGTTGTTTTGGTTCTGCAAACGGTTTGAAATTCGATTGGTTAGGCGGTAGACTTTTTCCTGATAATGACCTGGGTGCGCTTGGTGTTCTCAATTGGTGTTTTGAACAGGAATAATACCAGACGTGATGAATGGGATTCGCATCAACACCCAACAAGCTCGCGAAATCTCGCAACGCCTGCTTGCTGAGGCTCGAACATTGGAACGTGTCGCTGAGTCTTTGCAGCAGGCGGTAACCTCCCTGGATACCTGGGCTTGGGATGGGCGTAGCCGCGCCCAAGCTGAGCCTCACCTGAATCGGGTGTTGCCTGCCGGGCGCGAAGCAGCGCAAACCCTCGAGGACTTGGGACGCAAGCTGCGCCATGTGGCGGACACATTCGAGCAGGAAGACATGGCTGCCGCCGGACATCTCGAATCCATGCCCTGGGTGGAATTCGAATCCGGTGAAGGTGCCATTTTAGGCATAACCACAGTCGCCGGCATGGTTGTACCAGAGGTGATACTGGCTTCCATGCCAGTGCCTATTACCGCAGATTTCTCCAAGATGACTTGGATTCAGCGGTTTGATCATCTGGATGAAATTGGCGAGCGGATTCTGGACCTCGAAGCTGAGCTCGAGAATCTGAAAAACCGTGCCGCTGATGTTGCTACCACGATTTCGACCCTGGATAGGCAAATTGAAGACCTGCAGGCGCGACGTGATGCGTTACAGGCAGAGGCTCAAAAACCAAAGAACAAGCTCTTGCCGTCTGACCCTCTCGCGTGGGGCTTCGATGATGGCATTATCGATGCTCCCTGGCGCACCCAATCAGATGTTTATGAAGATCAGGTAGCAGCTTTGGAGCTGGAAATCGCCGAACTGCAAGGACAAAGAATAGAACTTCAACGCCAGCTTGAGTTGATTAATGGCGAAAGTGTGGTTTTGGTTAAGCAGTTGGAGACTCTTCGGGAGCAACAGAGAATTCTCAACCAACAGATTGCCCAGGGGATAGCCCTCGATGGTCCCTCCAAATCTCATTCCGCTTTCCCTGGAAACACCGTAGGTAATTGCACCAAATATGCGTCCTTGAAGCGCAATGTCCCCTGTAATGGTAACGCATACCAGTGGAATGAGCAAGCGGCCGCCAACGGCTTTGAGGTCGGCACACGCCCTATCTGCGGCGCAGTCATGGTCTGGGAGCCGGGTATCCATGGCGGGAACGAGACAAACGGACATGTCTCCATCGTGGAGCGCGTAGAGACACTTCCCAACGGCAATTATCGAGTATACTATACTGATAACGACAATCATAATGTGCAAAATCCCTCTCGTGTGGAAATTACACCAGGAGAGGATGGCGTAAGCTTCATCTATGGGGAGAAGCCGCAGCCTTTGGAAACGGCATAGAGCAAGAGTTCTGCATGGATTTCGTAATCATCACTCTTCAACTTCCGCAACTGCAGCGGGCAATGGATTTAGAATTGCCTGGGGAAATCCCTTTGGTCAGGTTGTTACCGGCCCTGGTACAGGCGACAGGCTCACCTGTCGCGGATAACGCTAGACGCCCATTGCGGTATCAGCTCTTTGTGTTGCGGCAAGGACAACCTCATCCGCTGCGAGAGCAAGATTCGTTGGCACATGCTGGTGTGATGACTGGTGACGTGCTGCTTCTCACTGGTGGCGGCGCGGGTGTTGTGCTGCCACCACCTGTGTATAACAATTCGGCTTTGCTCCAGTGTCCTTCTGGCGCGGTTATTGCACTAGACAATTTCGGCAAATCAGAGCTGCTCCTGGGGCGCTTCGATGCCAGCACGGGTAAACATCCCGATGTGGAACTATCCGAAGAGCCAGATGGCAACACTGTCTCGCGCATGCATGTTCTATTGCGCAGACAAGGCGCTGCCTGGTATATCGTCCCGCTTGCCGAGCAAAATATCACAGAGTTACAGAAGAAACGTTTGCCGGTGCATGAGCCTTGTCTTTTGCAGGATAGTGATGAACTGCTCCTGGGAAAGCTGCGCCTGGTCTTTCGCGCCGCTTCGTCATGAAAGCGGATCATTGCGTTCTGAATTGTGAAGGGGGATTATGAATTTGCGTCACCTTGGTCGTCTGGGAGCCGTAGTGCTTCTGTGCGTGGGAGGTATTTCCCTGGCACTCTTCTTGCTGCTCTCGCCCGCTCAACGTGCCCGTGCACTTGATGGTAGCATTGGGGTGGTTAAGGGGTTGTTTGCGAACACATCACCTGACCCAACTGCTTCGCCCCTTGTGCCGCCTGAGGAATCATTGCTTATGTCTGAAGAGCCAGACCCGGCTGAATCTTCTTCCTGGCCTTCTTTCCCCATCTCCCTATTGGGGTTGCTTTGCCTGTTGCCCTTATGTTTGATCCTGGCAATGGTCGTGATTTGGCGCAGAATCCGCCGGACTTCCGCTGATAAGAATGGCGCAGCACTGGGCAAGACCGCGGTCCTGAATGTGCCTGAGCCTGAGTTGCCTGCCAAGCCCTATTTGCGGCACCGTGGGATGATTTGGGAACTGCAAGCCAGTCAGACACTGGGGAGAGATTCCCAGACGACCAGGGTCATCACAGAGGCGATGACAGGTTGGCAAACAGTTTCCGCCATGCACGCGGAGATTTCTCGACAGCAAGACCGGTGGGTTATCAAAGATCTCAATTCCCTGAACGGTATCTATATCAACGGGATCCGAACCGGGCACAACTTGTTGAAGGACGGCGACAAGCTGCGCTTGGGTGCTGTGGAGTTTATCTTCTGCACGGGTGAACAGGCGGTGCAACAATGATATGCCCTGGCTGTGGCCTTGAAAATCGTCCCGGTGCGCAATTCTGCCATCATTGCGGCGCGGCGCTGCCAGCTACTCAGCCCTTAGCGTCTGTTGCAGTGACGCGACCACTGCCTCCAGTCGTTGAGTCTCCTGCCCCCGTTACTTCTACACTCCAGCGGCGCTCCGGTAATACCAAACCCTTGGACTCCTTTCCGGCAGCCTTTGCTGCTCTCCCATGTGGGGCTTTGCTTAACCAGGGGCGCTACGAGGTATTGGAAGTACAACAACAATCCGCACAACAGAACATCTACCTGGTGCACGATTCGCGACTTGTGCGCATCTGCCCGAATTGCCACAGGGTGAGTGCGGGGAAAGAGGAACTCTTTTGTGGGGATTGTGGGGCGGCGCTTGCGTCTGTGCCGGAGATCCAATTGCAGCTGCGCGTCATTGAGAATGTGGACCCGACAGCTTATCACAGCGTGGGGCAACTACTGACTCTGGGACTTCAACACCCGGCGCTGGCTCTACCCAGGCAGGTGTTCTCGGAAACACCCTACGGCACAGCTGCCCGCGGCTATCTTGTCCTCGATGCCTCCACTCCGCCATTGGCTTCCACTCTGAGCATTCCTCAGGATCCGACCCGAGTTCTGGCATGGGGTGTGACTCTGGCTCAGGGGCTGGATTATCTGCACCAACACCATATCACGTTCTCGAACCTGTCGTTGACCTCGATCGCTGTGAAGGATCAGAGTGCTTCTTGGACGGGTTGGCAAACTGCCCATTCTGTTCCGGCTGAACAACCCGAAGCAGCGCGCCGGGCTTTCTCCAAGGATATCCAGAGCCTGGCGAGTATACTCACCTACCTCATTTCAGGCCAGCAGCGGCAAACAGGGGCAAATATACCCGAAAATGCCCAGGCTATCCTGACGCAGGCAAACCAGGCTCCCGGGAGTGTATCGGCCGTTGCATTGGCAACCGGATTGGAACAGGCATTGCAGGGTTCAGCCGCTCCGAAAGAGTTTGCTGTGCAGGTTGGTTATCGTACGAATGTTGGGATGGAGCGAGCTCTCAATGAAGACAGCCTTTCTGCGCTAACTCTGGTGCAATCACTTGGCAGTATGGGAGCGCCCTTAGGCATCTATGTGGTTGCCGATGGTATGGGGGGACACGATGCCGGGGAATTGGCTAGCCAGCTCACGGTTCAAACAGTGATTCGAAAAAGTGTTGAGCAGTTGTTGCCGGCTCTCGCTGGCGCGGGTCCCTTGCTTGAGGGAAAGATTGAGTTGCGAACTGCTATGACAGAGGCCAATCGGCTGGTGTACGAGCAGCGTAAAGCCGCCGGTACCGATATGGGTTGTACCTGCGTGGCAGCTTTATTTTCTGGGCACAAAGCCATCCTCGGCAATGTCGGAGATAGTCGGGCTTATTTGCTTACAGCCACCGGAATTCAGCAGCAGACAGTAGACCATTCATTGGTGGCACGTTTAGTCGCCACGGGGCAGATTACTCGTGAAGAAGCGGAGCAGCATCCACAGAAGAACGTCATCTATCGTGTCGTTGGCGATAAACCTCAAATTGAGGTGGACCTGTATGAGACCCAGTTGGGGATAGGGGATGCCATTTTACTGTGTAGTGATGGCTTGAGTGGCATGGTGCCCGATAAGGAGATCTGGCAAATCTGGCGCACATCCACCTCGCCCCAAGAGGCTTGTGACCGCTTGGTCGAAGCGGCAAATTCTGCTGGGGGATTGGACAATATCAGTGTGATTGTGATTCAACTCACCCATTGATCTTTTGAGACTATCTTTGAGGAGAGGGCAATGAAGCGTACTGTAACTGCATCATTTGGACTGTTTTGTGCAATCGTCTTATTGGTCTGTGCTGTACCGGGATTGGCTCAGGCGCAGAAACCTCCGCTGCTTTTTGTTCTCGATACACCTGTACTCCAGGGTGCTGAGGGGGTGCTGCACGTAGCTGTAGTCGACCCGAATACAGGTAAGGGCATGTCAGGATTGGAGGGTAGCTTTGAGGTCAACATAGCTGGAGAACCCGTTGTGCCTCAAGTAGAAGCAGAGACCGCAGGACTCGCAGTTGCCATCGTGATTGATCGGGGAGGGATTTCTCGCCCGGGCGACCCGCGGCTTGGGCATGCTCTTGATCTTTCAGAGCAGCTCTTGCAGCAATTGCAGGTAGATGGTAGCGAGAATGCAGATTTGGTCTCCTTTATTGGCATTGCCGAATTGGATAAACCCGAGAATTGGAGCCTGGCGGGCTTTACCGACTATGACCCCCAGCTGATTCGCAATGAGTTCGAGACCATCCGTGGGCAAGCCATCAATGGTGTGACCCCACTCTTCAATGGAATCGACCAGGCGGTGGAATGGATGATCCACGACGCGGGCGTCAGCGAAACCGATACGATAGACCAGGAAGACCTTAACCGTCGCCGCCGCGTGATTGTGGTGTTCTCAGACGGCATCGATAACAAGTTCAGTGACCGGGCGCACCAGCTGACTCTGATTCAGAAATGCCGTGAGAATGGCATCATTCTCTATACCGTGCGGCTTGAACACTCCGGGCGAGCTACGGGTTCAGCCACCCTGGAGGTCCTGGCTTCTGAGACCTACGGGCGCTTTGAACGGCACCTGGCTACGGATGATGCGGTGCGCGCCAAAGTCCTGAGCATGTTTTCCGACCTGATCACGCAACGCAATTCTTATCGGCTGACGTTTCCTTTCCGCAATCCCAAGGGATCTTATGATGTCAACATCAAGGTAACGGATGCGGCGCTGGGCAATGCTCAGGCGCAGACGCGCATCTCCTCCAATTTCCAACTGCCGCAAATTGCCATGACGTCGCCTCAAAATGGGCTGCAGGTGACCGTGCCCTATACCGGCACGCAAGACTCGGGAGCTTACCTCGCTACAACCGTGTCATTCCAAGCGGCGTTGACTTTCCCTGATGGTGTGACCCGTGACATTACTCGGGTGCGCTACTATGCCGATTTGCAGTTGGTGGGTGAGAGCACTACCGCGCCGGATTTTGCGTTTGTCTGGGATGTCAGCTCATTGACCGTTGCCGCTGCAGAGCCACAGACTCACACCTACACCCTTACTGCGGAAGCAACAGATCCCCTTTGGGAACAGCGCTTTACTTCGGAGCCGGTCTCTATGACGGTGGTCTGGCAACCGACGCCGCCGCCGACCGTGGTCGAGAGCTCTTTAACCTGGCTTGAGCTTAACTGGTGGTTGCTGTTGGTTCTCGCGGGCCTATTGATTGGGCTTGTGGTGCTGTTCATACTCAACGCGCGAATGAAGGGCGAATTGGGACGCAAGATTCGCGCCGGCACCACCGGCGTGCTGAAGGGTGTGACGCGCCCGCTCTCGGCTTTGTCTGCTCCGGCGCAGGGCAAATTGGTGGTTGTCCAGGGAGCGGGTATGGGGAAGGAATTCCGCCTTTCGGGGCAGGTGAGCAAAATCGGGCGTGACCCACAGTTCTGTGATTTTGCGCTCTATGATGAATTTGTCTCCAATCCCCACTTCAATGTCTATCTCGATCAGGGCAATTACTACATTGAGGATACGGGCAGCAGGAACCAGACCCGCTTGAATGGTACCATTATTCCTCCCAACCAACGCCAATTCCTGCAACCGGATGCGATCATCGAAGTGGGCGCTACGCGCCTGCAGTTCAAACGCCTGGGCGGGAATACCCGCCAATTGCAGCAGCCTGGCATGCAGCAACCCGGCATGCAACAGCCCGGCATGCAACCCGGCGCCCCAGCGGCTTATCCTCAAACCCCTCCGGCGTCGCCACCGGGAATGCCAGGGTGGGGTGGACCCACGCAAGCCGTTCCTGAAGTAGGACTGCCACCGAACCAGCCTTATTCCGGCGGGGCGCCGGGGCAACCGGCGCCAGGCGGCTATTCCCCCGCGGCGCCCCAAAATTATCCGCCAACGCAAATGGGACCGGGCGGCTATCCCCCCGCGACGCCCCAAAACTACCCACCTACACAAATGGCGCCGGGCTCCGGTCCGTGGGGGCAACTGGCGCAACCGCCGCAGCAACCTCCTTCACAACCGGTTGACCCGAATCAAAGAAAGCCTTAGCTGATATGCGGGAGATGCCATAATGACTGGTGCTTTAGATCAGATTCGCCCCGGTGACCGGGTCGGTTTGTTCGAGATTGTACGCCCGCTCAAGAATAACCCGGGGGGTATGTCGCGCATTTTCGAGGCGCGGGTAGCGAGCAAGTATCGCGATCGAACCACCTCGCAACATGTGGCGCTTAAAATTGCGTTGGAAGAACATCAGGATGCGCTAAAGGCAGAGGCCGATTTCTTGGGGCGTTTTGACCATCCCCATGTGGTGAAAATTGTGCCCCACCAGAAGCACTCCGATAGCTCGCCCGTTTTTGTGTTGCAGCACCGTTTTGATTTCGGCTGGTCCTGGTATTATGCGATGGAGTACATTCCAGGCGGGTCATTGCTGCAGTATCTCAATCGTCCCACTGATGTCACCCATCTCTTGCGTCAACCACCTACAGGCATTTACCCGCGTAGCCTGGTGCAGGTGTTGGGCATCGCTGAGCAACTTTTGGAAGCACTACAGCACATCCACGACCGTCACGTGGTAAACCTGGATATCAAACCGGGCAATATCCTCATCCGCCGACAGTCTCTCGGTTTTTGGCGTTCTTCAGTGCCTCAAATCGTGTTAGTTGATTTCGGCATCTCGCGCGACTTGCGTTATCCTCGCGCGGGCGTCTCCGGCTATGCAACGGTAGAGTATATGTCTCCTGAGCAGGCAACCTCGCACAGCACCAATCCGGTGCCGATTGACATCCGTTCCGATATCTTTTCTCTGGGCGTGACGCTTTATGAATTGCTGACCGGGCAATTGCCTTTCGGCAACCTTGGGGAGACTCTCGATATGGACTTTTCGCCGCCGCCTCCCCGTAGTATCCGTCCTTCTGTCCCGCCCGAACTGGAGGCGCTCATCATGCGCGCCCTGGCTAAGGATCCCCGTTACCGTTTTTCAAGCGCTGCGGAGATGCGGGCAGCGATAAGCCGGGTACAAAAGCCCGTGGATTGGTCCATGACGCTGCGTCGCGCTTTCTCCATAGCCGCTCTGGCTTCGGGCATTTATCTGGGCTTTGTCGCTCCGCCGCATATTCCCCTACCACCGTGGAAAACACCTACGCCGGTAGTCTCTACGGCAATGCCCACTCGCTCGAATACGCCGACGCCTATCCCATCGCCGACATGTACGCCAACCGTAAAATCTGAGTCACCAACGCCAACAACGCGGCTTACCAGCACGCCGCGTCCGACATCTACGCCTACGCCAAGGCCGCCGACGGCTACGCCTACAGCTACCCCAACAATGACGCCCCGGCGCTAACCTGGAAACCGGTGATGATTTTGATACTGATACAGCCGTGGATTTTCTTTGAGGAGGTTCTCATTTTATGAGTCATCAAAGCCTTTCAGCATCCAACCAGAAGTCGGCAGGAACTGGAGCGATAGTTTCATCACCGGCAACGCCGCTGCGCCTGGAACTATGGGGCGAGACGAACAAGGGTAAGGTCCGTGAGGGCAATGAGGATGCCATCTACCCGGCGAACTCCGGCACCAATCCGCTCAACTTCACGCCCAGCCCAGAGAAATCAGCGCAACATGGGCAGCTGTTTATCGTGGCGGATGGCGTGGGCGGCGGCGCTGCCGGGCGCGAGTCCAGCCATTGGGCGATTCGCGTGGCTGTGGAGCGCTACTATGACGCGCCGGGACTGGACCTTTTGGCGGATTTGCAATCTTCCGTGATTACGGCTAACGCTTCGCTGTGTCAATACTTGCAAAGCCTCAATACCCCGCAAGCTGGAACCACGATGGTAGCTGCGGCAATTCACGGGAACCGGCTCTATTATGTCAATGCTGGCGATAGCCGCGCTTATCTGATCCGCGAGGGCGCTTTTTACCGCCTGACGCGCGATCACACGCTGGTGCAGCAGAAGATTGACTTGGGCCGGCTCACACCCGAGGAAGCCGAACTCGACCCGGAGCGAAATGTCATCACCCGTTCTTTGGGCGCCGCGCCGCAGATTGAAGTGGATGCCTTCCCGCCGCTTGATTTGCAGCCCGGGGATGTGATTCTGTTGTGCTCCGATGGTTTGACCGATATGGTCGCTGAGGCGGATTTGCCCCGGCTTGTGGGCGCCAACGACCCCCAGAAGGCGGCGCGGAAACTGATTTCGGCGGCGAATCGCGCGGGTGGGGTGGATAATGTCTCCGTGGTTCTGGCGCGCCTGGGCGGCAAACCCCGCGCCGGGAATGGCGGCGGGGCTTCTTCCAAAGGGCTGGATTTGCAGGGCTTGCGGGCAGAGTGGTCCAAGATGAGCCAGGGGCAACGCCGCATTCTGAGCCTTCTGGCTCTCCTGGTGGTATTGACCGTACTGGTGGTGTGCGGCGTCATCGGCTGGAACCTGGTGGGGATCAAAAACGGCGACAGTACCGTAACCCTC
>JAKJAC010000108.1 GCA_022707705.1 Chloroflexota bacterium
ACGCAACTGCGCGACAGCGCCTTCCACGCCCTGCGCCGAACGCGCAGCAATGACTACTGCCGCGCCGGCATCGAGAAACGCCCGCGCCATCGCCAGCCCAAAACCCCGGCTACCGCCTGTAATAACTGCAACTTTGCCCGCGAGCGTTACATTCATGCAGAACCGCCTTGAACTACAGTATGACCGCGCACCTTCTCCTACCTCATTCTTCCGATTGCAATAACACCCCATGCTCGGCGTCGGCGACGTCATCACGAACGCTGGTAGGTGGTGCAGTGACGATGAGGATAAGCGCCGGAAGGCTCGCGTTGGCATTCTCGATGCGATGACCGGGGAAGCCCGCGTAGTAGGCTGCATCGCCGGCTGAAAGGGTGATCGTGTTGCCCTTCTCGGTGAGCAACCGTACTGCGCCCTCGAGAACCAACAGAAGTGCATCTCCCTCATGCGTGCGGAAATGCGGGTCGCCATGACCGGCGCCGATAGCAGCGATTAGCGGTTCCATTTGCGCGTCACGACGGTCTGTAAGCATCAGGAAGGCGGCAGAACCGGGCTGCACACTCTCAAAACGCCTGGATATCTCCTGGCGCCGTACAACATGGGGAATCTCATCCTCGCCGCCCTGGAAGAAGTGCAGCATTCGCACGCCGTAGTAGTGTGCCAACCGCTCGAGGTTATCCACACTGATGGACACCTTATCGCGTTCGAGGAGGCTAAGAAAGGAGACGGCAAAACCCGTGTCGTCAGCAACTTGTTTGAGAGTGAGGTCGCGATTGATGCGAAGTTCACGCAGGTGAGAGCCTATGTTGGGCATTGATAATCCTTTCCGTTGATAACAAAAGTTTCTATTACATAATACACGATTTTCTATTGGTTGTCAATATCTGTGGAGTTTTTCTATTAAAAGAAAAAATCCCGTTCTCTGGAAAACCACAACAGGGTGGATGGATGGGGCAACGGGGAGGCGACCATTGACCGTGGAGCCTTCCGGGTGGCAAGCGGAATCAGATGGCGGTGGGACGCCAATCTTTGTGAGAGAATCCCAGATTAACTCGGGCAGTCAGAGGAGGTAAACGGAGGCAGCTGCCTCAACCGAGACTGCGCTTAGTCTGGACCAGCTCGCGCCGCGCCTCGATAATGGGGCGAGCGATATCCTCGGAGTGCCGGAGGCGCGCGCATCGCCTGCGCGCCAACTACTAAGCCCGCCAAGCCCCGACCCGCCGAAGCACTGGCGGTAAGTTGCCCGTTATCCACCGCCTAGTTGTCGCCCCATACCCACCAGCGGGTGCGCGTCGCCCGCGCCAACACATGCACGCTCTCTGCCAATGCCAGAGCACTGAAGCCAGCAACAACAATACTACTCAAAGAGGCAAGAAAGCCGGCGGAGACCTGCCAGGTGATCCGGATGGCCACGGCAATGTGGGAAAGGTTTTTGGTGAACTACTGTGGTTCTTGCAGCAAGGCGGGAACCCTTCGGGTTTCTTTGCCCGTCTGCGAGAACATCTTTTGCAGCGGAAGGCCAATTTGGGTGCTTCAGCAGTGGCTTCTGGGAGTATAATGAGGATAGATTCGCTGCCTGTTTACCTCGTTGTTCAGCGAATTGAACTGTAGGGCGAACGCTCACAGCACCACTCTCTCCATACCGTCTTCTTCCGCATTGATCAGGCACTGGTTGCTTCAGAACGCCACCAAAGCATGGGTACAGGAGTACCATCCAGGCTTCCAGGGTGACAGGAGCAAGCGCGCTAACTCATTGCGCCTTTAAGGGCTGCGGGCGTCCGCTGCGGCCTGGCCAATCCCCAGACTGTTGTATTGTTACAGGGTTTGGTGAAGGCGGTTGGGCCTTACCACTTTAGAGGAGGGGGCGATGAGGGTGAGGGTGGAAAACAAGATTCTTGTCGTTGTGGCGTCTACCGTGGTGATGGCGCTCGTTGTCGCGGGTCTATTCATCATGTTTTATGGTGTGACGCAACATCCCTTTGGGGGACCGGTTCTGGCGCGTGAAGCGCCGGAGGCCGGACAAGTCGCCAGTTTGCCGGGAACACAGGCAACGCCGATTATCTTCGCACCGGGCGCCTGGCCAGGTTATGCCAGCGGAAGTATTGTGCTACAACCGCCGCTGCCGGTTGCCGGACAACCGGTACACGTATGCGCGGTTCTGCTCAACACTGATGCAGCCAATGCGCATACCGTCAATCTGGTGTTCAGTATCGCTAACTTTGGGATTGGAGTACCCTTCAACCCTATCGGGGCAACTTTGGTGACAGTGCCGCCAGGGCAGACTGCTACGGGGTGTGTGGTCTGGGTACCACCGGAGACTGGACACTGGTGTATCCAAGCGGTGCTGCAACAGGAGCAATCCGAACCACTGGTAGCGCAGCGCAATGTGGATATCTGGGAACGGTTGATCCCCGGAGTTGAAGCCACGATGGCGTTTCAGGTGGGACCTTTCCCGATTGCCACCACAGTCGAACTTGCGCTGGAAACCATCCATCCGGGATGGCAGGTCTGGATCACGCCGCCGCTGGTGGAGCTGGGACCCCATCAGGTAGGTGAGGCGGTGTTGCACGTGCTGCCGCCGCCCACCGGAGAACCGCTGGGCACCGGTGAGGTCATTGTGGATGTGGAGGGCTGGGTGCGCGGGGAGATGATCGGCGGCTTCCGCAAGCTCGATTGGCCACCGGTGTCGCTGCACCATCCAGGCGAGCCCTTCTTTGCTGAGTCGGAGATTTCTATCTGGCCCTATCCGCCACGCGCGGGCGAGCCGACCGAGATCTGCGCGGAGCTGCATAACACAAGCGACATGCCGAAGACGGTGGCGGTGCAGTTCAGCCGCGCGGCTTTCGGTATCGGGCTGCCTTTCGAGCCGATCCATGGACCTCTAGAAGTGACTCTTCCCCCTGGGGGCAAGCAAAATGTGTGCATCACGTGGGTGCCACCGGAGCAAGGACACTTCTGCATCCAGGCGCGGCTGGAAATCCTCGGCAATATCCCCTATCGTCCACAGTTCAGCCAGCGCAATATGGACGTAGCTGAACCACTGATGCCAGGCATGCCACACACGAGCCAATTCCCGGTGGGCAATTTCCCCAATGAGTTCACCAATCCTAATCCAGTACAAACCGATATCTGGCTGGAATCGGAAGTCTACCTGCCCGGTTGGGAGGTAGCCCTTGACCCGGCTGTTTTGCCCGCAATGCAACCTGGGGAAGTGCGGTGGGTGACGATGGTGGTCACGCCGCCAGTGGGGGCTTTGCCCGCCGATGGCACGCCGATTGTGGATGTGCGCGGGATGATAGACGACCCAACGGGAGGGCACGCGATCGGCGGCTTCCGCAAGATCTACCGTCCGCCAATACCGTTACACCGGTACCCCGATCCTTCGTATGCGGAACGGGAGATCTCCATTCACCCATATCCGCCGCGCGCGGGTGAGCCTACGGAAGTCTGCGTGGAGCTGGTCAATCCCACGGCGCTGCCCCAAACGGTAAAGGTGCAGTTCGCCTGGGCTGCTTTTGGCATCGGCATCCCGTTCACACCGATAGATGGCTTACAGGTGGTGACGCTTCCGCCGTTCAGCAGCATCAAGACCTGCATCACGTGGGTGCCGCCCGTCGCGGGGCATGTGTGTGTGCAGGTGACGCTGCTCATGGACGGTATCGCGCCGCAGCGAAGCCAACGCAACATTGACGTAGATGAGCCGCTCGTGCCGGGTGAGCCGCATACGCTGGAGTTCCCCGTGGGCAATCCGTTACCGCGCCCGGTGACGATCACGCTCGGCCTGATTCCACATCAGCTGGGGTGGGAGTTCAGCCTTTCGCAGCGGGTGCTGCCTGCTATGGCGCCTGGAGAACGGCGGATGGTGGCCTTGACCGTGCAGCCGCCGGCAGGAGTGGTGCTCCCGGTCGATAATACGCCGATTGTGGATGTGGAGGCTTATGCGGAGGGCCGGCTGATCGGCGGATTCCGGAAGATTCACCGCCCGCCCATTCCATTGCACCCCTTCCCCGACCCACCGTATGCGGAGCGGGAGATCACGGTAGAACCCTACCCACCGCGGGCCGGGGAACCCACAGAGATCTGTGTTGAGTTGCGCAATCCAACGCCCCTACCGCATGATGTGGCTGTACAATTCTCGTGGGCCGCCTTCGGCATTGGCATTCCTTTCACACCGATTGATGGCGTAAGGCCCGTACATCTGCCGCCGTTCAGTAGCGTCAAGGAGTGTATTCACTGGGTACCGCCAGTGAGCGGTCATATGTGCGTGCAGGTGACGCTGTTCAGTCCTGGCTACCAACCGCAGCGCAGCCAACGCAACATTGATGTGGATGAGCCGCTGGAACCGCTCACACCCCATACCCGCATCTTCCCGGTGGGCAATCCGCTCGACCATGAGGTGACCATCACGTTGGGGCTGATTCCGCATCAGGCTGGTTGGAATTTCGAGCTAACGCCGGATGTGTTGCCCGGCATGGACCCCGGTGAGGTGCGCGAGGTGCAGCTTACGGTGACGCCCCCGGCGGAGTTGCCGCCTGATGGGGCGCCCATCGTGGACATCGAAGCCTACGCTGAGGGGCGGCTCATCGGTGGCTTCCGCAAGATTTTCCGCCCGGTGGTGCCGATTCACCGCCCGCGCGATCCAATCTACGCGGAATCGGAGATCTTCATCGAGCCGTACCCGCCACGCGCCTTTGAGCCGGCAGAGGTGGGGGTGGAAATCCGCAACCCGACTACGGTACCCCAAATGGTGACGGTGCTCTTCAGCGCTGCTGACTTCGGCATCGGGTTGCCCTTCGCGCCGATCCATGCACCGCTGGTAGTGACCGTTCCGCCGATGGGAACGGTGCGTCCGACGATCATCTGGGTGCCACCGCACGGCGGTTTGTGGTGCATCCAAGTGGGGATCATACTGCCGGGGCACAACGAGCCCTTCATCAGCCGCCGGAACATCGACGTAGGTGAACCCCTGGAACCGTTGATACCGCACGCGCGCACCTTCCAGGTTGGGAACCCGCTCAGCCGTCCGGTGACGATCACACTTGGTATGATTCCGCACCTGCCGGATTGGAGGCTACAGTTGTCGCAGGATGTGTTGCCGGACATGGCGCCAGGTGAGATCCGTGAGGTAACGCTGACGGTCACGCCACCCGCCACCTTGCCAGAGGATGGCGCGCCCATCGTGGATGTGGAAGCGTTTGTCGAAGGCAGACTAATCGGCGGCTTCCGCAAGATTTACCGCCCGCCGGTGCCGATTCACCGCCCGCGCGACCCGATCTACGCGGAATCGGAGATCGGCGTGGATCCCTATCCGGCGTTGCCGGGACAGCCGACCCACCTCAGCGTGGAAGTCTTCAACCCCACGTCTCAGGATCGCATCGTGACGGCGACGTTCAGTATCGCACCTTTCGGCATCGGGTTGCCATTCAACACACTCAATATCACACCCAATCCAATCCGCATCTTCGTGCCGAGGTTCGGCGCGGCGCGGGGGCATGTCATCTGGACGCCGCCAAACTGGAACGGCAAATTCTGTGTGCGGGTGACACTGGAGATGGAGGGCCACGAGCCTATATGGAGCCAGCGGAACATTGACGTGGGGGAGCCACTGCGGCCGGGTGTGCCCCACTCAATGGTGTTCGAGGTGGGCAGTTGGCCCGCGACCAAGCCGGTTACGGTGACACTGGGCCTGCGCTTGCACCGGGAAGATTGGGGGGCGACGCTTTCGCAGGATGTGCTGCCGAACCTGCAACCGGGGCAGCGAGTCCCAGTAACGCTGACAGTGACGCCGCCGCCGAATGCGGAGCTGGGAATGGGTGGCCCGATCGTAGATGTGGAGGGCTTTGTGAACGGCGAACTTATCGGCGGTTTCCGCAAACTCGACCGCGCGCCTGTGCCGTTGCACAAACCCCATGAGAAGGGCTATGCGGAGTCGGAGATTCTCATTGAACCCTACCCACCGCAGTTGGGCGTGGCTTCGCAAGTGAGCACGGTGGTGCAGAACACGAGTGAAAGCACCATGACGGTGGATCTGGAGTTTGGGTGGGCGGATTTCGGTATGGGCATCCCCTTCACCACAACGGGCGTGGCGCCGAGTAACCGCTCAGTGACGCTTACGCCGCACATGACCGAGACGGTGGCAGTGACATGGACACCGGCACAGACGGGGCACCAATGTGTGCAAGTCCGGCTTAGCGACCCCGATGAGGTATATGAGCCACAGCACAGTCAGCGAAACGTGGACGTAGCGCGACGCCCGGATTGTGGCGTGACGAGGGTGTTCACGGTCACAGTGTTCAACGATACGCCCATCAGTGTGACGGTGGATGTAGGGCTGATCACCTTCAACGTGCCGGCAGACTGGGTGATCACGGTGACGCCCAGCCCGACGCTGGAAATCGGACCTTTCAGTTCTGGTTTGCTGCACGTGTCGGTCACGATCCCCTGCGCGACGGTTGGTGGGGCGAATGGGCTGAATGCCATCACATTGATCCAAGAGGCTGCTGGAAGCGTCCCGACGATTGACGTCGAGGGTTACATCGAAGGCGTTTTGGTGGGCGGGATCGAGATCCAATTCGAGCCGCCCGCGGCTGGACCGCCCAAGATTTTCTTGCCCATCGTGTTGCGGGGTTGAGGCGCGGCAGTCCAGTAGTGCTGGCAGCACAGTAATGCTGGCAGCACAACAGTTCTGATGCGACCGTAGCTGTTATGGAGGGTGACGCACGCGGCGATGCTGCGTGCGTCACCCTCCCTCTTCGAGCGAGAGCAGCGGCTGCTGGTTCTCCTCGATTTTCATGGTTCGCCGGACTTGCTGACGCGTCACGGCTGGCAGTACGTCAGTCAGCAGGAGCGGCGAGTTACTGGCGATGTCGGGGTAAACCACAGGGCATCTCAGCGCATGGAACCACGAGGGTAGTGGGTTCTTCTACTGCTTCTCGACCAACGCGCCCTCGCTGGAGCCGAAGCGGTCGTATACGCCCTTCGGACTGCTGGCGGCGTTGGACTACGGCGGGGATTTCCGCGCTGCGGAGCAAGTCCTGCAGCAAGCGGGTTATAGCGAGCGGAGGTGAGACTCAAGACACAGGCTGTTGCAGCAATGCAGCGGCCTGTGTGGTTGTTGGGGGCAGCTACTACTTCAACGCCGCGATGCGCCGCGGCTATATCGCCCTCACTCGGTTGCGTGTAGATTTGCGTGATGGCGATGCTCGAATGCCCCAGCAGCGCCGCGACCGTCACCAGATCCACCTTTGCTTCCCGCAGTAGCCGCGTGGCGGTCGAAACGAAGTTTCGCCGTGTGCCGCAGCACATGCGGCGTCACCTGCTTGAGTTCTGCCGCCTCCGCCAGCGCTGCGATGCGGCAACCTGGCGCCCGGGTCAGCAGCATCCTCCGCGCGCCCAGGCGTCCGCGCTGCCCGAGGAACAGCGCCGCGCGGTGCTTCTGACCCTTCCCCGCGCGGACGATGACCCTGTAGTCAGCATGGAGCTGCATGCACGTACCTTGGCATTTGTCTGAGATATGGATGCGGGAGCTAGAAAACAAAAAGCCATCCCTCTTCCCCTTAACCAGGTCGGGATAGCTTTCTCAAGTACCTTCCGCGTCAGTGGCTACGATACCCTCTGTTGCAGAAAATACCTTTACTGCGGGAGCGACGGGGGTGCGACAATTTTGAGATAATTTTTGTCGACACCCGATGCTACCCGACCTGGGCTTTGTTAGTGTCATCAGACACTGACAATATAGCACAGAAACACAGCAACTGCAAATAGGGTCATTGTAGCCCGCAGGAGTAAACTCCTGTGGGCTTTCTGTTGTCTGTCAAATAGAAGCCCTAGGAGTTAATCACTCCTAGGGCTTTTTTGTTGCCTGGAAACCATGTTCAGTTGCGAGGAGGTTTGAAGTGTCACAATCCATAGGTTCAAATGCGTCTGGCAAATCACGCACGCCGCCCAGTCTGGACCTCTATACTGTCGCTGAAACCGCGGCCATTCTCAGTGTCAGCAAGAAATCCGTTTTTGCCTGGATCAAGGATGGCCTGTTGCAGGCGATTCGCATTGGCCCTGGGCAGAAGTTGATTCGGGTGCGGCGGGTGGATTTGGAGAAGTTTATCGCCCAACAGCAATTCCCGGCGCCCAATTCCCGATTGAAGTAAGTTATGCCTGTGTTACTGGGAGGCCCTAATCATGGTTGAAACAGCTGAGCAGCCTCGTTTTTACGGCGAACGCGTGCGCGCATTGCGTCATGCTCGTGGCATTTCTGCCGATCGGCTGGCACGAGCAACCGAACTCACTGTGCGACACATTTACAGGCTGGAGAACAATGAGCGCCCTAACATTTGGGGGACTACGATCGCGCGCCTCGCCCAGGCATTAGGCACGAGTTGTGACTACCTCCTGGGACTGACGGATGACGCAGATGCAGTCAGATAAGACCAAGGTTTAGCGCGCGTTTTCAAGGAGTCATATCATGCGTACACGCAATAGAGCGATCCTGGTTGTGTTGCTGGTGCTGCTGCTGGCGAGCTGTGCCGGTCAGTCAGAGCAGCACCTCGACTACGACGCCTATTGCTGGTTGCTCACCACCCACTCGCTCAAACTGCCGCGAGAGCCGTGGGTGTACTACCTCAACACCACCTGCGGCACTTACGAGGTCCCGCGCTGGGTCTTTCGGAGCCTGGGCTTGGGTGAGCCAGTCGGCATCATCGAGACCGAGTGGTTCACGGTAGTCGTTCCGGGCGTGTTGTGGAGGAGACCATGAAAACATTCCTGGTGAGCCTGTTGGTTCTGCTGGTCATCGCGCTGCTGGCGTGGGCCTTGGGCGAGCAAGCCAGCGCGACGCGGCAGATCGCTGCGGCCGCCACGGTAAGTGCTGCCGGACAGACTGCTGGCAGCGTCACGGCCACCGTACTCACCATCGTGCTCATCCTGGTGTTACTCGCTGCAGGCGGCGCAGTCCTGTACCTGTGGCTGCATATGAAGGCGCTGGAACGGCAGCTTTCCGCACCCGCGCCGCGTACAAGCCGCTGGGTCTCCGGTCCCAATGCGCGTTGGGAGCAGGTAGAGCCTGAGAGCCGCGCTGTACCTGCCGATCCGCTGGGGCAACTGGTGCAGCTGGAAGTGCTGCGTACCTTGCGCGAGATGCGCGGCACAACACGGCAGGCGCAACCGGCGCTGACCGTCGAGGAGGAAACCGATGCGGACAATGTCTGGCCGTGGTAAACGGGTAGGGCTTTGGGTGGCTTGCGGAGCATTGCTGCTACTGGCTGGAGCCTGTAGCGACAGCGCCTACGGCACCTATACCGCGCCGCCGGTGGTGACCTCGTCCGCTCTGCAACCCACCATCGAGCAGGCGCAGGTAGACCGCTACCTGTCGGCCATCGAAGCCGAAGAAACGCTGCGCCGTTACTACGCCGACCAGACCGCCACGGCAGAAGCGCGCAAGGCGGCAGAGTGGCAAGCCACCATGACGGCAGACGTGCAGGCCTGGAACATGACGGCAACGGCTCAGGTACGGGAATGGGAGACCACCGCAACTGCCATCGCCTGGCAGACCACGGCGACCGCCGAGGCTCAGGCGCGGGCGATCGCCTGGGAGAATGCCACCGCCACAGCGCAAGCTATCCGCACGGAGAACGACCTGCGCATGACGGCTACCGCCTGGCAGGTGACACAGACCGCCGTGGCTGCCGAGCAAGCGGCTAACGCTGCGCTGCGCGCCGAACAGCTCGAACGTGAGCAACTGGCGACCCAGCGCGAGCGCCTGGTGTACCCGGTCAAGGCCTATGGCCCGTGGGTAATCCTGATCGCCACCGTCGTCGTCATCATCTGGGGCGCGTGGCGGCTCATTCGCGCGAGCGAACATCGCGTGTCCGTCGTGCATCGTGACGCGCGTGGGGATGCGCCCCTGATTCCGGTGCGCACCCCAGGTGGCGGCATTATACTGCTGGACCCCGACCGCAGCTTTGGTCCCGCAATGGTCGTGGATGGAAGTGGCAAAGTCTCGCAACCGGCGCTGACCGCGCCCGAAGCGCAAGAGCGCACCACGGCGCGGGATCAGGCCATTGACCTGGCGCATCGGGGCTTACCTGGAGCGACTGCGACCCCCCGGCGCGTGACCCCACGGCAGGCCGCGGCATTGGCGCAAGATACGACTCCGGCAAGCCTGGGGCCGGTGCAAGTGGTGAATCCGGGTCAGGTGCGCGCCTGGCTGCGGGATGTCGAACCGCAAGCGCTGCAACAGGCGCTCACACTCGAAGGGGAGGTGCGTGATGTCGAATAATGAGGAACAGCTGCAAATCTCCCGCAGTCGGCTGCGCGAGGCTGAAGCCATCGCCAAGCGTTTGCCCGACGTGCTACAACGTCGGGGGTTGCGCCCGGCCTTCTCCGACTGGCTGCTGACCGCCGAGCATGGCCTGACCTGGCTCTTTGGCGTGCTGGACCTCCGCCGCGTCGGGCGGCTGGAGCAGTACACGCAGCCGGACTTGCTGCACCACCTCTCGACCGCGATTGGTGGACGCCCGGTGTACCTCTCCAACTCCAGCGGCCTGCGCTATGCCGTGCTGCTCTCGGCCCCACCGCGCCTACCGCGGCGCGTGGATTTCCCGGGCGTGCAGCGGGGTAGCGCCGTGTTGGGGCAGCGCGCCACCGGCGAGCTGCTGCGCGTGCCGTGGGAACGCCTGGGACACCTGCTGGTGGCAGGCAAAACGGGGGCGGGCAAATCCTCCTTCGACCGGCTGCTGGTCTACCAGGCCCTCGCGGAAGGCTGCCAACTGCTGCTGGCCGATCTGGATGGGGCGACCTTCCCGATGCTGGCCGGGCACTCGGCGCTGCTGGCGCCCCTGGCGCGTAGCCCGGAAGCCATGCTCACGGTCGTCGAGCGGGCCCTGGGCGAATGCGATCACCGCGCCAGCGTTTACGGGCAGGTGGGGGGTTTCCCAGAAAACCTCGCGGAGTACAACGCGGCAGCAGTGCGCGAAGGCGTCGCGCCCTTAGCGCGGGTTTTGGTGGTGTTGGATGAGTACAATGCCGCAGTCCTGGGCAGCGGCGGAGCCAACGGCCCGCTGTCCACGGCGGTCGCAGCGCTGGGCTGGCGCGGGCGGAAGTTCGGCCTCAACCTCGTCTTCAGCGCTCAGGACTTCACCAAGGCGGTCGTCGGGCGGGTGCGGGATCAGGTCGGCGCCGCGTTCTGCTTCCGCGTGCGGGGCGCTGAGGTCGCGCGCGCAGTGGGCTGCCCGGCAGCCGTGCGCATTCCGGAGGCGCGCCCGGGGCTGGCGGTCACCGATCGCTGGGGTCCGGTGCAGACCTGCTACCTGGATAAGACATTGTTGGTACAGGCGGGTCGGCCTGGGGTCAGACCAGCGCTGAGCGCGGAGGAGCAGGAGCTGGCGGAGGCGGCGCTGGAGAATGGGGGGCGGCTTTCGATTCCGCTGCTGCGGGAAAGCGGGCTTTCGGAGTGGCAGGCGCGGAAAACCTTGACCGATTGGGAACAGCGTGGCTGGGTACGCCGCGATCCCCAACACGACAACGCGCGCTACATCACGGCGAAATTGCACGGTTTGCTCTCAAGCCCTCAAGCCGCTCATACCGCCTCAAGCCCCCTCAAACCGTCTCAAACCGTAGCCATGGAGGTCTAGCATGCAATTCGTGGTTTATCACACGGGAGTGGCGCAGGCGCTGGCGGATTATCGCCAACGCTATGGCGGCGCACCGGGCAAGCTCATCGTTCACCCCACGGCGCAAGTCGCTGCCCCGGTAGGTGTCACCGTCGAGCACAACGGGGGCTGCCTGGTTGGCGAGGTCTGGCTGCCGGTGCCGGAGGCCGATCATGCTGGATGAACGCACGCGCGTGATTCTGCAAGTCTTGCACGACAGGCGTGGCGACGCCTGGTTGGAAGGGGTTTTGGATGCCCTGGAGGTTTTGCGGACAGAACTGCATCAGGCCATAAGCGAGTGTGAGGCGCTGGCGGGCGATGATCCCGCGGCGCTCGACGCGCTACTAGCGCAGGCCTGGGAAGAGAGTGACCTGCAAGAGGTCGCGGCGGACTATCGCGCCTTGCGAGCCTATACCCTGGCACTACTGGCGGCAGGCGTCGAGTACAGCGTGGGGCTGGCACGTCTGTCGCGAGAGTTGTTGTTGCAGGGAGGCGCTTATGGGGCTGCTGCTTGACCTGCTGTTGCGGTATCAGGAGGAAGTCCCGTTGCGCGCGCGGCTCCGCGATTTCGCGCTGCTGGTGGCGGTGCTGGCGGTATTGGTAGTCTTGGTGGCGGCAACGGGTTACTGGATGGGGGCGCTGCCCTGATGCGGCGCTAGCTTACACTATCGCGATGGGGAGAACAGACATGGCGAAGATTATCACGGTAGCATCGCAAAAGGGTGGGGTGGGCAAGACCACCACCGTCGTCAACCTGGCGCACGGGCTGGCCTTGAAGGGCAAGTCGGTGGTAGTCGTGGACCTGGACTCGCAGGGGCAGGCGGCGGTCGCGTTAGGGGTAGATCAGAGCAGCGGCATCTTCAGCGCCCTGGTGGGGGGCAGCAGCATCAACCAGGTCATTCGGGGTACAGGACGCAAGGACCTGTGGCTGGTGCCGGGCGATAAGCGCACGGCGACCGCACAGCTCGTCATCCAGGCGGAAGGCCGGGACATCTTCGAGGCGCTGCGCGAGGCGTTTGTAACGCCCTGGAACGGCAAGCCAGATTACGTCATCTTCGATACCGCCCCGAGCGTGGGTGGCTTGCAGGAAGCGGCGTTGGCCTTGGCGCATCTGGCTATCATCCCGGCGGCGCTGGATCACCTGGCGTTGTTCGGGGTCACCGGCGTCTTGGAGACGCTAGTCACCCTGGCCCGCACCCGGCAGTGGGTGGGGAACCTGCTGATTCAGCCAACGTTCTTCGATGAGACCACCCGCGAGAGTCGGCGCAATCTGGAGGAGTTGCAGCACAACCTGACGCAACTGCTGCAAGGTGCAGAGCTGCCGCTGTTGACGCCCATTCATCGGGCCACGCGCTTGCGTGAGGCGGCGGCAGAGGCGCAGACGATCTTCGAGTTCGAACCTGAAGGGCGGTCCGCCGCAGAGTATGCCGCGCTGGTATGGCGCGTGCTTGAGGAGGTGCAGTAATGGCACGGACGAATCCCTTTGCCAGTATCATGGCCGCAGCGCCGGAGGTGCCGGAAGAACCCACGGAGGCCGTTCCGAAGTTGCTGGCGCACAAGCCCAGTCGCGCCAAGCGGAACCGGGAGTGGGAGGCACGTCAGCGGCAGGTTACATTCCGCGGCATTCCCCTGGAGCTCAACGCGCGCTTGAACGCCGTGGCTGACGAGTTGGGCGTTACCGTTAGTGATGTCGCGCGTGCGTTTTTGGAACGGGGGCTGGCGGCGTATGAGCAGGGAGACCTGCTACTTCAACCGCGATTACGGATTGGAAAGCGCACCCTTTACCCGGAGGAACGCTGATGACATTTACCGGGCGAGGGAAAGTGACAACTTCAAGGCCTGCCGCTTGCGGCGTTGCCAGCGTCCCGCTTGCGTCCCGCTTGCGGCTTG
>JAKJAC010000109.1:0-3946 GCA_022707705.1 Chloroflexota bacterium
GCTGGCAGTTACTGATGGGGAAGAAACCGCCACTTCAGGTTCTTCTGGTAGTGCAGGCGCCGGAGATGTGGCCGTCGGCGAAAAAATATCATCAGATTCGAGCCCTGAACGCAGCGCTACGGGTCCTCGGGGCACGTGATAGACCAACCGCCGGCGCGGCTTCAAGTGTACTTCGACGTGTGTGAATTGTGCCAGCAACGCAAAAATGAAAGCCCCCCTGTAGCCCCCTGGAGTGCGCATTGCGCCTCGCTGTAATTCCCGGGGCTCAAGAGAACCATGCTCACCTCTACTCTGCAGGGCCCTGTAGGCAGATTCAATCCACTTCCACGGAACCGTATCAATCCCGTGGCCAGTTCGAACCAACAACCCATCAGCGTCGGCTCCCACAATGTGATTGGGCCTTTTCTTTGCCAAAGTCTGGATGGTGTGTCCAACCAGGCAATCCTCGATCAGATGGCGCATTTGCGCGAATTCATCCTGGTCAGAAACGACAACCGCATGTACGGCTTCAGATCTGATGTCCTCGATGGGCGCGCCGACACCTTCAGGTACTGGCTTGATAACCGGTTGATAACGGAGACGAATTGGCCGCGTCTGATAAGTGACACCAGGAAATTGAGCCAGAATGGCAGAGACATACGCCGGGTTAAAGAGCGCGTCTTCTTGAACATCGGCGAACGAAATCTCCCCGTCACGTTCCAGTTTTTGCCAGGCAAGCAAGATCTCGGATTGGCGCACCGGACGACTGTTTCCTGTCCTGCCAATGGTTATTTGTACTACTGTGCCTTTGATGCCCTCCACGCGAAAAGGGTTGCGTTGCTTTAGTGTATAGAGGGTGCGACCTACGAGCTGTTTCACCTGCTCCCAAACATACAATTCTGCCATGTCGCTGGACTTATCGGGCGCCTGCTTTGGGGTTGTGCGTACCCGGTTGCTCGAACCCCGTCGCTGCTCACCATAGCCGGGTCGAAAACGATAACGCCCATCACCTACCGGCTCAAATGCCAGGCGTTGCCATAGCTCGACTGCAACAGTAGCGCGCGATGTCATCCGGCCTTCTGGTGAGTTGTGAATGGCCGCAAAGAGGTCATCCGTCGTAACCAACAATTCCTGGCGCCCGCTCGCCTCCCAGCGGCGTACAGCCTCAGCGTACATCAACCCGAAGATACTATTGCCAGCCTCCTGAGCCTGTTGCCACAGCGCCGCCATATCCTCAAAACGCACATCGGCGATAAACACCGCATCGTCAATATCATAGCGACGCGGTTCATCAACCTCATCGTATTCAATAACGCCAGTATCATTGCGCCACATCCGCGACACTCTGATTGGGGTATCTTTAGTCGCCGGACGTGTGCTTAACTCGTATTCGCGCTCGGAGATCGCAGTCAAGCGCAGCCGCGCCCCAGGATAGATGCGATATTGGCGAAACGTATCGTATATCTCTGATGATAGCACAATGCGGCTCGAACCGGCATCTACCCAACAGGAGAAAACCTCTCGCTCATCACCAAAGTGGTGAGCCAGAGTGATTTGCTGTGGCTCATCGCTAGGAGGGAATAACCGCCGTACACGACCTCGCAACGGGAGCCAACCCTCGTAATAGTGGCGGGCGTGAAGGGTAAGCACGGCTTGCTGCAAACGCTGCTCGCGCCAGGTCTCAAGGTCCTCGATCTCTTGCACGCCATTGGACTCTTCTAACCCAAGCGGGGTAGTTTCACTCTCACTTTGACCGCTTCCATTGGTTTCCTGGATGAGAACCACACCCTGTGGCAGATCCACCACCGAGGTCAGACGGGGCGAGATCAGCGCAGGTCGTTCAATATATGCCGCCCAGGCAGCTCGCGATAGCCAGCCGTGATGGTCGTAGAAAATCTCGGTCTCTTGCTGTAGCATCCGGACAAGCGCAAAAGCCAGAAGCGCAGTATCATCGCTGCCATCATCCCCAATCCCCCAAAGCGCCTGACTCAGTTCCTCCGTCGTCCGCGAGACGAGCGCCCCATTAACTGGCGCGCTGGGAATCAACGACAGCGCCTGCCGGCGTTCAACTGGAGAGATAGAGGGAAGCATCTCGTCAAGACACCACAGCTCACCTTGAGGAGTTTCGCAACTCAGGAATCGGTCATCAGCACCCAGTGTTTCGCGTAGCTGTTGGCGCAGCGCAGCCTCTTCTTGCGAATCCATAGCTTCGAGGGGCACTCTGGAAGGCTCAACCGGCGCGGCAAGCGGAGCGCCTGCAACACCAGCAGCCATCCGTCGTTGGCTACCATCGGGCAGTCGCAGGATCAGCACCTTGAACATCCCCTGAGATGGATTGTAACCTTCCTGCACAGCAGCGACTTCGACGTGCTGCCCATCCAGGAGCAGCCTGACGCCAACGTCGTATTCGGACCCTGGAGCGTAATGAACCTCAGGGGCTGTCGAAGCCAGGGCAGACTGCAGCATCTCGCGGGTCAGTTGCCCAAGAGTCACCGGACGTCCTGCCCCGCGGATGAAATCCGTCAAAGAGTCAAGGTTAATCTGTACAACCATAGGCACGTTCTCTACTCACTATCCCGCTCTATACTGCCTGATGAACCGATACAGCTTGACACCAATCGATAATCAATAACCATCAACCAAAAACTGCTGCACAATCTCCACTCGCCCCTTAATTCGAAGCCGTTGCGCATCCGGACCCAGACAGAAGAATTTCTGATCGTCGGGAAAATGCAGATGTTTCGCGACTTCTCTTGAGAGCACCATGTTGCTGGCGGAAAGCGCGCCAGTGTCCTGTGCCGCGTACTGGTGAACGTAGACAATGCCATCCACTTCCAACGTCCAATCCCCGCGGCCAAACCGCTGGCGGAAGTCATCCCACGCGTTGGACTGGATATCCAATAGAGACAACAGAGTCTTCTGCCAGTAGTCTTTGTCGAGCCTTTCCTGGGTCGGATCGAACAGACTACGTAGTGTCTCGACGGCGGTGCGCATTTGCGCGTTGTCGCCAAATTCATCTGCGACGAATCCCCCCCCAATGCTATCTTTGTACCACTTGCTCTCCACAGCCACCAACCGCAAGACGCCAGGCGCCGGGGTACGCAGCACCAACAGATCGGCGCGCCGTCCTCGCTGGGTGCGTCGACCAAACCAACCTTGATAGTCATCCAGGGGGATCAATTTGTCTGCCTCTGGAACATACTCACCTTCAGCAATGAGGAAACGATAAGTCGCATACAATCCAAGCAGCTCTTGAGCCAGACTGCCGCCGCCAAGCGTCTTGAGCAACAGTCCGCCGGCAAATTGGCTCAAGGTCTTGAGCATCTCCGCCGCCACTTGCTGTGCATCCATCTCTTTAGGGGTAAAGAACTGGTACAATACCTGCGAAAGTTGCCAAGCTACTGCATTAGTGCGCTGTGAGGAGATTGCCATGCGATAACCACCCGGAAGATTGGGGTAGTAGTCAATCAAACGCACGTCAGTCAAAGAGGGTGTTTCAAACAGCGTCTTGTCCAGTGTACGGTCGAAGAGCAAAACCCAATCAGCGTGCTCGTGTAGCCGTTGCAGGCGTGAGATGTCCCAATGCACTCGCTCGAAGTAAACACCGTTGTTGAAAGCGCTGTGATACCGGCTCGCCATCAAACAGTCGTATAGGATCCGCAGGTATTCGGGTCGGTCGCCGCTGAATGGCACGTAGACTAGATCACGCGCTTGCCCTTGCTTCGGTGTATTGGTGTGATAAGGAGGTGCTGCAATATCCACCCGACGCAATTTCTCCCGCGCTGACGGGCTATCGTCTCCAGCCAAACGATCAAAATCTACCCACTGCGGATTCTTGTTGATCTGTCCCACGATTTCCCCGAAATCAAATTCATCAACGCCAAACGCGTCCACCAACAACGCGACGTGAACGGCAGACGGCGTTTCCGCAGCAGGCACAGTCTCCGGCCCGGACGGCGAACCAGCA
>JAKJAC010000109.1:3977-13474 GCA_022707705.1 Chloroflexota bacterium
CTCGCGGTGCTCCTGGGTCATTAAATCGGCGGCGTCCTCGCTTGTCCCCAACAATTGCCGGTCGAAGATAGTCGTGGTTCCGGTAGATTCTACCATCGCACGTACCCGGTAGGCAGCTTCGGGATGATCATCCGATTGCTGCTCCAACAGCCGGTAGATATCATCCCCGGCATCGGCGGGGCGGAAAGCAAGGTGGAAGCGGTTTAGGCTGAAAGGCCACATGGTACCGAATTGCTCCAACTTCTGCCGCGCACGATAGACTGGCGGGCGAACCCGTTGCCGCCCTCGCCAGCAGCCTCCAACAGCCGCTCCTTTCCGTCAAATATGGCGCGCGGGCGATCCACCGGCCGCAATTGGTCGGCCAACACACCAGGTTCAAAGACAAGCGGCTTGCCCTCCCGCACCGTCTGAACCAACCACGTCTCAATCTGCCGGAAGACCTCGCGATACCAGGCTAGGCGTAGGGGATGGAAAGGAAAGATAACGGTTTGGCCATCAGAGAATTGTGCAGTTCCCAGGCGCAGAAGGCCATCAACGGCGGCGCGCCATTCCCCTTGCTTTTGCGCCAACCGGGTGTCGCGCCAGGGCAAGGTCGCCACGGTCAACCAGGCATCGAGAAAACCATCAAACAGGTCACGGTGTGCAAAGTAGAGCAGGTCAAAGATAGCATAGATTGGGTTGTTGGGTTCCCGATTTTCGGGTTCTCCCGGCTTCGCTGCGGATTCTGGCTCATCAGTCAACTCGCGTTTCCAATCGGGATCAACGACATCTCGCAGCGCCGCAACCCGGTCACGCAGTGCACGCCATTGGGAAGCATAGTCGGGGTTAAGCTGCTCGGCCTGAGCCCAGTAATCCTCATCCAGCCAATCCTCCGCAAACGATTCCAGCCAGCGCGGCAACATTCCCAATGTGAAACGAAATTCCTTATCAGGCGGCAGAAGAATGGCATATTGCAGCTCGCCCATTCCTGACGCCCCTGGCATACTTAACACACGCGCAGATTCGGCGGTCAAGGTGATAGACAAACGGTTATCGTCCCCGATAGTGAGGGTAACACAGGTGTTGCTATCGTTGTCGGTCCGGTGTAGCTTCAACTGCCGGGGGAAAGCGATCTGTTCCTGCCGTGCCAGCCGCAACAGACCTTCTAGGCAGAAGCCAACCCGCCGCAGGTCGGTCTCCGGGTCAGGCGGCGGCTCATCATCATCTTTGTCCTGGGGTGCCAATCTGGCCAACTCATTCTGTAGCGCTTCGGGCAGCAATGGCAATCCCGTTGTCAGTTTTGAAAGGTCAAAATGCCCGCCAAATCCAGCCTCGCCAGTCCTAGTCGCGCGAACGATTTCCTCAGCTTTATCACGGGAATAATCATCAATAGCCATAATGCGCTCCACCAACCGGCTGGGTGGATTGAGAACACTGAGTGCCTCATTGAGCGTGACCTGGGTCAGTACATCGGTGCGCCGGACCGGATCGATTTCCACCTCGCGCAGTAATTGCACGCGTGTGTCGCCAATGATTGCGCGCCCTGCCTTAGTATTGGCGCCTTTGTCCAGGAAGTCGCGCCAGCGCAAGACAGCAGCCTGATGATTATCCCGCAATTGCGCACCCCATTGTCGAAGCGGCAAGCCCAGACGTAAATTCGGGTCACGGAAGAGTCCCAGTCGGGGCAAGGAGAGACCAACGGCTGCCTTACCAGCCAAAAGAAACTCTGCCAAGCTACGTAGCGAAGGATAAACCAATTCGAGCAGAAAATCCAGACGATCGCGCTCCTCCCGTGAGTACGATTCCGGCAAGTCTGATAGCAACTTTTCTGGTGCGAGACGGGCGATCAGTTCTTTGGCGATTTCATCCTCGGTGAACAGACGGAAAGCATTGAGGGATTCCCGCTCCCTCACCTCATCTCGATAGAAGACGACAAGGATAACAATAGAGGGGTCGTTACGCTCGCCGACCACATCTGCGCCGGCCTGTGTCACACGCACCGTCCAGTCGGGGAATTCCACAGCGGCACGCTGGCGGAAATCTTCATACAAATCGGAGACCCCTTTGAAGAGTACTCGCTTGGGAGTATCCGGCGTTTTTTCGACCAATTCCAACAATAATGTAACCAACAGGCTATTGACATCTGCCATCGCTTTTACCCCCTCAATCCTCAAGAATCACCCAAGGAAAGTCATCCGAGTTCTTCTCCAGGCGACCGTGTTCGGCCAAGATTTCCGCGAAGCAGCGCTGATTTGCTTCATTCAATGCTTCAGGATTACCCAATCCCCGGAAATTGGTGCGGTAAACCTCTTCCCAAGATTCGTCAACAAACAGCGCCAGGCCGTAGCGCTCACGCCAGTCACATAACAAATCTACCATCAAAATTCGATCTACCTGCAGACGGGGCCGGCTCACCAGCAACAGCGTTTCTACCAGTTCGGGAGATAACCAATAATAATGCCAGGTGCTATAACGGCTACGCGAGTTGGCAATACCTGCCTTCTTGGTCAGGTTGAGCTGCGCCGCATATAACTGCCGCAAGAAACGACTGGCGGCTCCACTATGCCGCCAATAATAGTGATAGGCGATTTGGCAGAGTGTTTGGTGTTCTCGGCGCAATTCAGCATATCGGTTGGCATCTTGAGGTACAATGTTGGCGTTGTAATGGAAAATCTGCTGGGTGAGAGCGCGTGCTGCCGCCATATCCTGCGGATCAGCCAACGCTCCCGCCTCAGATACAGATTCCTGATAAAAACTCTCAAACTGCAGCCTCAATGCCCGCTCCAAAAGTGCACGGTGCGTCTCGATAATCTCGTGCGCCAGAGTACGCACACCTTCGTGAGAATCGGCTGCTGGGGCAATGTATATTGGTAGCGTAAAGTTTAAGCCAGCCTGAGTCAGAAAGAAACGTGCCAGGGTCAATGCCAACAGCCGCCCGGCATGTTCCACGAAATTCTGCACACCGTTGGCTGCCTGAGCTAGTGCGAGCAAGTCCTCGCGAGCACAGGTGAGGATAGCAACGGATTCCTCCGTCAAACCGGAGTCCACAACAGCAACATCGGGAATATCTGTCGTCAATACCCCCAAGCCCGGCGACTGCCATTCTATCAAATCGTAGAGCATCCTCTCAAAAGGTGGCAGGTGGTCGTTCCATAATCGATCGATCAGGCATCGTCGTTCATCAGCCCCGAAACTGCGCACCAGGCTCATAACGAACCCATCGGCGCGCGCCTCCTCACCATTGAAGGCGCGAGAAAGCAACGGGTGCAGCGGATAAAACGAGACGCCACGCGTCCGGTGACCCAGTGTGATGAAGTCGCGCAACCAAACAGCAAATTCTCCCGCAGTTCTGCCGGTCAACTGCGTGAATTGGCCGGCCCCCACAGATTTTAACAGCTCACTCGCGGCGGTGGACAGCCGGGAATCGAGGGGGTAACACAGCCTCGCGATGAACAACCGGGCTAGGTCAGCCGGATCAGACATCTCTCGGCGCGCACGGTAGTGAGCAGCGAATTTCTCGGAAACGGTGGTCATTGTTGGCGCCTCCTATGTTACCACAATACGGTGCTGTTTAGAATCATGCACCAGTTGAAACTTATGACCGGCGTCCGGCACGACAGTGAAATGTACCACCGCACCTGGTTTTACCTGTTGATTAAGCGCTCTCAGAAAACGCCCGACCATGTGGCGTTCTTTAGCCCAGAGCGTAGCCGGAAAGCCGCCTTCAGGGCTAGCCGCGCCCATCAGCACCTCATACAATAACAGTGAGATGGGCAAACGGATCCTTTTACCAGGTGCCCCGCTCGCAGTATAGCAAAGATACAACCGTCGAGGATAACGTTCCAAGTAAGCAGCATCAGCCTGCTCCGTGTCGTCTGCCAGGTCACTCACCAACTGGAAATCACAGGACTCGATTTGCGTCCGGCTGCTGTAAATCACGGCGCCCTGCATACTATCGCCACCACTGATGTGATAGAGATTCAGCTCGTACTCCTGTTCAATCTGGCCTTTAGAGAGCAATAGATTCAGCCCCTTGAGTAATGCTGGGATTTTTCTCTCCAATTCCTCCGCCGGCGTGCGTAGATCATCCAGATAGGCATCGAAGTAGCGAAATGGGAAATAAGCCCTATGACCCACAGCGCTGAACAGTGCGTACCAGCGTCGAGCGAAAGTCATAAATCGCGCCACACGCTGGCGGTAAGGCGTGTCGGATTTTTCACCAGCTCCGGCGACAGTTTTGGCACGCCAGTATTCCAGCAGTTCTTCCGGAGGTGTCGAATCGAGCTTGTTAAGTTCAGTGAGCAAGCGCAGATCAATCTGTGGATGAGCAGTCGCACCAGGGTCGAAACGGAATAGCCACCAGAGCAGTTTCTCGGCTGGAGCGGCACGGCCCCCATGAACATAGCCGCCAGGTTCGCTAAACAAAGTGTTAAAAAGCAGATAAGGCAGGCGGTCTTCAGCAGCCACAGTCTGCCCCGGTTGTAACTCGCCCGTGAGCGCGTAGGCCAGGAAAGAGAGCGTCTCACGCACGGTAATCGGTTCACCAAGCAGGTAGGGCAACAGCAAGTAACGGCGCACATTCTCTGCCACCACCGGGTCACGCAGCCAGGCGCGATTACGCGCCAACAGGTCAGTAGCAGGCAATGCAGCCGCTTGCCAAAAATCACCATCCAACACACCGCTTAGAACCTTGCCCCACGCTTCCTGTCCGACCAGTGCCCGTCGGCTAAGGTTGATACACAGCAGCTCTTGGGGAATCCTCCACCCCGCATTATGGAACTTCTCCTTCAATTCCGATAGTTTGCCCTCGTTAGCGCAGAGCAACGTGAGCCGCCCTGGCACACTTAACACCTGGTGTAGCCGTTCCACACGAGACGGTGATAGTGCGCCGGCAGAGAGATCCAGGTCAATGAAAATACCATCTCTGTCATAGCCCCCCCTACTCTGCGCCTCTGTGACCACTGTACGGTCCAACCCCAACGCTGCCAGGATGCGATAGGCCAGGTATGTCTTGCCATCCCCGGCAGTGCCGGTGAGAATGACAGCCGGCACCCTACCCTCCCGAACCGCCTCGACCAGCCTGATTAAATCAAATTCAATGTGGATACCGGGAGCATCAACAGGTTGCAATTCCACTGTTGCTCGTCCTCCACCTAGACGATAGCCTTGCAGAATCTCTAATGGATGCATACGACAACCTCAATTCCTGGTAATTTCGCCTCATCAGCGACAAAACGCACCACTGTAACCATTTCTGATAATGCCTGTCTGCAACACAGCTCAGAACACCTCGACTCGCTGCAATAATCCATCTTCTATCAAACGATCAAAGTGATGGACCACTATCCCCGGCAAAGTACTGCCCTGAATCAAAACACCCATCTCCATATTCAACTGCATAGCATACTCGGTGAGGTTCGCACTGGAAATAAAGAGCAGTCTATCATCCGCCACAGCACACTTGGCATGCAAAGAGCCACTCTTACCCTGTGCGCTCTGTAGGCGCTGATCCCGCGGCCAGATGTAAATCGCCGCGCGCTGTTGCACCTCACGGCCCAGGGCGCGAATGGTATCATAGGCAGTCTTCTCGCCTTCTGGCTCTGGCGCTTCCACGCAAATTCGCAGCCGCACACCACGTTCGAACGCCCGCACTAACGCCCGTGCAATCTCCGGAATCCTGTATACCGCAAAACTCACAATAAGCAGTTCACTTTCTGCAGCAGCGATGACTTCCAAAAGCGCCTGCTCGGTGCGGCGCAGTGGAACATCCGCCACGTCCGGTCCAGTCCAGACCAAATCTAGTCTCTGCGTGGTGCGATAGTGTTGGCTCGTTGCTGCAGCCGCGCGAAGCGCCAATGCCGCAGCCGATGCCGGCAATGCCGAGACTCGCGCGCGCCAGGCAGATAGGTATTGCACCACCAACGCGCGAAAAGGCGCTTGCGGCGTCACCGCCAGAATTCGGCGCTCCACCTCCGGCCAATCCGTTACATCGCTGGCAGATATCGCATCGCTCAGACGATACAGGAGTTCCGGCGACAATACTTCCGCCAACTGCACCGCTGCATCAATGAGCGCTTTTTCATCTCCAGGCATCATTCCACCTCGAAGAACGCCAGATCGGGACACTCGACAGTCTCGACGAGCGTCGAACGATCCAGGTATTTGTTGCCACGTTCGCATGATGTCTCTGGCGCGAACAGGCACGCATGGCAAGCAGCTCCGTGCAGAGTCATTCCCTGTTGTCCTGGCAAGCCCTCAGCACACAGCGGATCGGAGGCGCAGAGGTGGGCACCGCGCAATGCTGAGAGCAGATGACGCCGCAACTGCTCCGGTTCGCCCAGGCTCACCAGCCCACCCAGCGTGCCCTCGCTATCCGGCGCGGCGGTGTAGATGAGCACGCCCGCCTGCGCCATCTGGCTCGCACTGGCGTCAGGGCCCTGAGAGTAAATACGCTCGCGCACGCTTGCAGCGGCATAACCACATTCCAGGACCAGCTGCCGCATTAACGCATGTGCAAAAGAGTGTAACAGCACATAGCGTAGTCCAGGGAAGTTGCCTTCTTCAGGTTGGATATTGCGCCGCCGTCGCCAGTGCACATGTGCCGCGAAGAAACTATCGTCACGCTGGGCGACTAGTGAACGTTTGAGCCATTCCAAAATACGCACTTCGTTGAATTGAACAAAGATTCCCTCACCCCGTACTTCAGTAGCAGGAATCCAGGCCGGTTTCTGACGCGACAATGGCATCCGCCGGTCCGCAACAACCTGGGGATCATCATCCAACTCACCCGGCGCATCAATGCGCGTGAAACCGACCAACGCACGCACCTCACGCAGCCGTTCCACCAGCACTACCCGCGTCAGATAATCCGTGAACCCCAGTGGAACGGGAACCTCCCGCAATCGGAAGTCATCGGTATTAGGGCTGGCAGTAGGATGGGTCAAAACCTCCCACTCCGGACTCTTGAAGTCGCGCAGATCGACAGCTTCACCCTTCTCATCACGCTCGCGTTTCTCCTCAATAGCCTGCCAGAGCTCCGCGTCTGTGTAACCATGGAAATCACCCAGTTGTCCTAATTGTCGCAACAGAGCTACATTCTGCTCATTCTGCAGAAGATGGAGTTTCGCCCAGTGATCAATCACCCGCTGAGCAAGTTGCCCAGAAGTCAAAGGGATTGCCAGTGTGGTGAACACATCGGCAAACCAAAGATTGGAAGCACCAAGTAAGATAGCCCGCACCTGCTGATCGCAGTCCTTATCATCGTAATCGCGCAGATGAGGACGCCGTCCGCGGCACAACGGCATGGTACGCCGCCCCGCCTCACCGAACGCATACGAGAGCCGCCGCGTGGCTCCACAAGTCTCACACTTGACTTCCAAATCGCGTGCTTCACCACCTGGTCCATATTCCAGCAATCGCAGAATAGATGCGCAGGAAGTGGGTCCTCCATGCACAAACTCAACCCAGGGGAAATCATCCAGGTGCCCATTGGGGCAGGCCACTAGAAAACGCGCGGGGATCGCCGTGGGGGGCTTTTTGCCTTTGGGACAATTGCTATGCTCATAATGCGCGCGCTCAGGATGATAGGGATTGTGTTTGAGGTCAAATAGCCCCGAATCCAACGGCGCGAGCAACCGGCACTTTGGGCACAACATCCAACGAGGGAAACTTGCCACTGGCACACCCACCCGATATTGCTCATCAAAAGGCTGGAATACGGTGCCGGTTTCCTGCATAACCGGCGGCGTAAGCAAGCGCTGCACCTGGCGACCCAATTCCCACTGCACGGCCTGGAGCAAGCGCTCCTCATGAATTTCACGCACCACACCGGGATCGACCCGCCAGTCCTCCAACCCCATGACCAGGGCTGAAAGATAAGGCAAATCCACAATGGCGCCCACACCATAAGTAAACATCATCTGAGTCGGGCGGAGTTCACCCACTGGTTTCTGGTCTTTGTAACTCATCCTCAGCCTCCTCAACTTCAGGCGCCGTCTCGAAGACCCACTCGTGCGCGTCAGGGCGGTCCATCCCCTGATCATCAAGCAACAGATTGACCGTTGGTTCAACATCCCGCAAAGAGTTGAGACAATCAAATCTACCCCAACCAGTCAAACCAGGCGCAGTCAGCAAGCCACGGGTGACGCCATCAGCCTCTTCCCGGTACCCTAAATGCGCACCCTGTTTCGGCACAGTCGCTTTCCATTGATCGAGCCGCGCTGCCAATGCCTGGCGCACCAGCTCCGCCGTAGCATTGCCGCCAATCGCGCCCGCTCGCTGTAGGATGGCATCGACCAGCGTCTCGACATACGCCGCATCAGCCTCGATTTGCTCTGCGCCGCGATTGGAATTGAAGCGCAGATCGAGCAACCGGAACAAAGCCGCCAGCACGGCTGTCAGACCGCGATCAATGGCACGCGGTGAAAACGGCGTCACAGAAAGCGCCTCGACATGCTGATAAAACGTGGCGTGATAGTGAACAAATCTCTCATAATGGCTCAAATCACGCGGGCGCGTCCAGTTATACACAGTACACACCAGGCCAGGAAATTGCCGGCCCACCCGGCTGGTCGCCTGGATATATTCTGCCGTATTCTTGGGCTGATTGGCGACCACCATTAAGCCTAACCGTCCCACATCAACACCGACCGAGATCATGTTGGTTGCCAGCAATACATCAATCGGATAGTTTCCCGGTGTCCGATTCTCACGCGGTAGGAATACTGCCTCCAAACGCTCCAAAATGTCGGGAATATCGGCAGCGCTCTGTCGCGAGGTGAGCTCTTGTACGTCCTGTGGATAGAGCCGGCGTGTAGCCAGTCCTCGCACGCCCATTTGCGTAAGCCGCGTCGACACCGTATCGTCCACAGCACGGCGCATCCCACCCAACTCCCGGAGCGAGCTGAAATAACCCACCAACGTCATCCAGGGATCCACACTCGCGCTGTAGCGATTGTAAAGCAGTTGCGCTGCTGCAAGGAAAGCGAGGTAGGTTTGGATGAGAGCCGTCTTTTGGCGGATACCCGGCGCGCAAAAACCCAGGTAACGCCGCCCCGGCTGCTCAGGCGTCGGCATGCGCTGGCGCGCGAAGAAGTTATCGCTGGCTTCCAATCCATTTGGCGGGAAGATGGCAACTCGCCGCAGGAACAGACTATGCACCTGCATATCGGCCTGGCGCACCGTTGCCGTGGAGGCGATGACTTTTGGCCGCACGGTCACGCCATCCACCTCCCAGGTTGCCAGCTGCTCCACCGCCGTCTCGTAGAGGCCCACCAGCGTTCCCAACGGCCCACTTATCAGATGCAATTCATCCTGGATGATCAAATCAGGCGGACGCAGTGGGCCAGCCGGGAGCGTGCGCGCTGGCGGTAGTCCGTACTTCTTGTTAGCTGGATGACTGTCGCTATCCTCCAGTTCCGGCGAGCGGAACCCGTGCCGCTCGCAATAACCATCCACACGGCCAAAAAGCATAGCCGTGCGCCCGTTCCACGGCAATTGAGCGAATTTGTCCACCGTAG
>JAKJAC010000010.1:0-21614 GCA_022707705.1 Chloroflexota bacterium
GAAGCCCGGCTTACCGGGTGTTGCCTTGTAGCCTGCGGGCTTCTGTAGCCCAGCTTTAGCTCCCGGCAGCGTTAGCAGCCCGGCAGTGTCAGCAGCCCGGCGGCATTGAACCAGAGGAAAAATGCGAAAAAATGACGCGCACCCATGAAGCGCATGCAGCGCGGGTGTAATTCTCTTTTTTGCATAGTCGTCTCCCCGTCCCATAGGGATGCTTGAAAGTAGCGACCAAGTAGCCGCGGCACGATGCCGCGTCATCCTGCCGCGTTCTGCTCTGCCGTCCCCCCCGTCCCCACAGGACGGGCCTCGTCCCTACAGGACGGGCCTCGTCCCGTAGGGACGTCTGAGAGTAGGCAGGCACGTCAGTGCCTGTACAGCCACGTGGCCAACAGATCCCGTCCTGTAGGGACGGCTGGAAAAGGCTTGTGCCACTTGAGCACTCTATTACCGGACCAAATTCTGAAGTTCAATACCCCCGGGCGACATAGCATGCCAGCGACAAATGCGAAAAGTGGCGCGCACCCATGCAGCGCCTCCTGGTCCAGCAATTCCAAATATGGCTTTTCATAGGGATGATATCCCTGTTAAAAGTCATGGCTCTTGCTCCACAATGGCCTTATTGGTACCGGTTGTTTAGGGTTAACTAATGTCAAAGGGTAGCTGCTCAGATTTCCATTACCAGCCTGTCTGTTTTCTAAAACCTCAGCAACCGGTCTTTGTGATTGAAAAATAAAAGTCTTCATCGCATTGCAATTACAATAGTTTTTACAAACGGTCAGACATGGAACCGTGTCAAGACGCTGTTGGACCGTCACGCTTCAGATTTCCAGCGCCGGGCGCAGAGTTCGGGCTCCAGACTTCTCCGTAAAATCGGTGATTTCGGTGTTCGAAAAACCGCCCAACCGAACACCGAAAATCACCGAAACACACCGAAAATCACCGAAAGCAGCCACGGGTGCCGGGGGCAGAGAGCTTGGGTGTGCCGGACGGTCACACCTGGTGCATGTCTGGATTTCCATCAGCATGCCTGCCGCCGCAAGGTGGTATGCCCGCCACCGCTAGGCGCAACTCGCCATCGCGGCTTTCGTCCCTCTTGTTGTAGCCAGCGGGAGAACGCTGAACAGTGACGTCACAGGCTTCATATTGGGAATTGCTGGCGCCGTGGCGCGTTGCGCTTCTATTCCCCTATGTTATAATCGAAATGAGGATAACCCTGACGTCTTATGAGCGAAGCAACTGCACCTCACACAAGACCGGAAGCACGCCAGTCTCCGCTGGCAATAAGGTCGATTTTTGTTTCAAACCTCCCCCACACTCTACACCTACCCTTGCGCCAGGGATTCACGCTATTCGTAATGAGGAGCTGACCCAATGACCCATGATTCCTCCCTTGCCGTAGTCATCCTGGCTGCCGGGTTGAGTACACGCTTCAAATCCGCAACCCCCAAAGTATTGCACTCTTTGGGGGGCAAACCTCTTCTGGAATATTCACTGGAGCTGGCTACCGCGTTGACTGACGCCCCTCCCATTCTGGTGGTCGGCCCGGAGACGGAAACTGAAATCCGCGCCTGGCTAGGCGAGCGCGCTCAACTGGTGGTGCAAAGCAACCGCCTGGGCACGGGACATGCCGTAATGCAAGCGCAAGCCGCCCTTGAGGGACGCGCCAGACATGTCTTAGTACTCTATGGCGATATGCCGTTGCTGCAACGCGGCACGTTGCAAGCGCTGCACGAGCGCGCCACCGCGACCGACGCGGCAATCACAATGATGACCGTCACCCGCGATGACCCCCAGGGCTTTGGTCGCATTGTTCGCGATGCTAGCGGGCAGATTAGCGCAATTGTCGAGCAGGCCGAAGCGACTCCAGAAATCGCTGCAATTCGGGAACTCAATGTAGGCATTTACACCTTCAACGCTGCCTTCCTCTGGATGCACCTGCCGCAGCTGCAACCCAGCCCGCGCAAAGGGGAGTATTATCTCACCGACCTGGTCGGCATGGCGGCAGCGGAAAGATTACCGATTGAGAGCTTGCAAACCAGCGATCCACTGGAAACACTCGGCATCAACACGCGCGTGGAGCTGGCGCTCGCGGCCAAAACACTCCAGCGCCGCATCAATGAGCACTGGATGCTGGAAGGCGTCACTTTTCAGGACCCGGAAACCTGCTATCTTGATAGCACCGTCACCATTGGACGCGATACCGTGATCCTACCCAACACCCACCTGCGGGGCAAGACCACCGTCGGTGCAAGCTGCGAGATCGGTCCCAATAGCGTGATTGAGAATTGCACAATTGGTAACCGTTGCCGCGTCACGGCCTCGGTGCTGGAAGAAGCAGTCATGGAAGAGGGAAGTAATATCGGCCCCTTTGGGCATCTGCGCAAAGGCGCACGGCTGTGCCGTGGAGCCCACATGGGCAACTTCGGCGAGATGAAAAACAGCACCCTGGGACCGGGCGCCAAAATGGGACATTTCAGTTATCTGGGAGATGCCATCGTAGGTGCAGATGCTAACATCGGTGCAGGCACGATTACCTGCAACTTCGATGGGAAGCGCAAGCACCCCACCACTATCGGGGAAGGAGCTTTCATCGGCTCGGATACGATGCTGGTTGCCCCAGTCGAAATCGGCGCAGGCGCCAGAACCGGCGCAGGTTCAGTGGTGACCCACGACGTCCCCCCCGATAGCGTCGCGTACGGCGTCCCCGCGCGCGTGCGAGAGAAGAAAGATCAGGAGTCATAAAACCGATGTCGAGTCACGATGGCTTATGGGCGCTAGTGCTGTTCGTTCTACAGGCTTTTCTGGTCTTCGTCCGCACCATTCTCACATATTCCCGATGGGAGCTCGAAGAGACACCCTCCACAGAAGCCATGGAACGCCCGACGCTCTCCCCTCGCCTCGATATTACACGTCTCAGCGTGGCAGTGGATTTTCCGCTACTACTGGCGACCGGGTTCTATTTCGACCTCGGCATGGACGCAATAGCGCCGCACGTCGCAACGTATCTAGGCACGTTTACTAACCAGGAATCCTCTTGGATTTTTCCGGTTAGCCGGATTATCGCAGGCCTGCTCTTGGGCTGGGCCAGTCTCACCCTGGGCTATCTACTTCCCGAAGCTCTGGGCAGCACCCTTGCCTTCCGCTGGCACCGGCGCAGCGCCAATCTTGCCCGAGTGCTCCATCTCCTGCTACAACCCCTCACCCTTCCCGCTCTCGCGCTCGCCAACAGCCTCTCTCGCCGGATCGGCGGCGCGAAATTGCAGCGCACGGCGCTAATCACCGAAGAAGAGATCAAGACTCTGGTCACTGCCGGAGAGCAAGAAGGAGTAATTGAAGAAGAAGCGCGTGCCATGATCTACTCTATCTTCCGCCTCGACGATATGATCACCCGCGAGGTGATGTTGCCGCGCATTGATATTGTAGCGCTTGAGGTGGATAGCCCCGCAGAACAGATATTGGATGTGATTACCCACAGTGGGCATTCCCGCATTCCGGTCTATGCCGAGACCATTGATAACATCATCGGCATCCTCTATGTCAAAGACTTGCTCCCCTTCTATGCCATGCGCCAGGAACTGCCTAGCCTGCGAGAGATTCTACGACCGGCACACTTCGTGCCAGAATTCAAGCGATTGGATACACTGCTCAAGGAGCTGCAGACAGAGAAAGTGCAGCTCGCCATCGTGGTAGATGAATACGGCGGGGTGGCCGGATTGATCACGCTAGAGGACCTGGTTGAGGAAATCGTTGGCGAAATCCAGGATGAGTATGATCACGAAGAGCCAGAGATGGTCCGTGATGCCGACGGGACCTATCTCTTCGATGCCCGCATTCCACTGGATGATGTGCAGGAGTTACTCAATATTCCCTTGCCGTTGGAAGAAGCCGATTCATTGGGTGGTTTTGTTTACAATGAACTGGGACACATCCCGATCGTAGGTGAGACACTGGCATACGGTCCTGTCTCCTTTACCGTCATCGCCACCGATGGGCGACGCATCCGCAAAGTACGCGCCATCCAGGCGCCCGCAGACACAGAAATTGCCGTAGAACAGGAGGCAACATGAAACTGTCCTTGGAAGATCGAGAGAGACTCATCCATGAGGCAACACTCGCGCGAACGCGCGCCTATGCACCCTACTCGCGTTACCAGGTCGGTGCTGCCATCCTCACCGAAGACGGACAGCTCTTCAGCGGGGGCAACGTGGAAAACGCAGTCTACCCTCTAGGGTTGTGCGCCGAACGGGTCGCCATTGCCGCGGCGGTAGCGGCGGGCGTGCGCCGGGTCATTGCGCTTGCGGTCATCACCGCCAACGGAGGAACACCCTGCGGCGCTTGCCGTCAAGTATTACGAGAGTTCGCTGAGGTAGATACTCCGGTGCTCATCGGCACGCCAGATGGCGCCTACCATGAAATGCGGTTGGAAGACCTGCTGCCTGAGAGTTTCTCCGTCGCAGATCTGAGCCAGGACTAGGGATTTGCGCTGATTACAGCAGCGGCGTTTTCGCCATCAAAAGAGACCGCAAATCTCAACGGGAAGGGGGAAGCGCACTGCCTGCCAACCGATTTTCCAGAACGCCATTGCCGAATTCTATACACAGGCAGGATGTTGGATTTGACTCCTGACGTGATATGGACGTTTTTCAATAAGGGAGGTGTTTTATGTCTGTGACCATCATCGTTGGAGCCCAATGGGGTGACGAGGGAAAAGGTCGCGTTGTAGATGACCTGGCAAGCCGTGCAGATGTCGTCGCGCGTTACAATGGTGGCGATAACGCCGGACATACCATCGTTGCTGAAGGGCACACGTTAGGCTTGCACCTGGTACCCTCCGGCATTCTCAATCCCCATGCCATCTGCCTCATCGGGGGCGGCACCGTGATCAATCCGCTGCGACTGCTGGACGAAATCGCCACCCTGCGGAATGCCGGCATCGAAATCACTCCGGAACGGTTGAAAATCGCTGCAGGCGCGCATCTGATTCTCCCCACACATCGCGCACTCGATGGCGCGCAAGAGCAAACGCTGGGAGAACAGGCCATCGGTACCACCGCCCGCGGCATCGGTCCCACCTATGCCGACAAGGCGCGCCGCGTGGGGTTGCGCGCGGCGCAGCTCCGGGATCCCGAAACCTTTGCCACACAGGCGCGGACGCTCATGATTGCCCACAACGAGCGGCTAATCAACCTGTTCCACCTGAAACCACAGCTTGTAGGACCGCAGGTAGAACAGTTACGTGATGCTGCGGCGCAACTGGCACCCTACCTGGTGGATGGGGCAGCGTTCATCGCTGAAGCTCTGGCAGAAAACAAGGAGATCCTCTGCGAAGGCGCACAGGGCACCCTACTCGACCTTGATCGCGGCACTTATCCCTTTGTCACCAGTTCCTCACCCATCGCTGGCGGAGCGCTCACCGGGTTGGGATTTGGACCGAAGGAGGTTAGCCGCGTGGTGGGCGTCGCCAAAGCCTATACCACACGGGTGGGCGCAGGCGCCTTCCCCACCGAATTGCTCGATGCGACTGGCGACCGGCTACGCGATATCGGTCACGAGTACGGTGTCACTACCGGACGCCCAAGGCGCTGTGGTTGGCTGGATGCGGTGATCCTGCGCTATGCGGTGCAGGTCAATGGGCTGACGGAAATCGCACTGACCAAACTCGATGTGCTCAGCGGCATTCCAGCGCTCAAGATTGCGGTCGCCTATGAAATCAACGGCGCTGTTACGACGCACTTCCCCGCGGAATGGGGCAATGAAGCCATCGCCGCCGCACACCCCGTCTACGAAGAGCTACCCGGGTGGGATGCCGATTTGCACGCCGTCCGGCGCCGCGAAGACCTGCCCGTCGAGGCGCAAGCTTATGTGGCGCGCATCGAGGCGTTGGTGGCAACACGGATCAGTTTCATTGGGGTAGGACCGGAGCGCGAATCGCTGATTTTGCCATAACCGCGCAATACGCCACCAGTTCTCTTTTCGAAGGTTACACTGTTGATGGAATCCATCATAGGAATCGTGGAGCGGGCTCTGTCCGCTCCACGATTCCTGTGGTTCGAGAAGACTCACATCATCGGTTGCGAAGAGCGCAGGCTATGCTCAATCCACAAGCGTGTCGCGCGGGTGTTTTCCTCAATCGAGAGGAACACGGTGATGATTTCGCCGACCGCATAGAGTCCAAAGAATTGAAGCACGGATCCGATAAGAATGCCCAGAAAACCGGCAACACCAAAGAAGGTTCCGCCGAGGTCTGAGGGAAGACCCAGCTGGCGCAACATCGCCGTATCCAGAAAACCACCGGCGAGTCCGCCCACCAGGGTCGCGATAGCGCCCAGAAGCCCCAACACCAGCACTACCCAGGCAAGGATTTTCCACAACGTCGCGATAAACCGCAATACCCCAAAACGCTTTTCCATGAGATCGAGCTCCTTTCGTCAGTAAGGATTGACAGATTCACTATAGCACAAAACAGGGCGGTGGGAAAGTCACAGAGTGTAAAAAGAATCTGAGTTGCCAACATTGAGAACTTGTTGACAATATGGTATTGAAGACTACACAAGCTCACATCGCGGGGCGCAAATTCCGGACTACAGCTAGAAAGGGTGGGATGATGATAAATGATGAGGCAGTAATCAGAGACCTGCAACAGTTCATTGAGCTCTGGTCCAAGACCTATGATACGGAGGGAAAACCAGATTGGTCCCATATTCTGCCGTATTATGATGAAGATATCCTCTTTCGCGATAGTGTCCAGGAAGTGCGGGGCTTGGAGGAATTCAGGAGGATGACCGAGCGGCTAACCGCCCGTTCAAGCGAGCTGGAAATGAAAATCATGAGCGCGGCAATGATAAACAGAACTATCTTAATGGATTGGGAGATGACCATTCTTTTTAGAAAAACCCGCCGTTCAGTGGTTTATGGGGCAAGCCGGTTGACACTGAATGAAAAGGGGAAAATCTGCGAACAAAGGGATTATTATGATCTTTGGGGCGATATACTTGACAATATACCGGGTTTGGGGAAGCTATACCGGAAATTCATGCGGAAAGTTTTCGGATAGAGGTCAAGCGTGAACAACATCAGTCCCGTTCGAAAGTACTGGGGTCAGTACAAGTGGTCAAATGTAGCAGCCATGGTCAAGAACAGCATGACGGACCCTGATATCTGCAACGATGACTATGCTGGGAAGCTGGTCGTCATCACCGGTGCGACCTCCGGTATCGGTTATCAGACCGCCTGTAAATACGCATCGCGGGGAGCGAATTTGCTCACCATCAACAGAAATGAGCAGAAATCTGAAACGCTATGTAAGGAACTAGAACGCGATTTTGGCATTGCATGTGATTGTCTGACCGCTGACCTGAGTCGCCTGGCAGAGGTCCACAGGGTCGGGTACACTCTCGCAAGGATGGAAGCGCCCATAGATGTTTTGATACACAACGCGGGAATCTATCTCTCCCAGAGGACCATTACGGAAGATGGTGTGGAGCTAACCTTCGCGACGAACTTTCTGGCTTCTTTTGTCATCAACAACCTGGCAAGAGAGAAACTGAGGGCCCAGAAACAAGCCCGAATCCTCCTGGTGAGCTCTGAGGGATACCGGTTTGCGGTATGGGGTCTGCGTCTGGATGATTTGAACTGGAACGCACGGCGCTACACAGGATTGCGCGCTTACGGAGCATCCAAACTGGCACAGATTCTCACCATGCTGATTTTTGAGGGCGATTTCCGCGGAAGTGGGGTGACAATCAATGCCATGCACCCTGGCATGGTGGCGACCAACACGGGCAGGGATAATGGACGTATTTACAGATGGTACAAACACCATATCATTGATAGGTTTTCCAAGCCTGCCGGCATTTCAGCGGAAGCACTCTACTACCTGGGTGTTTCACCGGCACTTGCAGGCGTGAGTGGCAAGTTTTTCAATTTAACGCGGGCAGAGGAAGTAACTCCGCCCGCAAGGGATACCGATGTCGCCAAAGACTTGTGGGAAATTAGCCTGGAGATGGGAGGACTAAAATAATGGAGCGTCACGAGGTTATCGTCGTTGGTGGCGGTATAGCAGGATTGACTGCAACAGCCTACCTTGCCCGCGAGGGCTTCGATGTGTTGTTGCTGGAAAAGAATGAGCGCTGCGGAGGATTGATCAATACCTTCATGAAAGAGGGCTTCCGCTTTGAAGGCGGGGTGCGTGCGCTTGAAAGCGCGGGTATCATCTTGCCCATGCTTAAGGACCTCGGCATTCCCCTCGAAACCCTCAAGAATCCTGTTTCCGTTGGGATCGAAGATCGCATCATGCAGGTCAACTCCCCAGAGAGCCTGAAAGACTATGCGGCCCTGCTAAAGGAAATGTACCCCGACAGCATCGAGGATATTGACCGTGTCATTGCCACCATCAAACGGGTCATGAAAGATATGCGGGTGCTCTATGGCGTCAGTAATCCGCTCTTCAATGATTTTAGAAGTGATACAGCCTACTTCGTCAAAGTCTACATTCCCTGGTTCTTCAAGTTCCTGATCACGTTGCTTAATATCAGCCGCATGCGAGGTCCGGTCGAAGAGTTTCTCGATGGCATCGTCAGGCAGCGCTCTTTGAGGGACATCATTAGCCAACACTTCTTCAAGGGAACACCTACCTTCTTCGCCATGAGCTACTTCTATCTCTACACCGACTATTTCTACCCCAAGGGGGGTGCTGGGCAGTTGGCAGCAGTGGTACAAGACAAGATCCGTGCAGTTGGTGGGCAAATAAAGACGGTGACGGAAATCACAGAGATCAATGCCGCGGAGCGATGGGTTGGCGATAGCACAGGTAACCGCTACGCATACGAGCATCTGATATGGGCGGCGGATCTGAAGACTCTCTACCGCCTCACACAGACTGCAGGACTTCCTCCCGAAGTCGTGAGCAGCATCGAAGCCCAAAAGCAAAACCTGCTCGCCGGACGCGGTGCGGATTCTATCCTCACCCTTTACGTCGGAGTGGATACACCGCCGGAGACTTTCCGGAAAATCTCGCAGGGACACTTCTTCTACACGCCCTCCAGACAAGGATTAGGGGAAATCCACCGTTCAGAGCTCATAGCACTCCTGCAAAACTGGTCAACAGTTTCGAAAGCCGACGTATTAGCCTGGTTAGATAGATACTGCGAGCTCACCACATACGAAATCTCCATCCCGGCGCTCAAAGAATCCGCCGCTGCGCCGGAGGGGAAGACAGGTCTCATTATCAGCACACTCTTTGAATATGAGCTGGTGAAGCGAGTAGTCGAGTCTGGTTGGTATGACGAATTCAAAGTCGAGGTTGAAAGAAAGATGATTGACGTGTTGGCCTCGTCAGTCTATCCCATGCTGCGGGAGAGTCTGCTGTTCAAATTCTCCACAACCCCACTGACCATCGAGAAGATGGTAGGAAGTTCTGAAGGCGCTATTGTAGGTTGGTCCTTCCAGACTCCCATCCCCGTCGTTTCCAGCATGCTAAAGATCAATGATGCGGTCAAGACGGCAATTCCCCACGTCACTCAGGCAGGGCAGTGGTCTTACAGCCCCACGGGAGTTCCCACAGCCATCCTGACAGGGCGACTTGCTCCAGACACACTGATCAGGCAGCGCAAAGCTCGCATGCGGAAGTGACCGGAAGTCCGGAATCCAGGAGCAATGCCGGGGTGGCTTTGAGCGCGCATAATGCGCTCAAAGCCACCCTTTTTGTGGGGCAAATCAAGGAGTCTTCATAACCAACGGAAGATAAACCCGCATGCCAGTGACGATGCGCAACATCCGGCTATAAGTATCCGCGCAACCATAGAAGGTTTGCGCCGTCAACGTGGTTGTAAAGGTTCCCGTATGCGGATAGGTATAGGTGGGATGCGTTGCCGTCGAAGCGCCAATACCATCACCGAAATCCCAAAAGTACGTGGCGGCTCCGGCGCTGGTGTTGGTAAAGGTGATGGGCGTGCCAAGCATGACCTCTGCACTGGACACATTGAATGCTGCCACAGGTAAACCGTGCACGGTGACCGGTGCCGCGGCAGAAGCAGCACACCCATGAGTATTTGTCACCGCAAGGGTCACCATCATCGTACCGGCGGCGGCATATTGGAAGGTGGGGTTCTGAGCAGTACCGCCCTGCACTCCTACACCGCCAAAGTTCCAATGCCAGGCAGCGGCACTGGGCGTGGTATCGGTGAAGTGCATGGTCTGCCCCAGGCAGATCGGGCTATCGCTGCTGAACGCGGGCGCCGGCAAGCCGTGTACGGTCACGGGTGTGGCAGCAGATGCGGAACAGCCGTGCACGTCAGTGATGGCGAGGGTGACCGTCATCGTTCCGGCGGCAGCATAGCGGAAGGTGGGATTCTGCGCCGTGCCACCCTGAACCCCCGTACCGCCAAAGTTCCAATGCCAGGCAGTGGCACCGGGTGTGGTATCCGTGAATTGCATGGTCGCACCCAGACAGACCGGGCTATCGCTGTTAAACGCTGCAGCAGGAGGTCCATAGACCGTCACAGGCGCGGCAGCGGAGGCTGAACAGCCATGCACATCGGTGACGGCGAGGGTGACCGTCATCGTTCCGGCAGCAGCGTAGCGGAAGGTAGGCTTCTGCGCCGTGCCACCCTGCGTTCCCGCTCCGCCGAAATTCCAGTTCCACGCAGTGGCGCCCGGAGTAGTATCCGTAAAATGCATGGTCGCGCCCAAACAAACCGGGCTATCGCTGCTAAACACGGGCGCCGGCAAGCCATACACGGTCACGGGCGCGGCGGCGGATGCTGAACACCCGTTCACATCGGTGACCGTGAGGGTTACCGTCATCGTGCCGGCAGCAGCATAGTGGAAAGTGGGGTTCTGCGCCGTACCGCCCTGCGTCCCTGCGCCGCCAAAATCCCAATGCCAGGCAGCGGCGCCGGGCGTGGTATCCGTGAAATGCAATGTCTGTCCTAAACACACCGGGCTATCGCTGCTGAAGTTGACCGCCGGAGGCGCAGCGAGGGTGATAACTTGCTGGAAAGTGCTGAAGACGATTCCCAAATGGTCGCCCGTCAACGTAACGGTGTAGGCCCCAGGCGCGGCATAGGTATGCGAGGGATTGGCGCCCGGGTTCGCCACGACGGTGCCATCGCCAAAGTTCCAGGTGAAATTCACGGGCCAACTACTCGCCGGATCATGGGTAAAGTTGACAGTGCCGCCCCCGCAAGTTGCAGGCACGGATGCCTGGAAGTTGGTCTGGGGGTAAAGGTAGTCTTCCGTCTCGCCGACCGCATAACCGAGCACGGGTCCGCGTCCATCGGGGATGCCGGAGAGGGGATCGGGCGGCGCCGGTTGTTCGGCGATGGAGACGCGAATCCAGAAAGGGTCTCCGGGCGTGTTCTGATAGATCATTGTGGGTAGCGCCAAGGCAAAACCACCGGGCGCAGGCGCAACGATATTCTGCACCGCCCACTCGGGCGCATCTCCAACCGTGATGCAGGTATGTACATCTGCCCAGTCGCCGTCGGTGTTGCCATCCATCCACACATTGATCAGGCGATTCCATGGCGGGGGAGGAAAACCAGGAATGAAACCGTGAATATTGAGGATAAGCGGCGCGCAGGGCATAACCGGACCGGGGAACGCCAAGCCATCGTCGGGCTGGTCCAGGTCCGCCAGGTTCACCAGCGGTTGCAAGTTGTTCGTGGGTTCCTCATCGTAGCCTGTATCGGCATCGCTCTCAGCCGAAGCCAACACACCCAGTTGGGAATCCCCAGGACCGAAGATCAATGAACCTGAAGCCCAATGCAACGGTCCCGGTACGGGTACCCCATAGACGGTGGGGAAATTCGCCTGGATGCCGGGATAAGCGGTCATCACCGCGCCGGCGGCATTGGCACTCGCCGGCGCATCGCCGAGGTCGTGTAGCGTGTTGTGCAGCGCATTCGGGGCGCTGAGTTTGCCGTAACCCCAGTTGGAGTTGGGAACACCACCCGTAGCGCCATCCTGCACCGCGCCCCGGCGCAGCGCCTCGGTCACGAAGAAGGGCGTCGTTAGCCCCTGGGCAGATTGGTAGAGGAGCGCCGCAACCCCGGCAACGTGGGGTCCTGCCGCGCTGGTGCCGCCAAAGGTGGCGTTATAGGATCCGAGACTGCCCGTAACGGCGCTGCTCTCAGGCGCGATGATATCATAGTGCCCCGGCGCCGCCACATCCACAACCAGCGCGCCGTCCAGGAAGCGCGTGCCGCGCCCACTGAACCAGCTCAGCGCGCCGGGTGCGCCGATGAAGTTAGCGCGCGTGGCATAGGAAGCCACACCCACACAGGAATCGCAGGTGCTGGGCCAGGTGGCGGTATGCAATTCCGCACCGGTTCCCGCGTTGAGCCAACCCACACCAAAAGCCCAACCGGTGGCGCTATCAGCGATGTAGAAATTGGTGATCTCAGCCGCGGGCACCGGATTGGTCACGCCCATGATCCAGTTACCCACCATCACGCCAGTGGGGCGATTGATCCAGATGTTGTACATCGCCGTGCCACGGTTGGAATCTGCGGCGCGTTCACAGCCAATCTGGTGCCCATCCGCCGTCATCGCGTATTGCCAACCCGTGCCAGGTGTCACGCAAGACAATGCGACGGTGTTGCCCATGCCACCGGTGGGAGTGGTGATGCGCACGGTAAGGTTATTCGTCGGGTTGAGCCAAAGCATGGTGCCCCAGACATCGGTCGGATGTGGCGAGAGCCCCGGCACATTGAACAGATGGTTGAAGAGACCCGTTGGCAACGCATATTGGAGGTGACGCGGGTTGCAACCTGAAGTCCCGGCGCAGTGCAAATTCCCCGTGGGTGTAACTTGCAAGATGCCGTTCTGCGATGCCAGATCCATCAATTGCTCGTGGTTCGAGGAGCCATCGAGATACTGCTGGATCCAGGAACCATATTCATAGAGCATGATTTGCGCGCCATTCAGGGAAGCCCAGGGGATGTAGGTAGTGGGGTTGAGGTTCAAGCCAAAGGCGTCGGCGACGAGCAAGTCGGCATCGGGCGCCAAACCGGTGTAGTAGCGCAGCATATTGTAGGCATAGGTCGTGTTCCAATACGCTGCGCCCGCGCTGAGGATGCCGGAGACGCTCGTGCCGTGCCCGCTCGCGTCTATCGGAGTCTGTTCCAGATTCACGCCTCGCAGGCGACTCGTCCCAAGACCATCCAGCGTCGCCGCAATCTTGCTGGTGGGGATGCCTGCCCCCAGGTTGCCGCGCAGGATGAGGAATTCGCCAGATTCGAGCACCAGAGAGCCGTTGGCATCATAAGCCATGTAAATCGGTTCGGTGGCATCATAGCTACTGTTGCCGTTGTTGTCACCGTAGATCCAATCGTGCGTCACATCCAGCGTGCCGGCGGTGTTCATGGGATCGCCGACAGCATCCCAGAAACGCAGAACCGCCCCACCCAGAGTATCCACCCCCGGCGTAAAACTGCCGTTGCCATCGGTATCCCAGTTGGAATAGCCCACACCGTGCGTGCCATTGAGAAAAGCCGGGTGCATGACATCCACACCCGTATCAAAATCAGCAATGACGACGCCCTGACCAGTAAGCGGTACACCATTCAGCGCAGGAGGTCCACTCCAAACAGCGGGCGCATCCACGTAGGAGATCCCCGGGATATTCCGGACGCTCAAATCCAGGGGCGAGAGCGCCACAGGCTGCCAGACTGCCTCCAACCAGGAGACCAAGGCATGGCGCGTCAAGGCTGGAACAGCCTCTGGCGGCATACGCAACCCATAGATGGGACCTAACTGCGCCGGTTTTCCAGCCACCTGCTCGAAACTGACACCCATTGCCTCAATCTGAGACCGCTCCTCCGGCGTCAGCTCGCGCTCAAAACGCGCAGTCACCTCCACTGTGCCGGCGCTGCGAATGCGTTCCAGTTCCTGCGCCAGGGAAGAATCCGCCGCCAGGGTTACAGGACGCTCCAACAAACTCAGCAAAAAACCGAGATTCGAGGCGATTTTGGGGTTGGGTGGTGTCTCGGCGGTCAGAGGTGAAGCGGGCACGCCTATCGCCGCCATCAAAACCAAAAGCAACAAACCAGAAATCCATCGCGTCTTCATCACAACCTTCCTTTCATACGCCAGCATGAAAAGAGGACGTTCGCAAGCGAAGGACAACAAAACAGGAATCACTCAAGAGGAATGAACTGGCTTAACTCTATTGTAAGGGATGCAGGACGAAAAGTCAATCAAGAAGCAGTCATCAGTCATAGGGTGCGCGCCACTTTTTTGCATAACCGCCCTGACATGGACGGCGCCCTTGTACTAGTTTTTCTCAGAAAGTGTTTTTGGCGCGCGGGGTACCGCGCGCCAAAAACACTAAAAAAGTTCCTCTTCGTTTGTTTGCAAAACCTCCCTGTACTCGGGGCCCCCTGTACCCAGGGACCCCTGTACCCAGGGACCCCTGTACCCAGGGACCCCTGTACCCAGGGACCCCTTGCGCCCGGTAAACCCAGTTTCTGAAGCCCGGCTTACCGGGTGTTGCCTTGTAGCCTGCGGGCTTCTGTAGCCCAGCTTTAGCTCCCGGCAGCGTTAGCAACCCGGCAGCGTCAGCAGCCCGGCGGCATTGAACCAGAGAAAAAATGCGAAAAAATGACGCGCACCCCGCAGTCATACAGTCATAAGTCAGAAGCGGAGAGTTGTAGTCGGGATTATCAGAACTGAGGTAGTGATGCCGAGACCGTTTCGGGACGGAGTTAGACCTCCCGTAACTCGTACAGCATCGACTTGAATCCTGCCGCAATGAGATGACTCCCATCGAAAACCGGTGGGCGGTCCTGAAACTGCATGCGCGGATCACGGGTGACCTTCTCCATACTCGCATCCCTGGTCGCTTGGTCTTCCCATTCGATCTAGGACATCACGACTGTCTCGCCCTCACCCGCACCTGCCGCTGTTATGAAGCTCCTGTACTCATCGGATGCCACAATCACTTGCTTGCTGTGATACGACGAGGGCGTGGGACCGGACGCATCCAACCAGCACTCAACGACGATTCGCGCCAGCTCTTCATAGGCAGCCCTGTTTCCCCAAGGAACAGGAACGAGATAGAAATCAATGTAGGTCACGCGTTGTCTCTTCATCAGGGCTTTGATGCTCCGATTCAACGGCGAACCGCAAAGTTAATCGTCCACAGCAACCAATGGTTATGCTGCCAGCATCTCAGCCGCGGCGCGCCGCCTCAATCGTGGCGATGTCAATCTTCCGCATCGTCATCATTGCATCGAACGCACGCTTGGCGGCAGCAGGATCGGGGTCGGCGATCGCTTCAATCAGCGCTACCGGCGTGATTTGCCAGGATACTCCCCATCTGTCCTACACCAACCGCAGGCGCTTTCTTCGCCGCCATTGCCGACGATCGCGTTCCAGTAGCGATCCGTTTCAGCTTGGTCAGCAGTTGCGACCTGAAACGAGAACGCTTCGCTGTGCTTGAACGCAGGTCCTCCATTCAGCCCGAGACATGGAATGCCCATCACGGTAAACGAAACCGTCAAAACGTCCCCTTCCTGACCGGACGGATAGTCCCCAGGTGCGTGGTGCACAGCATCTACGGAAGAATCTGGAAAGGTGGAGGCGTAAAACCGTGCCGCTTCCTCGGCGCTCCCGTCATACCAAAGGCAAACCGTGTTCTTTGCAATCTTTGTCATGAAACTCCTTCGTAAATTTTCTTGAACCGCGGCGCAGCTTCGCCGCGTGGGGAAAGATCACAAAAAAGGGTCTCCGTCGCGAACCGGAGCATCGTTAGAAACTGTCGTTATTGCCGGGCTAAATGTTGAATATGCATCACCACCGGGCTGCATTAACACCAGGTGAAGGCGCGAGGTTGAGCTCAGACATGCCCGCTGGCAACGTCGAGCCGTTGCTGGAGAAGCATCACTTCATTGCGCTCTTGCATCAAACGCTGCATTAGCTGCACTTCCTGCGTCGTGTCCGTGATGATCAACAGCAATGCCGACGCCGTCGCCACCGCGGTAAAAGTCAGATAGACTGAACTCCCATCTGGACGCTCGCGATACGTGTGCGGAATCTGGAACTGTGGGATAGCACGCTGTGCGACAGCTTCCAGCTCTGCAGCTGTACCCTCAAATTCGTCAAAAATCTCATCCGGGCGCCGTCCCAAAAGTGTCTTCTGACTTCCCGCAAGGGAGGCAAATCCTGGACTGTGTGCCTCAATGCGCCATCCCCCATCGCACACGGCATATTCAACGCCCTGCTGCTGTAAAATGAAGCGTAACAGATCAAGCTGAGTTGACGCTTTCATCTAAATACCCCGCTAGCGGCAAGAATATCATGAATGTGGTCCCCTGCCCCAACTCGCTCTCAACCGTAACTCTGCCGCCATGAGCTTCGACCAGGGCTTTGACGATGAACAACCCCAATCCGGTACCCACAACTCCACTCTCGTGGGCATCCTCCGTGCGATAGTACATCTTGAATAGCTGGCTCAACTGCTCCCGCGTCATGCCATTGCCGTGATCGCGCACCATCACCACAGCCCAATCCTCACGCTGCTCCACCGATATCAGAACATGGTGGTTGCGCGGTGTATATTTCAGAGCGTTATCAAGCAAATTCGAAAACATCTGTTGCAGACGCTCTTTGTCGGCAACCAAAGGCAGACCCGTCGAGGGTGCTTGCAACTCAACGCGCCCAACAGGTTCAGGAGACGACATTCTGATCACATCCCGGATCACCGAGACCAGATCACAGTGGGAGAGCCGCAGAACCAACCGCCCCTGCTCTACTTGTTCCCGGTCAAGTAAGCCAGAGATCAAGGTATTCAAACTGGCAGCGGCAGCCCACATCCACTGAAGTGTTTTGGACCACGAGACCGTCTGTTGTCCGCGCTCAACGTCCTTAAGCAAGAGATCTATTTGCAGCATTAACGCCGCCAAAGGTGAACGCAGGTCATGCGCCGCCATCGAAAGCAAAGCGGACTTGAACTGGCTAAGGCGTTGTAGCTCTGCATTGGCGTGCGTCAGCTCGGCGCGCAACAACCGCAGCTCGTTGCGCTGTTGGATGAGACCCTGTTCCAGGACACTGCTGACAGTGATATCTTCCACCAACAAAAGACCGTGCCATTCACTGTCGGGAATACGGATGAACTCAAACGAAAGGTAGCGAATCTCGCCGGTTGGAGTTTGGCGCACCACCGGGGACAAACGGAAAACCTGACTACGCCCAGCCAAGACTGTGCGAAGGCTTTCCTCCGAACCAAAGAATTCGATGAACACGTCGGATAAATACGCATCCTCGACAGCCGGCGGCGCGCCTTCCAAAAAAATTTCCAGGCGCGGACCAACCAACCGAATGACCAAATCCTCATCCACACACGCAAAACTCATGGATTGCCGGTCAAACACCAACTCCAATAGCGAAACAGCCAGTGATGGATCACGCCATGTTTTCACTCGACCTCACCTCGGCCCATAAACCTTACAGCGCGGACATCGGGTCCTCAGCGCTAGACTACGCTCACAGCAACTGCTGCGCCAAACACAAGAAGGCGGCTTCGACATTTTCGCCCGTCTTGGCGCTGGTCAACAAATAGGGGGGAATCGCACCGTCACTGGCACACGCAGCCGCAGCGGCGCGCAAATCTCCATCTGAAAGCACCCGTGACGCAACCAGGTCTGCCTTGTTCGCAACAAGGATGATGCGTGCCTGTGGGTTGACCTGGCGCAACCGCAATGTATAGCGTCGCCATTCATCCAAGGTCTCGGCGCGTGTCAAATCACACACGATGATGCCGCCGGTAGCCCCCTGCAAGTAACTGGTCTGCACCCCGTTGTATTCTTCACTCCCCGCCAGATCCCATAAGATCAAAGAAAGTGCTCCACCCTCCAAGTGCACCGACTTGCGGCTAATCTTCACACCAATCGTGCTCAGGTACTTATCGTCAAAACAGCCCTCAATGTATTTCCGGATCAGGCTCGTCTTGCCGACAGCAAACGCTCCCAGCAAACAAACTTTTCTCTGGATCACTCGCTGTTCAGCCATAAAGATACCCCCTTTGAACAGGAATTTCTATCGCTATTCGTTGTCCGCAATCCACTGACCCCACACCCAACCGGTCTGCTTGCCATACAGCTGCGACGAGGTTTCGCACCACTCAATCTGCTTCCAGCCATCGATTGTAGAGAGCACCCGCACCGCGGTCCCCTCACGCAATACGGCAAATCCGGGTGATGCGTAGTCTGGTTCCGAATGCACCCACACATTGCCAACAGCCCACGCCGAAACTGGCGTTGGTGAAGCGGTCGGCGTCCAGATGACGGTTGGTGTAGCACTGGGAGCAGGTGTTCGCGTCGGAGTCGGCGTCGTGGAAGGCAGGCGCGTCGGAGTCGGATTTGGAGTTGGCGTAAAAGTGGGGGTAGATGTGGGCAAAGATGTGGGCGTGGGACTGGGTATGGATGTTGGTGTGGCAGTGGGGGGCAGCGTTAGCGTTGGCGTGTGAGGTGGAAATGCCACGGGCAACAGAGCAATGGTAAAGCGAAGGTAGAAGCACGCCAGCATCCCTCCCAAAATAAGCGTCACCACAGTGCCCATCAGGAACCAACGCTGAGCTCGGGTTAAGCGTCCGGGCGCGACGGACTCCGGTTCCTGTGGGGCGATCACTAACCGAGCCACGCCGGATTGGAGGTCCGGAAGATCAATAGAGTCTCCATCATAAGCGCGCAGAGCTCTGCTATAACGCACATGGAGCTCGGAGACAAACTCTCGTAACTGCTCCCGGAAACCGTCCGGTTCAACACCTGTCAGCACCACCGCCAGATAGGCAGCGCTACCGCTCTGAATGATGATACGCTGATCGCCATATTGAACTTCATCCAGCTCTTTTTCACCTGCACCATGCCCGAACGCATCATGCGCAAAATCACGGATCGCTGTGAGCATACTGCTGATCAGGTCTGAGTCGACCGCGCCAGAATTGCCAGGGTGCGCATGCGCAAGCAGCAAGCCCGAATCATGTTGAATGAGGAAAACCTCGCGGATGGAAAACGGCAAAGCATCACGTAACAGCAATTCTTCGGGGGAAATGCCGCGCACACGAGCCCACAAGGTGCGCAATATGCCACGAGGTCGAAAGGTCACCCGCATTCGGGCATCAATATTCTGTTGCAGTTCTCGGGCAAACTCACTGATGGCTTGTTGTACCGTCTCTCCAATGATGGGGTAAAGCGCCTCGACCATATCCTTGCGACTATCGCGAATCTGGACGCGGATAGCCTCACCCATCACGGGACCTAACGCCTCAGCCATCTCATCGCGGCTGTCACGTATTTGCTGGCGCATGAGCCCGCTGAAGACCGGGGTCAGACTCTCGACCAAACCCTCGGAATCCGCCTGCGCGCGGCGGCGCAGCAATTCCACCTCCACCTGCAAAGCTCGCAATCGCTCTTCGTCATCACGGATTCGCAACTGCAACGCCCTGATCTCGCTCAGCAGTTGCTGAACCCGCTCACCTTGCGCCTCGTCAGCGGATTGCAGTTTACCCTGAAGTGCCTTTAGCTCCCACTCAAACCCTTGCAGGCGCTCGCGCTCTTGCGCCAAAAGAATAGCCCGGATCGAGAGTAGATCCGCTTCAGTGCTGGATGGGTCGGTAGGATTTTGTGGCATATTTCGGCCAGACGTCAGGAAATGTCGAATTAGCCCTCAGATCGGGTAAGGCGTTGACCGAGTTCCACCAACATCAGACCCAGATCATAACGCGAGGTCTTCTTGTCATCCAGTGACGCCGCCAATGTTAGGAGCTCCTGACGCAGGCTGTCATCACGCGAGCGTGTTTCAGTTTGAATCACGCGCAAACGCTCTGAGACCTCCGCACTCAACTTGTCAAATCGGTCGCTCAGCCCCTTCTGCGAGGCCTGGATCTGCGTCAGGGATTCCGCAGCCTGCTTGTCCAGGCGTTCGGTGAGCTCTCTTCGCACTGTGCGCAACTCACTCTGGTAAGTTTCGTCTTGTTTTCCGATTCGCTCAGCCAATTCTTTCTGTGCGGCACGCAATTGCGAAGTCTGATCAGCGCCCTGCCGATCCAGCCGATCGCCCAGACTCTGCTGCGTCGTACGCAATTGCGTCTGCAAATCCGCCGTTTGTTGCTCGACCCTGTCCGTCAACTCCGTGCGCACTTCGGACATTCGCGCGGAGAGTGAGTCTGCCAGGGAACCGATTTCGCGATCAATCAATGCCGCAAGTTCCCGATGGAATGCCTCAAGGCGAGCATCCAGATCAGCTAAGCGTTTTTCAGTGGTGCGAACTTGATTGCCATACAAAATCTCCCGCAGGCGCTGCAACTCGTTAGGGGAGGCTTCGGTCTCGTGCATCTCGGGGACAGTTGGCGCCGCTGCCGTTGGTGCTGATGTTGGGACGGCTGACGCAGGAGCAGGTGCAACCTCTGTTGGAGTCAGAGTGGCAACTTCTGTGTCAGCAGAATACAATGGCGTCGGGGATGGTTGGGCAGGTTTCCTGGAAAGCATTTGCGGTACCTCCTAATGGCTCGTCAAACAAAAACTGAGGCTACAGGTATAGGACAAATTATCAGGAAGTGCAAAGGTCAGCTGGGTGTAACAATGCGTTGAGACGCTTTGGCGCACCGAAGGGGCACAGTGATAGGTTTTTGCCGAAAAAGACGCATAAAAAGAAAGTTTTGAGTCTTTTGGCTCTTGACAACTAAGTCTTCTTAGTATAGAATTATTATAAATTAGAAATCATTACAAATGAGGCGAATCATGCCAGACCTCGAAGTGCTGATCGAGTTATTCCGCCAGAGCGGGCGGAAAATCACGCCGCAGCGGCGGGCGATTCTGGAGCTGTTGGCGCAGGGTTCAGTGCATCCCACGGCAGAGGAGATATACCAGCAGGTGACGGCGATGATGCCGGATGTGTCACGGGCAACGGTCTACAACACGTTGCATGAATTGGCGGCGTTGGGAGGGGTGAATGAGGCGTTTGAATTCGGTGAAGGCTTCATGCGCTATGACACCAATACCCAAGCGCATCACCACCTCTTCTGCATCCGCTGCCACACCCTGGTGGATATCAACCACGATTTCGCGGAAGTTGCCCTGCCCTCTGAAGAGGCAGTTGGTTATCAAATCTTGCGTCACAGAGTCACATTCTACGGGCTTTGCCCTGATTGCCAGTCATGAGTCCCAAGAGTCGGGGTGCGCAAGTTGGCGTGCTATGGTGGCGACGTCAGGTCAAAATTTCGGGAATAGCGAAGAAAATCTAGTGGCGAAAACAAGCCTCCGAAAATGGCTATTGATGAGTGCCGGCATTCTCGCCCTCGGGTTGGCGGTTGTCGGTATCTTCATCCCTGTGCTTCCCACAACGCCCTTCTTGTTGTTAGCAGCGGGCTGTTTTATGCGCAGTTCAGAGCGGCTGTACATCTGGCTCATCCGTCACAGATGGTTTGGAGAGTATATTCGGCATTACCGTGAATATCGCGCGATAACACTGCAAGCAAAAGTGGTCGCATTAGTGCTATTGTGGGCGGTGATTGGCGTCACCACGATCTTCGCAGTGACGCTGTGGTGGGTGCGCACGCTATTGGTTATCGTGGCGGTCAGCGTCACCCTACACCTTTTGCACCTGAAAACATTGACACC
>JAKJAC010000010.1:21624-37609 GCA_022707705.1 Chloroflexota bacterium
GCCAGCAATGCTGCAATCCAGTCAAAGACGTCTTGAAGGAGGTGAGATCTAGCAAACTAGGGTATGGTCTGGAGACACAAAAGATGCCTGAATGAAGTTAGGTATCGAAGTTTTCCATACAGCTAACCATGTCTTCTGTGAACACTTTGGATGCACTAAGCGCGTTCAAAAACACTCTCTGAGCATATTGACCTATAGGAACTCTATCTGGAAATGACAGGAGAATTTAGATGACGGAAGAAAGCAAGTGTCCGGTGACAGGGAAATCTGCCAGACCCGCCCAACCCATGGGCGGCAGAGGCACATCGAACCAGGATTGGTGGCCCAATCAGCTAAACCTCAAAATCCTACACCAACACTCCGCCAAGGGCAACCCGATGGGCGAAGACTTCAACTATGCTGAAGAATTCAAAACCCTGGATCTGGCAGCGGTGAAGCGGGACCTCTACGCATTGATGACGGATTCTCAAGATTGGTGGCCCGCGGATTATGGCCATTACGGCGGGCTTTTCATCCGCATGGCGTGGCACAGCGCCGGCACCTATCGCATGGGCGATGGTCGCGGCGGAGCCGGGACAGGCAATCAGCGTTTTGCACCGCTCAACAGCTGGCCCGACAATGTGAACCTCGATAAGGCACGCCGCTTGCTCTGGCCCATCAAGCAGAAATACGGTCGCAAGATTTCCTGGGCAGATCTGATGATCCTCGCCGGGAACTGTGCGCTGGAATCCATGGGTTTCAAGACCTTTGGTTTTGCCGGCGGGCGCGAGGACATCTGGGAACCCGAGGAAGATGTTTACTGGGGCACCGAGAGCGAATGGCTCGGCGACAAACGCTACAGCGGTGATCGTGATCTTGAAAACCCGCTTGCCGCAGTGCAGATGGGTCTTATCTATGTGAATCCCGAGGGTCCCAACGGCATTCCCGATGCAGTCGCATCCGCTCGCGACGTCCGCGAGACCTTTGCACGCATGGCGATGAACGATGAAGAGACGGTGGCGCTGATTGCTGGGGGTCACACGTTCGGCAAGACCCACGGCGCTGCTCCAGCGACCCACGTGGGCCGTGAGCCCGAAGCCGCTCCCATCGAGGAGCAGGGTCTGGGCTGGAAGAGCACGTTTGGCAGCGGCAAGGGCGATGACACGATTAGTAGCGGCATCGAAGGTGCGTGGACGCCGAATCCGGTCCAGTGGGATATGGGCTACTTTGATATGCTATTTGGCTACGACTGGAATCTGGTAAAGAGCCCCGCCGGTGCGTGGCAGTGGGTGCCGGTCGATCCAGATGAGGAGCATCTCGCCCCCGCTGCTCACGACCCATCCAAGCGAGTCACCACCATTATGACGACGGCAGATCTCGCACTGAGGATGGATCCAGCTTACCGGCGGATCGCCAAGCGCTTCCACGAGCATCCGGAAGAATTCGCTGATGCATTTGCGCGTGCGTGGTTCAAACTGACGCACCGCGATATGGGTCCCCGGTCGCGCTATCTCGGACCGGAAGTTCCGGCTGAGGAACTCATCTGGCAAGACCCGGTGCCCGCAGTGGATCACGAGCTGATTGACGCACAAGACATCGTCGCTCTCAAGAGCAAGATCCTTAACTCGGGCTTGTCAGTTTCCCAACTGGTCTCAACTGCCTGGGCATCCGCCTCGACATTCCGAGGCTCCGACAAACGTGGTGGAGCAAACGGGGCGCGCATCCGTCTTGCACCGCAGAAGGATTGGGAAGTCAATCAACCTGAAATGCTCGCGCATGTGCTGAGCGTCCTTGAAGGAATCCAAAAGGACTTCAACAACACGCAAGCAGGCGGCAAGCAGATATCGCTCGCCGACTTGATTGTGCTAGGCGGTTGCGCCGGTATCGAGCAAGCGGCGAAGAATGCCGGTCACGAGATCTGTGTACCCTTCACCCCAGGGCGCACGGATGCGTCTCAAGAGCAGACCGATGCAGCATCATTCGGCGTACTCGAACCATTAGCAGATGGTTTCCGTAACTACCAGAAAGCCAAATACGCGGTAACGGCTGAGGAGATGTTGGTGGATCGCGCGCAACTGCTGACGTTGACCGCACCCGAGATGACAGCTCTGATTGGCGGGCTACGCGTTTTGAACACCAACCACCGGCAATCGCCGCACGGTGTCTTCACCAAGCGACCAGAGACGCTCACCAATGACTTTTTTGTGAATCTGCTCGATATGGGCACGATGTGGAAACCGGTTTCCGAAGGCGCTGATGTGTTTGAGGGACGTGACCGCATCACGGGCGAACTCAAATGGACTGGCACCCGTGTGGACCTCATCTTCGGCTCAAATTCACAACTACGAGCCCTCGTTGAAGTCTACGCCTGTGCAGATTCCCCGGAGAAGTTCCTGCACGACTTTGTGGCGGCATGGGACAAGGTCATGAATCTCGACCGTTTCGATCTCGCCTGAGATGAAGATAGGTTGAAAAATGCGCGCCGAGGCAAAATCTCGGCGCGCATTGCTATCAGGGAGGTTGCAGAGCGCTCAAGAGAGGCTTGCGAACACGGCATCGAACATTTCCAGAGTTAGTCGTCCCGTCTGGGTGTTCTGGCGACTGGGGTGATAGGAGGCACGCAGCTGCGGTAGCCCCCCACCCAGGTCGTAACGTGCACCATGGGCAAAGGGCAACGCAGGAATCGCGTGTCCCTGGTCACGCCAGAGGGCAAGCAAGCCATCGAAAGCAATCTTCCCCAGAGCGAGCACGGTTTGCACCGGGAGCAATGCCAGCTCGCGCTCCAGGAAGGGACGGCAGGTCAGCAGTTCCTCATGCGTGGGCTTGTTATCAGGTGGAGCGCAACGTCCCACGGCGGTAATGAAGACATTCTGCAACACCAGACCATCATCGGTACGCTCCCAAGTGGGTTGGTTGGCAAAGCCTGCGCGGTAGAGGGCGCCATAGAGGGTCTGACCAGAGCTATCGCCAGTAAACATGCGCCCAGTGCGGTTGGAGCCGTGCGCACCGGGCGCCAAGCCCACGATGACGATGCGGGCGTTCTGGTCGCCGAAGCCAGAAACAGGGCGCCCCCAGTAATCCCATTCGCGATAGGCGCGGCGTTTGGTACAGGCAACATTTTCGCGCCAGGTGACCAACCGAGGGCAGGCGCGGCACCCTATAATCTCAGCCGTGAGGGTATCCCAGGTATCCAAGAAAGCCTCCGGTAGAAACAGTTACAGGTTCAAGGCTGAAGTATGAACACTGTCATTTTCGCGAGGGGAGGACCGGGGTGGCAACCTCGCCGCGGAGGAGTGCAATAAGCCGGGCGTGATCGCAGTGTGGGAGGCAGAGCGCCGCCCGATCCAGACGCCCCCGGCGAATGTATGCCAGGGTCTCCTCCTCCAACCAGGGGACACGCACGGACACATCCTCGAGCAGCACGGTAGTCTCAGTTCCCGTCCCCGAGGGCGCCCAACCATCACCCTCACGGCGCTCCAGGTCACCCATAACCTCAAGCAAAACGCCATCTATTCTGAATTGCCCGAAGTGTGAACGGTAAACAGGACTTTCGGAAAACGTCACAGGGCGCTCAACATATTCCCCAAGCAATGCCGCGATCTGATAAGCGCCCGCTGCTGTCGTCTCCAGATCAAGGTCTTTCACATGCACGGGGACGCCATGCAACGCCACCGAAGTGCCACCCACAACACGATAGGGGATACCGTTCGCTTCCAGGCGCGGGATCACCTGATGCAGCACCGCTCTCCAGCGCGGCTTGCGCGCGACCACCAGCAAATGGTCAGATGCCCCGGTCAGGGTCATCTCAGACGCCACACGGGTGTTGGTCTCCACCCAAGTTGCCCAGGTTTCGCCTGCGGTAGTATTGATCAGCGCCTCATGCCCACTCACCAAACCCTCGACCGCCAAAAACGTCTCGACCTCCAGGTTTGCCGACCGGCATAAGGGATGCACCTCATCGGGATGAGCGAAATACACCGTCCAACCGCCCTCCACCTCAGGCGGGAATCTGCCGGTATCTAGAATCTGGTCGTATGCCTCACGGTCTTCCAGCAGTTTCCCGGGATAACGCGCGGCGCAATCCCGATGGGCGGCAAAGCGAGAGATAAAGGCAGCGAAGAGCAGACCGCCAGGCTTGAGTACCCGCGCTGCCTCCGCGAGCACCGCACGCCGCTCGCTCTCTTCAAAGAAATGATAGAGCGGTCCCATCAGAAGCACGGCATCGAAGGTCGCGTCCGGGAAGCGCGAAAGGTCAAGCGCTGTGCCTTCCTCATAGCCGGCAAGGGTTACCCCGGATTCTCCCGCCTTCTCGCGCGCCAAAGCCAGCAAAGTGGGGCTGAGATCGAAGAGAGTGACGGCATAGCCTTGCTGCGCCAACGCCAGTGCATAGCGCCCCGGACCGCCGCCACAATCCAGAACGTGCGCCGGAGCTGGCGGCAGGTGCTCCGTCAACGTTCGTAGAGTCACCGCAAATTCCGTGCGGTGGCGGTCCATGCGCTCCCACTCATAGGCAGGATGGGCGTCATAAAAACGCCGGACGTTCACTTCCATCACCAGCGCTCGTAGTGCACGAATTCTGCCAGGGGTTTGCGCGTCTTGGGACCGGGCGAGCTCGCCGGATAGCCCAATGGAGTCAAGAGAATGGGTTCCACACCCTCGGGTAACGCCAACACCTCGCGCGCTGCCTGCGGGTCAAAGGCAGCAATCCAGCAGGTGCCCAATCCTAGTTCTGTCGCCGCGAGGACCATGTGATCCATAACAATAGCGGCATCCACCTGCAGGTAGGACTTACCGTCGAAACGCGCCCGAGACCAGCCCGCCGCTTCGATCCCGCAAACTGCGAGCACCAGCGGCGCGCGAGTAAACCACTCTGCACCGTAGACACGCTTGAGTTCCACTTCGCGTCCGGCAGTATGGATGACGACGACGTGGATAGGCTGCTTGTTAGCGGCAGTTGGAGCAAGACGTCCCGCCTCCAGGACCTGACGCAGCTTTTCGTCCTCTACAGGATCGGGCAGATATGCCCGCACGCTATAGCGATCCAATATCAATTTGGGAAATGACATAGCAAACCTCCTCGGAAAAGCAATCACAAGTCAGACTGATGTGTGTAGTGATGCCGAAGCCAGGCAACGGCGAGAACCAGCCCCAGGGCAAGTGCCCATACCCAAAGTAGGTCGGTCAACAACGGTGGAGGTGTGAGCTCCCCGGTCGGTTCGAAATGGAACCAGGTAATTCGCCCACGCTTGGCGATGACATCCTCGATATCTTCAGGATCAATTGCCAGCGAGCGCAGGTAAGCGCGCAACATAACGGGGCTGCGGCGCATGGCTACGGGGTAGAGCGCGCGGAACTCCTCAGCACCGGTGATCAACTCTGCGCGCAGGGATTCAGCGCCCTGCCAGGTTTGCACGGTGACCAGGGGATTTGCCATGAGGTTGCGATACCAATCTGAGCGCACACCATAGGCACAGGGTACGATGAGTTTGCCACGATAGGTGAAATACTCGGTGACCACGCGGCGCGGCAACCCACTCTTGCGCCCCGTGGTGGTAATCAAGACGAAGACGTGCCCCAAAACGCGCCCCAAACCCATGCGCCACGCCAGGATAGGCGAGCGCATAAGCAAGCGCATGATCGCTCCCTGTGGATAAGGGAACATCGGCGATGGTTCTGTATGCCAGTTCATGGAACCTCCGAAATGAAAACCCAGGGTCCTATCCAAGAATCAAACCGACTCTTGACTCACATCCCTGCCGCGGCAACCGCGACCGCCTCATCGCTGCGCAGCGAAATGCAGACCACGCCTTGCACAACGCCAGTTTTCTGCGGCACTTCTACAGCCTGAAAACGGATAACCTTACTGAGACGCGAGATAATCAGGAGATCATCGGTAGGGGTAACGACGGTCAACCCGGTGAGGCGCTCAGTTTTGAGCGCCACTTTGCCGCCGACCCCTGGCATTTTGTTCGCAGCGAAGCCCTCCATAGCACGCAACGCGCCTTTGCCATCAGCGCTGAGGAGGAAGACAAGGCTGGCATCGCTGACTGCCACTATTCCCACTGCACCATCATTCCGCTCCAGACGGATACCAAGCGAGCCGTTATCGTGAATGCGTTCCTCAGGAAAGCGCGCAGCCAAGCCCTGTTGCGTGGCAATGAAAAGATCATCCTTACCGGAGGTCCAGCATGCACCAATAAGGGGACCGCCGTTCTTCACATCATGAAAACGCATGCCCGGGATCATATGCGGACTGACGAAACTCGCGCGCACCCGCTGCACCTGCCCACGCTCGCTGACCAACGCCACCTGTGCGCCACCCTGGTCGGGAAGTAATGCCACCACACGCTCCTCGGAGCGTAACGGCACCCACCGGGTGATGGACTGCCCGCGCGAGCGTACCGCAGCCTGTGGCAATTCCGCGACCGGGAGACGGAAGGCCCGCCCCTCACTGGTGAAAGCGAGCGCCATCTGAGACTCATCCAGGACACAGAGCACCGCAGGCACGTCGTCATCGGGTAATTCTAAATCGAAGATGCCCATACCGCTCCGGCGCTGCCGACCGTAGAGATGGCGGGGTGTGCGCTTGATCATTCCACCGCGGCTGAGAGTGATGACGTTGCGCGTGGTAGTTGGCTCGCTCAATTCTGGCGGTTCTTCATCGTCCGCCACCGGCGTCACGGCACGCGGGCGTCGCCCTCCAGCCAGCGCCGCCTCCAGTGCTTCGATATAGGCAAGCACATCGGGGTCTATACCTGTCAAATCGGGACGTTCGAGGTTCATGTCACACCTCCTATTCAAAGGTCTCCAGTTATCGCGGCTGCACTCCGGCGTCTGGAGGAGTTTCGGGTTTGGGTTGCAGCTCCTGGCGCATCTTCTCAAGCTCCAATTGCTTGCGCTGTTCTTCCAAATCGGCGTTACGACTCTCACGCGCCTCCTTGCGCCAGGCAAGCGCCGTAGTGGAGACAAAGCCCAGCGCTGAGATGACGGTCGAGACTACGGAAACGATCAGTGCAATCCGTTCAGCAACAGGCAGCGGTTGTACCGGCACAGGTGTCTCGCCCGGTTGCACCGCCGAACCGGTGAACTGCGGTTGGCTCAGTCGCAGAAGCACCCCGCCCAAAATTAATCCCAGCACACCGAAGAACAGCAAGAAAAGCCGCTGCCATTTGCGCCATTGGATAGGTTCCATTATGCGACCTCCTGGTTGCGTGAAAAGTCACACCCAAGATAGGATACTCCTATTGTAATAGCAGACGATAAGGATGGCAATTCTGATTGGGGCGACGGGTGTAGGTAGCATTTCACAGGCCATGGAAAAACAAGTATAATGTATCCCACAGAGGTAAAAGCCATGAGACAACTCGAGATGGATATCATCGCGCCAGAAGCTGCGGTTGACCTGCTGACGCCGTCTTTGTATTCTGATCGGTTAGCAGCGCTACTCTCCAACGATCTGAATTTCCACGGCAGAAACAGTGCTTATGCTTCGCACAATTACCACGCCTTTCCAGCAAAGTTTCCACCTCAGCTACCACGTCTGTTTATTGAAGGACTAACCACTCCTGGAGATGTTGTGTTGGATCCCATGGTAGGGTCTGGCACAACGATTGTAGAAGCATTTTTGACCGGCAGGCATGGTATAGGTGTTGATCTTGATCCTCTCGCTTTGCATCTAGGGCAAGTAAAAACTAAACCAATCCCTGTTGAAGCAGTTGCTGAAACGGGCTTTGCCGTGCTTAGAAAAGCTCAAGAACTTTGTCAACGACATATGGGCGAGCTACAAAAACAGATCGAGCACCGCTTCGCTCCCCCGGAACGCGCTTTCATAGATTACTGGTTTCTACCTACCACGCAATACGAGCTTCTCGCGTTGCTGTCCCAAATCGAAGGTGTCGAAGATCCCACAACCAAGGCATTCCTGGAATTGGCCTTTTCAGCCATCATCATCACGAAATCGGGGGGCGTCTCGCTCGCGCGCGACCTAGCTCACACTCGACCGCATCGCGTGTTGGAAAAACAGCCCCGTTCTGCTTTGGTGGAGTTTTCTAAGCGACTCAAGAAGAACCTTGAAAGTGCAATGGAGTTATCGTTTGATTTTGACGCACCAGATTTCGTCCATGGTAATGCCATGGCGTTGCCGCTTCAAGATAGCACCATAGATCTGATTGTAACATCGCCACCGTATGCATCCAATGCCATTGATTACATGCGCGCGCACAAATTCTCCCTGATATGGTTTGGACGCACGCTGCAACAGCTGAGCAATCTGCGCAGTCAGTATATCGGTCACGATGCTACTCAGGGGTTTAATCTGCTCATGCTTCCATCATCTGTTCAGATGATTGTTGATACCGTCGCACAGGTAGATGGGAAGAAGGCTCAGACGCTGCATCGTTACTACTCCGAAGCAACCTGTTTCCTCGCAGAAATGTTGAGAGTGCTCAGGCCTGGAAAAGCAGCTATTGTAGTCGTTGGCTCATCTGTCATGCGTGGCATTGATACCCAAACTGATCGTTGTCTTGCTGAGATAGGTAAAAACGTCGGTTTTGCCAATGCGACAATTGCTGTACGCCATCTGGATCGAGACAAACGGATGATGCCTGCACGTAGCAGGGACAAAGCGGCCACATCACTCATCGAAGCGCGCATGCATGAGGAATACATCATTGCTTTCCTGAAAAATGAAGCGTGAAGGGTGAAAAATGAAAACTTTCGAGGATCTACGCCACGAATATCACCAAAATATCTGTACACAACTTTTGGGGTACAAAAACAACGTACTCAACATTGCTGACCGCAGCAGTAAGCGCAGTCAAGAATTGGCTGAAGGTGTGCTTCGAACCATGAGCTATTCCGCCTGCCCTGCACCACCTTCGGGGCAGGGTGCTGGGGCACTGTTTGAAAATCTGACTCGCAACTATCTTCAACAATCACTGAGCCTGCTCGCTCATATCCGTCCCGGGAAATGGTCTTACACCGTGAGTGAGATCTCTGCTTTCGATCAGTATGAGCACTTGAAAGACCTTGCTACCGTATTGAAACTCCAACCACAATTGCAGGCAGCATTGGGAGATTACATCATCAAACCTGACATTGTGATTGCTCGAATCCCTCTTACCGATGAAGAGATCAATACACCAAAACTGATCCTAAAGGGCGATTGCGCCACTTTGACAGCATTGCGACAAGCCAACAACCCTCAAGCCAAACCCATCCTGCACGCAAGCATCTCTTGCAAGTGGACGATCCGCAGCGATCGCTCACAAAACGCACGCACAGAAGGCCTCAACTTAATCCGCAATCGCAAGGGGCACACGCCACATATCGCTATCGTGACCGCCGAACCATTACCCAGTCGAATTGCCTCCATCGCCTTGGGCACAGGGGATGTAGATTATGTCTATCACATGGCGTTGTACGAATTGCAGAAGGCTGTTGAGGAGATTGACGACGAGTCACTCTCCGATATCTTCACCCTACTCGTGCAGGGCAAACGCCTGCGAGATATCAGTGATCTGCCATTCGATCTGGCAATCTAGGAAGAAATCGCGCGGCATTTGAAACGACCTTTCAAGGGAGGACACTATGCGACACCGTGGGTTGCACCTGATTTTGCTTTTAGGCATGTTGTTGAGCGCCTGTGTAACGCCAACACCAACTGAAACGCCGGCGCCCACTACACCTGCTCCGATCACGACGGAAGCGCCAACTACGACGCCCGCACCGCCAGAAAGTACTGATGAGCCGCTGTATCTGGCGATCATCTGGCACCAACACCAACCTGTCTACTTCAAAGACCCCGAGACGGGAGTCTATGCCAAACCCTGGGTACGGCTGCACGCTGCCAAGGACTATGTGGATATGGCGGCGATGCTGGAAGCGTATCCCACCGTGCACGTAACATTCAACCTCACGCCGAGCCTGCTGCGTCAGATCGAGGATCTGGCAGAAGGCGCCAGCGATGCTTACTGGGTCCATACCGAGGTTCCCGCGGAGAGCCTCACGGATGACCAGAAGCGCTACATCCTGCGCTATTTCTTCGACATCAACACGAAAATCATCCAGCGTTTCCCGCGCTATGTGGAATTGCAAGCCCAGCGCCCCGCGGATGACGCTGCTGTGGAGGCGGCACTCTCAGGTGAGTGGAGCACACAGGATTTCATCGATCTGCAAGTGCTCTTCAACCTCGGGTGGACCGACCCCGAGTGGCTTGCCCAAGCGCCGCTTGCGGAGCTGGTCGCTAAGGGGCGCAATTTCACTGAGGCGGATAAGCAGGTAGTGCTCGACGAGCATCTGCGGTTGATCCGCGAGGTGATCCCGGTACACAAGGCACTGCAGGAAGCAGGGCAGATCGAAGTAACGACGACGCCCTACGCACATCCCATCCTGCCACTGCTGGTAAATACATCGCTCGCGCGGGAGGCAATGCCCACCGACAAATTGCCCGACCCTGCACTCCGCGCTCTGGCAGATGCGAAAGCACAAGTGGCGCGAGGCGTGGCGCTGTATGAAGAACTCTTCGGAACCGCGCCACGCGGCATGTGGCCCGCCGAAGGTTCCGTCGCCCAGGAAATCGTCGGTATGGTGAGCGAAGCAGGCTTGCGCTGGATGGCTTCGGATGAGGGTGTGCTCGCGCAATCGCTGGGCCTTGGCGGTTTCAGCCGTAATAACGCGGATACGGTGAAGGAAGCGGATGCACTCTACCGCCCCTACACAGTATCCTCCGGGGATGGCGAACCCGTGGCGATTGTCTTCCGCGATGTGGTGATCTCAGACAAAGTAGGCTTTACCTACTCAGGGATGAAGGGCGCCGCAGCGGCAGAGGATTTTATGCGCCGTATCCACGCAATCCGCGACCAGCTCAATGCTGGCGACACGCCCGGTCCGCACCTGGTAACGGTAATCCTCGACGGGGAGAACGCCTGGGAACACTATGAGAACGATGGGAAGGAATTCCTCAGTACGCTCTACGAATTGCTCGCTGCGGATGAGGACATCGTGACGGTAACACCCTCTGAATACCTCGCCCGCTTCCCGCAAGAGCCTGCCCGCGCCATCGAGGACCTCTGGGCAGGGAGCTGGATCAATCACAACTTCGATACCTGGATTGGCGAGGAAGAGGAAAACAAAGCGTGGAATGCCCTGCTCGAAGTGCGCGATATCGTGAAACAATACGAGAGTGGCAAACGCACGCCGCCCAGCGCCGAAGCTCTGGAACAAGCGCTCGACCTGATGTTTGTCGCTGAAGGCTCTGACTGGTTCTGGTGGTACGGCACGGATCAGAACTCCGGGGATGACGAGGGCTTCGACCGGCAATTCCGCGAGACTCTGAAGCAAGTGTTGCGCACGCTCGGTGAAGAACCGCCAGAGTGGCTTAGTGTGCCGATTGTGGCGCAAGCGCCTGCGGCAGTCGAACAGGCGCCCACAGATTTGATCGCGCCCACGATTGATGGAGTGGCAGATCCAGGTGAATGGGATGCTGCAGGTCGCTACAGCGCCGCAGGTGGTGCAATGGCAGCGGGCAGTCTACCGCTAGAGCGATTGTATTACGGCTTCGACGGCAAGCACCTCTACCTGCGGGTGGATGCAGCTTACGATTGGGGCGCGCTCACAACATGCGGCGGCAATGACGCCTGCAGGAGCACGGTGGGACTCTACTGGGCAGCGCCTGGAACGACGCAAGCGACGCCGCTGTCACGCTGGGGAGGAGCAGAGACCTACCTGGGCTTCGGCGCGACACAGTTGCTGGAGCTGGTTTATGCCAACAACGCCACGCTCACCGGCGCGGTGTATAGCATCTACGATGGTTTTGGTTGGGTTTCGATGGCGTTCCCCGTGGAGGATGTCCGCATCGCCAACGCCGGCACGACGCTGGAGCTGGCGCTCCCACTGAGCATGGTCGCAGCCAAACAGGGTCTCCAGAGCGGCGACCGATTGCAGCTGCGCGCAGTGCTCAGCCAGGGTTTGGAGGATGCTCAGACCGATCAACAACTGCTGCCAACCACGGGACCTGCAAGCATCACGGTGCCGGAGTTAGGGACGACGACCTGGGTGCTACAAGTACAAGACCCTGAAAACGACGATTACGGTCCGGGAACATATACCTATCCAACGGATGGTGTCTTCCAACCTGGGGTATTCGATATTACCAGTTTCGATGTCGGCTACGATGAGATCAACATTGTCTTCCGAATGACAGTTCGGGGACCGATAGACAACGTGTGGGGCAGCGGGCGCGGGCTCTCGGTGCAGACGGTGGATATCTACATTGATCAGGATGGTCCGGCGACAGGCGACAGACTATTGCTGCCTGGGCGCAATGCAGCCTTGACCGCTGACCACGGTTGGGATTATGCGCTGTGGATCGAGGGCTGGGAAGGCGGTCTGTATACTCCCGGCGACTCCGGTCCGGTCAAGGCATCCGCCTCGGTCACGATTATTGTTGACGCCGGGCAACGCCGCATCACAATGAAAGTACCTCGCATCGCGCTGGGCGATGCACCGGAAAGATGGAGCTATTCAGCGATAGTGTTAGGGCAGGAGGGCTATCCCCCACCCGGAGTGTGGCGCGTGCGGACGGTGGATATCAACGCAGCGCAGTGGTCCTTTGGCGGTGCGCCAGCAGCAGATGCGACACACACGCGGATCATTGACTTAGTCTGGCAAGAAACGGGAATCCAGGAAGCGGCGCTCGGCACGTACAAATCGTCAACCGCGTTGAGCGACCTTGGCCCGGATGACTTTGCACAGCTGCAAATGCTGACCCCACGATAATTTTCTCTAAAGCGCACAGCCCCTCCCGCCAGCAGGCGTTGTGAGGGGCTGTGCTATAGCAGACGCGGACTTCAGGGAGCGGGGATAGCCGACTGCACTTCTGAGAAAAGCGCCGATATCTGCGATCCCAGTAGCGCCAACACCACAATCACGATTACGGCAATAAGCACGAGGATCAACCCGTACTCCGCCAAACCCTGTCCTTCCTCGCGCGGTATGAAGAGCATACATCACCTCCCCGGTGAGTCTTATGAGACTCCATCAATATCAGTGTAACGCACTTTCCCAGTGGGATACAATAGGCAGATGGTCATGGTCACTCAAGGCTTTCGAAGCAAGTGAATGACCGAAATTGCGCTCTGCCTCTCTCACACCATCTGAAAAGCGGGTATCAGACACAGCCGATTCATACGGCGAGCCCTACAGAGGGCGCAGAAGCCCACTGAATGAACTGCTACGATTATCCACTCACTTTCAGAATTGACACCACCATCGAGTGAGGTAGACTTTTCACCAGAAGGACACACTTCCCGACAACAAACGAGCAAGAGATGCACCAACAGGATAGGGATGAGAGGACAGCAATTGATGAAACCCAAGGTGATGAATCCAACACTGGAGTTGCTACTCAACCGCAAATCGGTGCGGGCATACGAGGAGCGCGAGGTAAACCGCGAGGTGAAGGATGCCATTATCGCGGCAGGGCTGCGTGCCCCCACAGCAGGGAATATGATGCTGTATTCAATCATCGAGGTGCAAGACCAAAGCGTCAAAGACACGCTCGCTGAGACATGCGACCACCAACCCTTCATCGCCAAAGCGCCCTTCATTCTGGTATTCCTGGCGGATTACCAGAGATGGGCAGATTATTTCGAGATTTCGGGGGTGGCAGAACTCTGTGCTCAAAAGGGCGCGCCGCAACGCAAACCGCAGGAGGGAGACCTGCTTCTAGCCTGCTGTGATGCACTCATTGCAGCGCAAACCGCCGTCATTGCCGCGGAATCCCTGGGACTCGGTTCCTGCTACATCGGCGATATCATGGAGTGCTACGAGGAGCACAAAGCGCTTTTCAATCTACCGCAATACGCCTTTCCGATTTGCATGGTATGCTTTGGCTACCCTACCGCGCAGCAACGAGAGCGAGAACAAGCGGAGCGCTTCGACAGGCAGGCAATCGTGTTTGAGAATCGCTACACGCGGTTGGGGCAAGAAGCGCTTGAAGCGATGTTCCAAGAGCGCCAGAAACGAGTCTTCGGAGAACGCAAGGAAGTGCAGGGCGCAGGGAATCTGGGGCAGCTGATGTACACGCGGAAATTCGACGCGGAATTCACGCACGAGATGACGCGTTCGGTGAGGGCAATGCTCCTAGCTTGGGTAGGGGAGTAACTACCATGACTAACGACGATCCACATGACCTGAACCGTTTCATCAACGCACAGGAAGGCGTCTACGAGAGAGCTCTGGCGGAGTTGAAGAGCGGGCAAAAGCGCAGCCATTGGATGTGGTTCATCTTTCCACAGGTAGAGGGCTTGGGACAAAGTCCAACCTCGCAATATTTCGCGATCAAAAGCGTGGCGGAGGCGCGGGCATACCTGGCGCATCCCCTGCTTGGGGCGCGGTTACGCGAATCTGCGGAGGCGGTTCTGGCGCTCAAGGGGCGCTCCGCATCGGAGGTCTTTGGTTTTCCTGATGATCTGAAATTCAGGTCCTGTATGACCTTGTTCGCAGAAATAGCCGGCGCGGATTCGATATTTGCGTACGTGCTTCAGAAAGTGTTCAATGATCAGCGAGACAGGCAAACGCTGGAGTTTCTAACTCGGGGCAGATAAGGGGCATGCGTGGTATGGCACGGCATCCAGATCGCGTCCCCCCATGTTGCCAGCGCGAGGAGCAAGTATGAATTGCAGGAATTGCGGCGCACCGATGGTCTTGGTCCGTGAGCGTGACTATTATCAATGCGAATACTGCGGGTCAACGTATTTTCCGAACATCTCCACAGAGGGTATCAGGCTCTTGGGCGAAAACCCCGATGGTATCAGATGCCCGTTGTGCGGAATTCTTCTGAACCTGGCGACTTTCGATGATGTCCATCAAGGCTATCTCTGTAGCCGCTGCCGAAGTCTGCTCTTCACGCGCACGGACTTCCGGCGACTCATCGAAACGCGCCGAGCCAGGGCAACCACGCCTCCCGAAATGCCTGTGAGGTATGCGCCTGAGGAATTGCAGCGTCAGATTCGCTGCCCGGTGTGCGCCCGGACAATGGAGACCTATCCCTACATGGGACCTGGGAATATCGTCATTGACACCTGTCAGACGTGCGATCTGATCTGGTTGGACCACCGGGAACTCGAAAGGGTAGTCAATGCCCCCGGAAGAGATCGAGGCGTGCCACAGTCGCTAGAAGAGGTTGCTGAGCAAGGGCAGAGCCACACTGAGAAGCGCCGCGGGAAGTTTGAAGGGAGCCTGCTCGATCTGCTGGCGCATCTTCTGGATTGAGCCTCACCCGACAGAACCATTCCAAGCACTGCCTTGCGCATACGTTTGACCAGAGGTCTCTGAGCCTGAGGCACGAGCGCCTCATCCTGGCGGATTTGTGCGAGACCATCTCAGGTGAGAACCGCACAGCAGGACAATAAGGGAGATACAACCTATGTCTGATCCTGTGTCCTCGAAGGAAAAACGACCACTCTGGAGTCTTGTAGCCACACAGCTGCTCCAGACGATTTCCACGTTTCTCGTCATCGGCGGCATCTTGTTCGCCTCCGCCGGACGTTTTGATTGGTGGGAAGCGTGGGCTTTCTTGATCATCTACTTCCTCATCGCACTGACAAGTGCCCTGTGGATGGCGCAAACGAACCCCGAGCTGACCCAAGAACGATCTCACCCCGGACAGAATGTCAAGAAGTGGGATAATCTACTGGTAGGGTTCAACCTGCTGTTGACAGTGGCGCTGTACACCGTCATTGGATTGGACGCGGGCAGATTTGGCTGGTCAAAGACGCCGTTATGGGTAAGGGTCTTGGGAATATCGGGATTCATTCCCGCCTTCGGGTTACCGCTGTGGGCTTCGAAGGTGAATGCCTACTTATCAAGCCGCGTGCGAATACAAGATGACCGGGGGCACACCGTGATTGCGGAAGGACCCTATCGCTATGTGCGGCATCCGATGTACGTAGGGATGATTCTCTACAATATCAGCGTACCCCTGGTACTCGGATCCTGGTGGGGA
>JAKJAC010000010.1:37619-46790 GCA_022707705.1 Chloroflexota bacterium
TTATGATCGCTGCGGTGATTGTACGCACCGCCCTTGAGGACCGAACGCTGCAGCGAGAGCTGCCAGGATATGAGGAGTACAGCCAGCGCGTGCGGTACCGTCTGATTCCCGGAGTATGGTGAGACGCTGTACTCTCAGTCCATAACAGACACACCTGGTGAGATAGGATTCGGTGGGTTCAGCGAAGTCATCTGTCCCACCCCACAAGGCCCGATCGGAGGACAGGCATGGCTCTAGAAAAGCTGGTTGATATCGAACAGGCGCAGGCATTTCTGACCCAACACTTGGGCGCAGCCCCTTCCGAGATTTTCCCCCTCGGCGAAGGAGCCTGGTCGCAGTGTTTTGGCTTTGTACACCAGGATCGAAATCTGGTAATCCGCTTTGGAAAGTACGTCGATGACTTCCAGAAGGATCAACTGGCACACACGTTCGCCAGCCCAGATCTACCCATCCCTGAAGTCCTCGAGATTGGTACAGCCCTCGATGGCTACTTTGCCATCTCAACCCGCGTGGTCGGAATTCCGCTGGAGAGTGTGACCGCGGAACAGTGGCTTGCGTTGGTCCCAGCTGTAGTGGCAGCGCTAGAAGCCCTGCGCACGGCAGATTTATCGGCGACTGAAGGCTTTGGCGGTTGGGGTGCAGATAGGCGGGCTTCCCACAAGAGCTGGCGTAGCCGTCTGCTAGAGGTTGCCGAAGACAGACCAGACCAACGGGGTTACGGTTGGCATAAAGCGCTGGCAACATCGGCGGAAGGTCAGGCGACATTTGATTGGGGCTTTGAGTTGTTGAAGCAGGTAGCGGATGATGCAGTACCTCGAAGCTTGCTGCATGGTGATCTCACCAACCGTAACGTCCTGGTGCAGGGTGAGAAAATCACCGGAGTGTTTGATTGGGGTTGCTCAACCTATGGAGATCATTTGTATGACCTGGCATGGTTTGAGTTCTGGTCACCATGGCAACCGCAATTGGACCTGGCAGCTTTGAGAACGGCGCTTGAGCAGCGGTGGGCGGAGCGAGATTACAAACCCGAAGCCAAAGAAGCGCGGCTCAAGGCGTGTTATCTACATATCGGTCTTGAGCATCTGGCGTATCACGCACAACTTGGGAATTGGACAGCTCTATTGGAAATCGCTAAACAAATGCGGGCTTTGGTTCTTTGAAGTTGCCTGACCTCCCCCAAACCAGGTGGCAAACGCTGAAAGAGACATGGCTAAACAATTGCTCAGTGTTTCCCGCTCGGCACAACAAGGGGCGGTTGAAGCCGCGAAGTCTCGTCGCAAAAAATCAATTCCCTCCAGTTTTCGCCCCCGTCGTGAAATGCATCCCACGGTGGGTGCGTTTCACTTTGGGGAAGAAGCAAACCCATTATCATGCAGATGCCTTTTCTTTGAGTGATTTTTGTGGTGAGGCTTCGCCTCACCACAAAAATCACTTTCTTCTCTCGGTTACCCATTCTTGACAAATAGAACATTTGTCTTATACTAAGAGTGGAGAACCGCGATGAGACCTCTGGAAAAACTAAAACTGTTGGCACAGGCGGCAGCCTATGAACCTGCAGAAGATGTAGGGCTTACAGGTGCGCGCCTGCCCGCAGCAATGACGCCGGAGGAGATGATTGGGTGCATCCACTACGCTGCTACACCGAAAGGACGCATCCCGCTGCTCAAAACGCTGGTTTCCTCTGCCTGCGAACGCGATTGCGCCTACTGCCCCTTTCGCTCCGGGCGGGATTTTCACCGCGAGACCTTCACTCCCGATGATCTGGCGGGCTTGTTCCTGCAACTCTACCGCGCGGACCTGGTCCAGGGCATTTTCCTGAGCTCTGGGTTGGTCGGTGGAGGTCCGCGCACACAGGATCGCATCATTGATACCGCCACACTCCTGCGTAAGCGTTACGGTTTTCACGGTTACATACACCTTAAAGTAATGCCCGGAGCAGAGCGGGATCAAGTAGCAGCAACGATGGCGCTGGCAGACCGCGTCTCGGTGAACCTGGAGGGCCCTAACGCCCGCCGGTTGAGTTTCCTTGCGCCGCACAAGCACTTTAGTGAGGAGCTGGTGCAGCGACTACAATGGATTCACGAGCTGCGCGAGGCACAAGGCGGGCGCGGTCCAAGCACGACAACGCAGTTTGTGGTGGGCGCTGCAGGGGAGAGCGATGCAGAATTATTGCTTACAACGGAGTTCTTCTATCGCCGGCAACGGATGGCGCGCGCGTATTTCAGCAGTTTTCATCCTGTCAGCGATACGCCGCTAGAGGGATTACCGCCCTCCTCGCCGGAGCGTGAAGTGCGTCTTTATCAGGCATCGTTCCTGCTGCGGGATTATGGATTCACCGCCGAGGAATTGCCCTTCGACGTCAAGGGCAATCTGCCTCTAAAGGAGGATCCCAAGGTGGCGTGGGCGCAGGAGCATCTCAGCGAGACTCCGGTGGAATTGAATCGCGCCCCACGAGAGCAGCTGCTGCGGGTCCCCGGTGTGGGAATCAAAGGCGTGGAGCAAATTCTCGAGGCGCGGCGCAAGGGGACGCTGCGCGACCTGAGCCAGCTGCGCAAGCTGGGACTGCCCGTGCAACGCGTAGCGCCGTATATCCTCCTCGATGGGAAGCAACCTGCGAGACAGTTGCAGTTATGGGCGGTGGGGTGAAGAAAGGGAGAGTGTCAGAGATCATCCGTATTGGCGCCCAGACACCGGGATAAAGACTTGAAATCTGCTGGCTACGGGGAGCAGCGCCGCGCGCCGCTCCCCATAGCTTTTCTGGTTGAGAACGCCAGAAGCTCAGCGCAAGAGCTGCGCTAAAGTCTTGGCAAAAGGCGGGCGCACAACACCCCGCTCGGTGATGATGGCGGTGATATAGCGCGCCGGGGTAACGTCAAAGGCAGGATTCGCTGCAGTTGCCCCCACCGGGGCAATACGGCACGATCCCACGCAGGTCACCTCTTCCTCAGAACGTTCCTCAAGTGGTATATCGTCGCCGGTGGGCGTGGAAAGATCTATGGTGCTGGTGGGTCCCACCACGTAAAAGGGAATGCCATGCGCATGCGCCGCCAACGCCAGGTGAAAGGTGCCGATTTTGTTCGCCGTGTCCCCATTGGCAGCGATGCGGTCGCAGCCTACCACACACAGGTCCACACCGCGAGTGCGCATGATATGCGCCGCTGCCCCATCCACGATGAGGGTATAAGGAACCCCAAGCTGTTGTAATTCCCAGGCAGTGAGACGCGCGCCCTGCAGCCGCGGACGGGTCTCATCCACAAAGGCATGTACGCGTTTACCCGCCTCGTGTGCGGCGATGATGACCCGCAACGCCGTGCCAAATTCGCCCGTTGCCAAAGGACCGGTGTTGCAGTGGTGAAGAATGCAGGCATCGTCAGGGACCAACGGCAGAGCATGTTGCCCAATGGCAAGATTCGCCTGCCGCTCCTGCTCGTAGATAGCATGAGCTTCCTCCAAAACAGCAGCGCGCACGGCATCAACCGTCTTCAGGGCAGGATTAGCGGCGCGAGCAAGTACCCGATCCAGTGCACCGAACAGGTTGACGGCAGTCGGGCGCGCCGCGCGCAACACCGCGTTGGCCTCGCCCAATGCCGCGTGCACATCTTTAACGCTCGCCGCATCGCAATAAAGCGCCGCGAGCGCCATGCCGTAGGCAGCGGTGATGCCAATGGCAGGGGCGCCACGTACCACCATCTCGCGAATGGCGACGGCGACAGCCGGAGCGCTGGTATACTCAAGATAGATCACGTTATGGGGTAGTTCGCGCTGATCCAGCAAGCGCAGGCGATTATCGATCCAGGCGATGGCGTGGTAAGTGTTCATGTACGCTCCACAGGAATCAAAGGATCAAGGGTATTACTATGACGATACCGGACCGGGTATAGCCTGCCGGGCGGTGCGACTGGTACGCCGCTGCTTCCAGTACGGTGATTTGCGCAGCAACCACGAGCGCACAAAGGGACGCCCCAACCGGATAAGGTGGCGTTTGGGTCCAAGGAGCGCGCGCATATCCGCAACATAGTCATCAAAGGTCCGCTGCTGATAGTGCAGCAATCGTTCGCTCTCGGAAGAATCTACCCAATCGGTAGGGAAGTAACCGCCACCGAAAGCCTCCGCCGGCAACATCCCAATACCCATCGCCGTCATCACTTTGGAGACAATCTCCCCGTAGAGCAGCTGGCATTTCGGACCACCGCCGATGAGCAGCAGCTTACCCCAGATTTCCTCAGAGCTCACCGCGTTAGCCACAGCGACACCCACATCGCGGGTATGGGTGAACTCCATGCGATTATCCAGAGGAATCTGGAAAAGATACGGGTCGAGGGTCAAACCAATCGGCAAAGTGGCGGAGAAACGCAAGATAGACCACTGCAAATTGGAGGCTTTGACCATCCACTCACAGGCAACTTTGTGCTTGGAATAATGCTCGATAGGATCCACCGGATCAGTGACGGTACGCGGTGGGGGCAGGTGTTGGGTCACACCAAAGACATGATAGGACGAAGAGAAAATCAGTTTGGGTGGGCGCGGTTGTGAGCGGCAGGCTTCGACAATATGGTGGGTGCCACCCACATTCACTTCCCAAGCCAGATCGGGCTGGTCCTCGCTGCTCGTGCCGGTGGCAGAGAGTTTGGGGATGATGAAAGCCAGATGCGCCACCACATCCTGACCCTGCACCGCGGCATTGACATCCGCTGCGCGACGTAAGTCCCCCCAGACGACTTCAATTTTATCGCCGAAGCGCGCCGCCCGCGCTAGATTTGCCTCCGTGGGCATATCGAAGCAACGCACTTGATGCCAGCGATCCAGAAGCGCTTCAAGGGCGCTCATTCCAATATTACCAAAAGCGCCAGTCAGTAATACACGCATAAGTGTTCTCCTTCCTAATCTATTGAGCACCAGCAAAAACACTCAGGCAACAGATTCAGGCAGCAACCCCGTTAACATCAAGCGCAGGCTCTCCCGCGTCACTATGGTCCAATCCGTCACCTGTGGGTCGAGCGTACTCTGGAGGAGCATCCCCACAGCCCACGAGACCAACATCTGCGACGCAATCTGGGGGTCCATTTGCCGTAGCGAACCTTCAGCCACGCCCTTCTCGATCAATGTGGCAAACCACAGCTGGTAACGGCGATAGGGTTGGACTGTGGCTGCCCAGACGACGGGATCACGCTGTGCGGCGGATAAGAACTCCATGAACATCGGAAGGTTGCCATCGGCCGTGTAAAGGACCTTCTGGAATGCCTCTGCCATGCGGGTAAGCGCTTCCGGCACACTGGAAGCCCCTGCCTGCAAGGTCGCGATGCTGCCATCGAGCTCATCCAACCAGCGCTGCAACAAGGCGATAAAAAGCGTCTGTTTGGAGGGGAAGTGGTAGTAAAAAGCGCCCTTGCTGATTCCCGCCACACGGCAAATCTCTGCCACGCCCGTGGCATCATAGCCGTTGCGGGAAAAACTCGCGGCTGCGGCATCCAGAATGCGGGTGCAGGTTTCTTCGCTGCGTTGTTGTGTTACCATAAGTGCCAAAGATAAGGAGGAGAAAAATACCGACCGGTCAGTTTTATTCTAACACAAAAGCGATAGATGTCAATAGCAAAAACACGCTGGGGCTTATGCATTTGACGTGTTTCACCGCGTGGATTCTGGCGGATGCGGACTGAAGTTCGGAAATTTCAGAGGCTTTTTTGATCGGGGCGTAGCCCCGATCAAAAAAGCCTCTATAAAAACCTGCTTGGGCAGCTAATGTGATATCGATGAGCGAGCAGCTTCCAACTACCATCAGACAAAGGGGAAATGGCTCTTTCGCGGCACAGGAGACTCGCAAAACAAAAAGGTTGCAGTGCCTCGCATCGCGAACGCACTGCAACCTCTTCAACGTCAAACTAAGCGGTTAGCGCATCCCGAACCTGCGCGACGACGCGCTCCACATCCGGGTTGGTGTAGGCTTCGATTTCCCCCGCATCGGAGAGGCGGGTGAGTTCGGAATCCAGGCCCAACTGCCCCAGGAACTGGGTATTGAATGCCAGCGCCATCTCTTCGGTGCGTCCCTTGCCAAAAATCTCATGCCGCTCGCCACAGTGTGGGCAGATGACGTAGCTCATGTTCTCCACGATGCCGATGATGGGCACGTGCAGTTGCTCTGCCATGCGCGCCGCCTTGCGCACGACCATATCCGCCAAATCCTGCGGAGAGGTAACAATGACGACACCGCTTACCGGCAGGGATTGCATCACGGTCAATGCCGCATCTGAGGTCCCCGGCGGCAAATCCACGAGCAACACATCCAGGTCACCCCAGAAAACGTCGTTCCAGAATTGCTGAATAGCGCCAGAAATCAGCGGACCGCGCCAGATTACAGCCTCATCCTGCTCTTGCAGCAACAGGTTGATGGACATGAGTTTGATGCCGCCCGCACTCAAGGGCGGAACGATGCCCAGAGGACCCATGACCGGCACCTCATTGACACCCAAGAGTTTGGGAACGCTGGGTCCAGTGATATCGGCATCGAGGATGCCCACACGCAGCCCCTGCTTGCGCAAGCCCGCCGCGAGCAACGCTGCAGTGGTAGATTTACCCACCCCACCCTTGCCGCTCATCACCGCGATAATGGATTTGACTTTGTTCATCCGACCCGCGAGCGATTGCTGCGCAGGTTCCTGGCGGTTCTGGCGCAATTTCGAGACGAGTCGCTCTTTTTCCTGCGGCGTCATTGCCGTCATCGTGACCTGCGGTTTCAAATCAGCACCCAACCCAGCGACTACGCGCTCCACATCCGCAGCAATAGTGCTTTGCAAAGGACAGTTGGGGACCGTAAGCGCCACCGTAACCTGGACTGCTTGCCCCTTAATTTTGACCTCACGCACCATGCCCAATTCGACAATATTGCGATGGATTTCAGGATCCATGACCTGTTCCAAAGCATGCATGACCTGTTCAACAGAAACCATGAATTTCCCTCCTGAGATTGTCTAGCAGCCTTGGGCTGCCCAAGCGAAATTTAGGCGAGATTGGCGCAAAAGACGCCAATCCCCTCGACCAATAGACCTGATCGAAACGGTTCTGCGGAACTGGCGCTATACGCCAGTAGCAGGGGCGGGGCTTTCAGCATCGGGTAGGGCGCCCTCTTTTTCTACAGATTCCTCGGTGCCCTCTTTTACCCGCCAGATGCGGTCAGGCGCTACCAGGCGATCAATGTACAAGACACCCCGAGTGTGATCAATCTCGTGCTGGAAGACCCGCGCCAGAAAGCCGTTGAGGCGCAAACGCTGCTTCTGTCCACGGCGATCCAGCCCGCGCACAAAAACGGAGACCGAGCGCTCCACATCGCCCACATAACCGGGGACCGAAAGGCAACCCTCCAACCCCACTTCCTTATCCTGCGAAGCGCGGAGAATCTCGGGGTTAATCACTACGTAGCGCTCCCCGCTGCCGGGAACTTCGTCGTCCTGCGGAACTTCTACGACAATGATTTGTCGCAGCTCACCTACCTGCACCGCAGCAAGACCGATGCCATCGCTGGCGTGCATGGTCTCAATCATATCATCAATCAACTGCTGCACCTCCGGCGTGATGCGCTCCACCTCACGGGAACGCTGCCGCAGGCGCGAATCGCCCACTGTAATCACAGGTCGCACTGCCACAAGCCCATACCTCCAACCGTTATCTTTTCACTCTAGCACAGGGGATTGAGGTGACGCCAAGGGGAAAATGCACCAAAATCAAGCCTGTTCGCCCTCTCCCGGCGCTGCGGCAGTCTCATCCGGGGGAACCGGATCTGCCTGCGCATGGCGCAAGGAATCATAAATCGCAAACCAACTCAACAGCTCATCCTGGCGCTGAGCTGCCTGCCGCGTGAGATCGCGCTGGCGGAATTGCTGCTGCCGTTTGGAGATTTCCGCGCGCACCTTTTCTGGTTCGCGCACGAATTCAATCTCAAATTTGCCTTCCGCACCGGCAGTCTCCAGGGTCACCTTGCCATAGTTGAAGATCCGTGCAAAAAGGTCGGGCACATCCGAGGTGATATTCTGAATCCGGTCCAGGCGTGCCTCCTGGCGGGTAAGCCGGCCCCACAGGGGTTTCCGGTCCACATGGATGATGTGGGTGGGCGTGATTTGGAAGAAATCGTTGCGCCAGTCCTCGATATACCACATCACGACGCCAAGGAGCAGCATCTCCACGATAATCCAACCGGCAATCCAGAGCGGTTGCTGATTTTCGAGGCGGGTTGCTGCCCAGAGCGTCCCACCAAACGTGACGAGCAAGAATATCAACGAGACCCACCAAAAACGGATGAAGCCCGGCAACCAATAGCGGCGCCATTTGATAGTCTGTTGATCGGGACTGTAGACCCAGCTTGCCGGGAAAAGCAATTCCCGAATAGTGCTAACCAGCACCGTCAACAACCCTGGCGCCTTTGGCGACGCTTCTTTTCTCGAAACCGGCTCAGGTTGCGGCACGAGGTTCAGGCGACGCTCTAGCTGCGTGCGGGTCTCGCCGCGCATGCGCACCACCCGACGCGCCTGAATGCGCCCCATCTCGCGCAGGATGGCTTCGCGCCACACAGCGGGACGATGAACCTCGGTAAAGTCGATCTTGACCGTGCCGCCTGCCGTATGGAGAATGATATCGCCATAGTCAAAGAGGTTGGCGAGCACATTGGGCTTAACCTCGAGCACATCCTGAATGTCATCGAGAGCGGCTTCCTCGAACATGCTGCCGAAGGGTCCCTTGCGCTCCAGGTGCATCACGCGTTGCGTCGTAAGGACAAAGCGGTCATCGTGCCAGTCCACATAATCCCAAGCCAACAAGCCACCCAGCAGGAGCGCCGGCAATGAGAGTAGCGCCAAACCTCCCCACCCCAAGCGCGTCTGCGCTACCACGAACATCAGCACCAGCAAGGCGATAAACCCCAGAGCCGGGAGCAACGCCCGACGCAACAACTCCATGGCGTGGCGCTGCCCCAGATAAATCACCACCTCATCGTCGCGCATCCAATCGAAGCGCGGCAGGTGCCGCTGGCGCTGCAAATCATGGCTGATATGCAAGCGACGTTGGAGGCGCGGGTACTGCTTGAGCAAGGGTAGGAAATCATCGCGGGTGATATAAAGCACCTGCACAGGCGAGAGCGCCTCGGCAGAAGCGTCGTGGAAATCGCCGACAAACAAACCGGTTTCG
>JAKJAC010000110.1 GCA_022707705.1 Chloroflexota bacterium
GCGAAACTGCTGCTGCACCCTGAAGGGGGTGCCGCGGCCACCCAGTGGTACAACCTCTATGAAAAGGCGCTCTATCTGGGCCACGCGGGGGAGATCGCGCGGGATTTGCACCAGGTGGCCACGCTGAGCTCTGACCCAGAACGGGCCGCGGCGCTGGAGAAAGCCGCGACGTATTTCAGCAACCACCGTGATCGCATGCAGTATCAAGAGCTGCGCGAGCAAGGCTGGCCGATTGGTAGTGGGGTGGTGGAAAGTGCGGCCAAACAGTTCAAGGCGCGGGTGACGGGCCCCGGGATGCGCTGGAGCCGGGCCGGCGCGGAACATATGCTTACGCTCCGCGCGGCGGTGTTGTCTGGCAGCGAACGTTTCGATGCCCTCTGGTCTCGGGCCTACGAAAACCTGCCCCCGTCCTGAAACGCACCCCTTGTCAATTTACCTATTGACAATTTTACAATAGAGGAGTAGAATGAAGTCAAATCAACCCAACCAAATGTTGAAAGGAGGCTAGGCCATGCCAGGGCGAGATGGCACCGGTCCCCGAGGAGTAGGTCCGTTTACCGGGCGCGACGCGGGCAACTGCGCCATTGTTTTTCCCAAGTCTGGGCGTCCGTATGGTTACGCAGGACTTCAGGGAGCACTTATTGGCGGCTTTTGCCGGTTGCGTCGTCTCAATCCTTTCCGGTGGTTGGGCCACGGCAGCAGGACCGGGGGACGCCGCATACGATAGCAGCAACTGGGATTTAGCATTCTCAGGAGGTGAGATATGCCAGGTGGAGATCAGACTGGACCGCAGGGCCTTGGTCAGCGCACCGGGCGTGGCATGGGTGACTGCACCGGGACAGAGCAACCGCACTTCTTTGGCGGCTTTAGTCGCGGACGCGGTTGGCGGCATTGGGCGCGCGCCACAGGCTTACCCCGCTGGATGCGTTGGGGCAGCACTGCAGCAAATCCAATGGACGAAGCTACGCAGCTCAAAGAGCAAGCTGAGCAGTTACAGACGCAGCTCAACGCCGTACAACAACGTCTAACCAATCTCGAGCGCAAGTGAGCGCCTGATTTCGCGCCGCCGACCTCAACTGGCTACCCGGGTCGGCGGTGCCGAGTTACTATGACTGAAACGCCACCCGCGCTGACCTTCGGTCCCGTACCCTCACGGCGGTTGGGTCGTAGCCTGGGTATCAATCACGTCCCGCCCAAGACCTGTTCTTACGCCTGCATCTATTGTCAGCTGGGACGCACGCCACGTCTGCAAAGGTCGCGCCAGGTATTCTATCCGCCGGAGGCGGTGGTCGCGGCAGTGCAAGCTAAAGTCACGGCGACGGTAGCGGCAGGTGAGTCGCTCGATTACCTGACTTTTGTGCCAGACGGTGAGCCAACACTGGATATAAACCTGGGCGCGATACTATTGGCGCTTAAGCCGCTGGGCATCCCGCTGGCGGTGATTACCAATGCTTCGCTGCTCGGTGATCCAGAAGTTCGCGCCGCACTGCAGTTGGCTGATTGGATCTCGCTCAAGATGGATGCGGCGGATGAAACTATCTGGCGGCGGATAGATCGCCCCCACGGGCGGCTACGTCTGACAGATATTCTTGCCGGTGCGCACACTTTTGCTCGCGTCTTTACCGGCACGCTAGTCACGGAAACCATGTTGGTAGCAAGCGTGAACGACTCCCCAGAAGCGCTCGCAGCAACAGCAGCGGTCATCGCCGAGCTGCGTCCTGCAGTCGCCTATCTCAGCATCCCCACGCGCCCGCCCGCCGAACCCTGGGTGCAGCCGCCGGACGAGGCGACGCTCAATCAAGCCTATCAGTGCTTTGCGGCAGCGCTGCCTCGCGTGGAACTGCTCAGTGGCTACGAGGGCAACACTTTTGCCGCTACAGGTGACGCCGCCGCAGATCTGCTCAGCATTACCGCCGTCCATCCGCTGCGCGCCGATGCCGTGGCGGAGCTCCTGGCGCGCTGCGGAGCAACGTGGGAAATCGTGCAGGGACTGGTGGCGCGCGGGGAGTTGGTCGCCGTTACCTACAATCAACATACGTTTTATTTACGAGGTTTCCAAAAACATGAACACTGAGACCACAACAAATTCGTCGCACCCTCAGATTAAACACATTCTGGCTGTGATGAGCGGTAAAGGCGGCGTGGGGAAATCCATCACTGCTGCGCTGCTGGCAGCGGGCTTGCGTCGCACCGGCTGGCAAGTGGGTCTGCTCGATGCCGACGTCACCGGGGCTAGCATCCCCAAACTTTTCGGCATCCACCAGCCGCCGCTCCAGGATGGCACAGGGGGAATCCTCCCAGTCATGACCCACGGCGGTATCAAGATAATCTCAGTCAATCTGCTGCTGGAGCGGGAAGACGACGCCGTCATCTGGCGCGGCCCACTTATCTCCAAGATGATCCAACAATTCTGGGATGATGTGATCTGGGGACCGCTGGATGCTCTGATTGTGGACCTGCCGCCCGGCACATCTGATGCGGCGCTGACCGTGCTGCGGAATTTGCCGATTACGGGGGTGATCATCGTCACCACGCCGCAAGACCTGGCTGATATGATTGTGCGAAAAGCCGCCAACATGACCCGTCAGGTCAACAAGCCGATCCTGGGCGTGGTGGAGAATATGAGCTATGCCCGCTGCCCACATTGCGGTGAGCGGTTTGAGCTGTTCGGCATCAGTCACGCCGATGCGCTGGCAGCCGAGTTTGGTGCGCCTTTCCTGGGCGCAATGGGTCTGGAACAGGATTTGGCGCAGGCGGGTGACGCGGGGAAGCTCGAGACCTATCAGAGCGCGGATTTTGCCCCTATTCTCGCCGCCATCCTTGAGCATCTGGCAGCCTGAGCGAGAGCATCATGTGTGGCAAAGTGTTGCGCGGTTGGGTTGCTTTGTGGCTGAGTTGGCTGTTGCTGACCGGCGGCGCGCTCGCCGTGAACGCTGCTGAGGGTCCGGTGGTTCATGCGGTCATGTTCTATTCGCCTTCATGTGGACACTGCCATCATGTCATCGAGAACGTCTTGCCGCCGCTGTTGAAGCAATACGACGAGCAATTTGAGATTGTCGGCGTCAATGTAGCCGATCCAGGCGGACAGGCGTTGTATCAGGCCGCCATTGCGCATTTCGCCATTCCAGACGAGCGCCGGGGCGTGCCGACGCTCGTCATCGGCGAGACCGTGCTGGTAGGGTCAGGCGAAATCCCGGAGCAATTGCCGGGACTGATTGAGACCTATCTGGCGCAGGACGGCGTGGACTGGCCCGCTATCCCCGGCCTGGCGGAAGCGCTGGCGGCAAGCGCGCCGACGGCGACGGCGACGGCGACGACCGAGGCCGCCCCCACGCAGGTGGCGACCGCAGCGACGGTTAGCACTCCCACCGCGGCCCCCCCTCCCGCGCCCATTATTCCCGGCGTGGTCGAGGAGACCTGGCGTGACCGCTTCATCCGCGACCCGCTGGGCAACGGCCTCTCGGTGCTGGTGCTGCTGGGGATGCTGGCGAGCGTCCTCTATCAGGGCTGGGGGCTCACCCGCACGCCCATTGCGACAGCAGCGCGTTGGCCGTGGGCCATCCCGCTGCTGGTTGCGCTGGGGCTGATGGTGGCCGGCTATCTGGCGTATGTGGAGACGCAGCAGGTCACAGCCGTCTGCGGGCCGGTGGGGGATTGTAACGCGGTGCAACAAAGTGAGTTTGCCCTGCTGTTTGGTTTCCTGCCGATTGCCGTGCTGGGCGTGCTGGGCTACCTCGCCATCGGCGTGGCGTGGGCCGTGACGCGGTGGGCGCGCGCGCCGTGGGTCGAACTCGCGCAGCTCGCTATGGCGGGCATGGCCTGCTTTGGGATCGCGTTCTCCATCTACCTGACCTTCCTGGAGCCGTTCGTCATCGGCGCGACGTGCGCCTGGTGTCTCACCTCGGCGGTGGTGATGACGGCGCTGTTCTGGCTTGTCGCGCCGCGCGCGCGCCCGGCGCTGGCGGCGCTGCGCCACTTTTTTGCTGCTAAAGCCACTCAAGGAGCACCCCAATGACCGACTTGCCCGAGATTGTCAATCAAGCGTGGGAAGAGCGCGAAGGCCCGGTCGTGTTGATCACCGTAGACCCCGCCGGAACGCCCAACGCGATTTATGCCACGTGCGTCAGTAAGTTCAGCGCGGACACCCTGTTAATCGCCGACAATTACTTCCACAAGACGCGCGCCAACATCCTGGCGGGGAGTTATGGCGGGCTGCTCTTCATCACCCCAGCCGGCAAGTCTTACCAGATTAAGGGGCGGCTGGAATATTTCACCGAGGGGCCGCTGTTTGATGATATGAAGCGGTGGAATCCCACCCGGTTGCCGGGTCACGCCGTCGCCGCCCTGCGGGTGGAGCAAGTCTTCGCCGGCGCGGAGCAATTAGCCTGAAAGGAGACATGATGAGCGAAGTAGTGAAACTCGGCATTATCATCTGCGACCGGTACCGGCGCTGCGCGGGCGGGAAGTGCCTGCGCGCGTTGCGTAACCGCGAGGGCGCGTTCAGCCGCTACGCCGGCAAAGAGGTAGAACTGGTAGGTTACACTTCTTGCGATGGTTGTCCGGGAGGCAATGTGGAATACACCGGCGAGGAGATGGTCAAGAACGGCGCGCAGGTCATCCACCTGGCGACGGGGCTGGTGGTGGGGTATCCGCCCTGCCCGCGCATTCACACCTTCAAAGCGTTTCTGGAAGCGCGCTATGGCGTGCAGGTCGTGGTCGGCACGCATCCCATCCCCACGAAATACCTGGAGCTGCACACGCAGCTGGGGACGTGGGAGGCGCCGGCCTGGGAACCACTCCTGGCGCTGATCATGGCGGATAAAGAGACGCGCGACGCCTACAATTGAGCTGCCAGCACACCAATCGCGAAAGGTGTACCAGAGCGTGGCGCAGCGCCAGCCCCGCACTGGTTTTATAGTCCCGGCGCACATAAAAAAAGGAGAGTTTAGTATGGAAGAGCAAAGCTTTGCAATGCCGCGTATTGGCGATCCCGCGCCCCCCTTCAAGGCAGTGACGACCCAGGGCGAAATCAACTTCCCGGAACAATACGCCGGGAGTTGGGTGATTTTGTTCAGTCACCCGGCGGATTTCACCCCGGTCTGCACCTCGGAGTTTATGACCTTTGCCTCGATGGAAGCGCAATTTGCGCAGGCCAACTGCCAACTGGTCGGGCTGTCGGTAGACGGCTTGTACAGCCACATCGCCTGGCTGCGCACCATCAAGGAGAAAATCGAGTACAAGGGGATGAAAGACGTGGAAGTGCGCTTCCCCTTGATTGAAGACATCACGATGGAAGTCGCCAAGAAGTACGGCATGATTCAGCCGGGCGAGAGCTCCACCAAAGCCGTGCGGGCGGTTTTCGTGATTGACCCCAAGGGCATGATCCGCACCATCCTCTACTACCCGCTCAGCCTGGGCCGGAACTTCGACGAGCTCTACCGCGTCGTCATCGCGCTCCAGGCCGCCGACGCCTTTGGCATCGCCACACCCGCCGATTGGCGCCCCGGCGACGATGTCATTGTGCCGACGGCCGGCTCCTGCGGCGTCGCCAAGGAGCGCATGGAGAACCACGAGCTTACCTGCCACGATTGGTTCTTCTGCACCAAGAAAATCACCAAAGAGCAGGTCTTGGACGCCATTCTGAAGAAATAGAGCATCCAGCGCAGCAGTGGCGTGAAATGTACACAGGGCAGGTGAAGCACCTGCCCTGTGACCTGTGTATTTCAGGGCAACCCTATCAATGCTCCAGCCCCCGACCATGTTTGCGCCACTCGAGTGCGCCTCGCTGCGGGCACGCGGCGATACACGCGCCGCAAGCGAAACAGTCAGCGTGGATTTTGGAATCAGCATAGATAGCCGTCATTGCGCCGGAAGGACATGCCTTAACGCACAATTTACACTTTTTGCACAGTTCGCGGTCAATGCGTGGGCGCAGCAGGCTCACTTGCTCCACCAGCCAGCCAACGAGTCCGAAGGGACAGAGAAAGCGGCACCAGGGCCGGTAGATAAAGAGGCTGGCGATGAGCACGATGAAGGAGAAAACGGCAATCGCCCAGGTGAAGTTGAAGGAGAAGATCTGGAAGGGGTCAATGACGCCGATCCAATCCAGCCCGCTCACAAGCAGTCCGCCTACCAGGCCCACAAAGGCAAGGATACGCACCCCATTGGCGAGCCAGAAAGGCGGTTTCCACTTGGGCAGCGGCACGCGATACAGGCAATCTTGGAGCAAGCCCAACTGGCAGGCCCAGCCGCAGATGGATTTGTTGGAAACCCATACGGCTACCAGCAAAAGAGTCAACATGACGGCGACGGGTATCGCCAACTGGCGACGCACCAAGGCGCTGCTCAAGAGCGTTCGCAGCGAAGCGACAGGGTTTGGGTTCAAACCTGAGGGGATGAGCAAGCCAAAGAGGAGGCCGAAGACCGCCACCCCGCCGACAAGGAAGGCCAGGCGTACCTTTGCGCTCACCTTGCGGCGACGTAGCAGGAGCGTTGCGGCGACGATGGTCGCTATCCAGAGCACAAACTTGAGCAGAATCAGCGGATTAAGGGACATTTGATCGGGCATCTTTCCCTCCTACAGCAGCCGCGTGCTCTCGGTAGGGCGCGGCGTTTTGACCACCAGGCAGCGGAAAACCCCATCGCTCTGATTCAGCAGCCGGTGCGGGATGCGCGCCAGGCTTTCGATGAGCGTATCGCGCCCAACGGGCTGCTGTTCGCCGCCAATTTCCACGATGCCTTCGCCTTCCAGCACATAGAAAAACACAGCCACCGGTGTGACATGCAACTTAAGCGCTTCTCCGGGTTGCAGCGTCACCATCACTGCTTGCGCGTGCTCTGTAGTGAGCAACTCGCGCGCGCTGATACCGTGGGGGTTAGGGGACTCGGCTGCGGTTAAAGCATTGATTATGTTCAAAAGTTATCCTCCTGGAAATAGTGATTGGTGAATGATAAGCAGGCCGTGGGTTTAGCTATGCTGCTGGCTCATGGGTCTCTGCTCTCTGCCTACTTTTTTAGCCCTCATTGCTGGAGTAACTCATTGCGCCTTGCTCTGCTGTATTCAACGCGCGCTCCAGCAGTGCAAGTAAGATTTGCTGCTCCTCTGGCGTCAGCCCGGCCAGAAGCCGCTGCGCCTTCTCGCGGCGGTAATGCTGTACCTGCCCCCACAGCGCGCTGCCTGCTACTGTCAAAGTGAATTGCCATGCGCGCCCGTCAGCAGGATGCGGTTGGCGTGCTAATAGCCCGGTCTCCTCCAGTTTCCGCATTCCTACGCTGACAGTGGGAGGTGTTAGTGCCAGGCCATCGGCTATGTCTTGCAGCGTGCATCCCGGCGCTGTTGCGACCCACTCCAGCAGTGCCAGTTGTGCCGAAGAAATCCCCACTTCCTCAAAAGGAGGCTGCCCCGGCCCAACCGCGCGCAATCGGCGCAGCAATTTAACAAACTGTTCGGTTAGAGTGTGGTTTTCAGTCATCGCCTGGTTATCCATTTATTTAGACTAACTAAATATATCATCGAGATGATAAAATGTCAAGCTGGTGGAGATTGAAATCTCTCATTGGAGGTTAACGCGGGTATGTGGAGGTAGAATGTAAGAAAGAGTGGGGTGTGGAGAAGATGCAACAAAAAGCGAGGGTAGCCCGTGACTGCTACCCTCGCTGGATGAAAAACTGTGGGGTTAGTTGCGCCCGTTGCCGCGTTGGCCTTGATTGCTCCCGCCGCGCCCAGCCGCGCCGCCGATGATGGCGTCATAGGCGGCCTGGCTCAAATACTGCGGGGTGTACGTCTCGCCGCTCCGCTGCGCCAGGGTCTGGACAAAGGAGCGCAGATGGTTGCTGGAGCCTTTGCGGAGATTCGCATAGACGGTTTGAATATCGGCCTTGTCCGTCTGCGCCAGCGCCGCCTCCAAATCCAGGATGTCAAGCTCTTCGATGGCTGCGCCCACCTGGAGCGCGGCGCTGAGCGATTGGCGGCCCTGGGCCACTAACTCCGTGTAGAGCGTTTGCAGCGCCGGGTCGGCAAAGACGCCCACCGGGTTTGCCCCCACCGGATCGGCGATGCCGTAGCTTTGCAACAGCTGCAACACCGCGTCGGTATGCGTCTGCTCGCTGGCCGCGATGTTCTGGAAGATACGCTGTCCCCACAGCTCATACAGCGTGAGATAAACATCGTGCGCCAGTTTCTCTTCCTCGCGCATATAGCGCAGATCGGCCGCCTCGGCCTCGGTCAGGCCCGACGCCAGGACCGCCGGCGCCGCAACGGCAAGCGTCGCCGCATCCACCGGCGCAGCTGCCTCAACCGTATGAGCCGTGATTGCATCCACCGTATTCGCAGCAGATGTTGCCGCCGCGCTGCACCCTGTCAACAACATTGCTGCTGCCAGGCCCACGCCCAACCATCTGTGTACCAAGTTTCGTGTTTTCATCTCCAACTCCTTTTCAACTCTTTGATTTTGAACTATAGGGCTGATTGTAGTCGCATTATGTGAAGATAGAATGAAGATTGGATATAGAATCGGCGTCGGATTTATGGGTCGGCTGAAATGCTGAAATAAACAAGCCCGCGGCATCTATTCATACCATTCTGAAGGAATAGAACGGCCCGGTGGTTGCTGCGCCGCGACAGACGCCCGGCGTAGCAGCGGCGCGAAATTCACACGGGGCAGGTCAAAAAACCTGCCCCGTGGTTGGATTGCGGTGCTCCCTAGAATCAGCTCGCAGCCAATACTCCTGTAAAATACGAGTGGGCGTTCCTCTCATAAAGGCGACATGGAGATTTACCTCAGACTGGACGATGACAAGATCAAAGCGGCGCGCATCAGGCGCGCCCTCGCGGGAAAAACATCCCCGTGCGCTGTTGATAGGCGACATACTCCTGCCCGTGGATTGCGAGCAGCTGGCGTTCTTCTTCCCGGCACTCCAGATACCACAGCGGCGCAAAGACGAGCAACACGCCAAACCACAGCCAGGCGAAAAACAGACAGCCCAGGCCCGCCGAGAAGATGTAGATGCTGGTATAGATAGGATGCCGGATGGCGCGATATGGACCGGTCTGGGCAATGATGCCTTGCTTCCCGGCGCGTTGCAGATGCCGTGAGGCGTTCCCCCACAACCAGAAACCCGTCAGGATAAGGACAATGCCCAATCCCCGCAAATACACATTCGCCGTAAACAGCGTCTCACGGGTCGCTGTAAACTGCGCCAGAAACAGGAACAGCCCGAAGGCTGGTCGCAGCACGGCGCTTAGTCGTCGCGGCATAGCAGGTTGACCGGACATTATGCAATCTCCTTTTCCGGGCTAAACTCCAAAGCCAACGCTTCTGGCAGCGTTGCAGCCTGGGTGAGCCGCAATTCAATCCCGGCCTCGCCGAAGACGTAGACCGGCCCTTTGCCGCTCAAATCCTCGCGCAGCAAGACCACATCGGCCTTGTGCGCTGTCAACCACTCGGCCACGCGGATGCCTTTGGCCTTCTCTTCAGTTTGATGCGGATTGATCAATAATGTCTGCGCGGTGGCGACGCCGTCGGACAGCCGCACCGTGACCAGCGCGAAGGTCGGCGCTTCGCCAAAGTGCGGGCTGAGCGCGCCCTCTGGCGTCGCCAGCGGGACGGCGACGCGCAGATGCGTGCGTTCCTGCGGCGCGGCGTGGATCAAGACCCGCTCGATGTGCGGCACGGCGGCGCGGATGGCCGCATCCAGCCGTTGCACCGTGGCTTCGGCCTGTTCCAAATTGCGCGCGCGCAATAGCACTTCGGCCTCCATAAAACGGAAGCGACCCGCATTGCGCCCTGTCACCCAATGGAGCGCCGTCACCACCGGGTCGGACGTGATGATTTCGCGCACGCGCAGCAACGTCTCGGCATCCAGTGAGGCGTCCAACAGCATCCGCATCCCGTCGCTGAGCAGATCCCAGCCGGTCTTGGCGATGGCGAAGACAATGAGCAGTGCCGCAATCCGATCCAGCGGCCAATTTACCCACTGTCCCACCAACGCGGCAAAGACCACGCCCGTCGTGAAGACATGCGCGCGATACTCCAGCGCATCGGCGATGAGGGCCGGGGAATTGGCCGCGCGCCCGGCGCGCAGTTCAAAGATGCTGAAAATCAGGGGGATGGCCCACGCCAGCAGCACTCCTGCCAACACCCAAGGGGTCACGGTGGGCAACGTAGGCGCAGCGAAGAGCGCCGCGCGCGCGATTTCGTAGGCGGTCAGAAACGTCATCCCCGCCAGGCCTACGGCAATGACATTTTCCACTTTGTAGAGGCCATAGGGGAATTGTGCCGTCTTGCGGGTCGCCAGTTTCAGCCCTACCAGCACCGCAATCGCCGTGAGCAAATCCACGGCGTTGTGGATGAGCTCCGCGCCCACCGCCAGGCTGCCGGAGGCGCGCCTCACGAGCAGATTGATGATGAGGAGGGCGATGTTGATACCGATGGAATACCAGCCCCACCGCTCGATGTTGACCGGCGGCTGAAGCGCGGTTCCAGAACGCGGCTCTGTCATAGTACCGCACCTCCATAGCGTCAATCGTGGAGTTGGGCAGCCAGCGCGCGCCGACTGCCCAACTCCCGGCTACGCTGCAAAAGATTTAGTCCTCAGGCGTCAAATCGCACTGCTCCATCCCACGGATGTCCAACGTCAGCCCTTCCATCGTCTTGATAGTCGCATGCACCGGGCAATGCTCGGCCACGCGCTCGATGGCCTTGATGCGTTTGGTGCAGTCGCCGTGCGGCAGATTGACCGTCGCCTGGAGGTTGACCAGCCGGGTGGGGTCGTCCGCCTTGTCGAAGGTCACGTCTACGGTCATATCCGTCGTATCAATGCCGTTCTTTTCGCAATACTGCGCCACAAACGCGCCGACGCAGCTCCCCAGCGAGGCCACGAAGAACTCCGGCGGCGTCGGCCCCCGGTCGCTGCCGCCCATGCTGGCGGGGACGTCAATCGTGACCGTGTGCCGGCCCATCTGCGTCTCGAACAACATATCGCCTTTGTAAAACGTCGTTATCTTACCCATAACTTGCTCCTTGGCCTGAAATAGAATGATGCGCCCGGTGCAGCGGCGCTAAAAAAACAAGAAGTAGCGGGGAATCCGCTGCATAACCGCGCGATACGCCTCCCCGTATTGCGCCAGACACGCCCGCTCCTCCGCCATGATGCGGAAGTGATAGCAAACGACGGCCAGTAGCATCAACCCTAGCACCGTCCACGAACCGACGGCAAGGCACGCCCCCAGGGACATCAGCACGAGCATCACCCATTGCGGGTTGCGCGAGAGCTTGTATAGCCCCTGCGTCGCCGGCTCGCCCGCAGGCGTGTAACGAAAGTTGAACAGCGCGAGCACCACGCCGCTCAATCCCAGCACAAAGAGTGCGCTGCCCACCCAGAAAACGCCCGTCGTCGCGTTGAGCGGGGTCAACGCCTGCAATAAAAAGACTACCAGCGTGAGCGCTTTGCCAACGCGCGTTAATTTTCGCTGCGTCGGCGTCCAGTTGGATGTATCGTAGAGCCGCGCCACTACATCTTTGGGGAAGGATTTGACCACGCCGCCAAAGACCACGACGTACAGCAACAGGAAAATCCAACCATTCCACAGCCCCAACGCGAGTTTAGGGAAAGATTGCACAATTCACCCCCGCATTCAAGGGTATAACTCCGCCGCCAATCGCTCCCATGCTTCCTGCAGCGCCGCCGCGACCGGGCCATCCCCTGCCGTGACCGGCTCGCCGCGCACCATGGCCTCCGTTACCGCCGGGTCGTAGGGGAGACGGCCTACCAGTGGGACGCCGCGCGCCGCGCACGCCGCCGCAATCGCCTCCGCCTGCGCCGGGCTGAGGTCGGCCTTGTTGAGCAGCACCGCTGCCCGCGTCTGGAAATGCGCGGCGACACCCAGAATGCGCTCCAAATCGTGCGCGCCGGAGACGGTCGGCTCGGTGACAACGAGCACCAGATCCGCCCCCGCCAGCGCCGCGATGACCGGACAGCCGATGCCCGGCGGCCCATCCACCAGCAGCAGGTCGGCTTTGTCGTCCAGCGCGCGCAGCCGCGCCATCTGTTTGACCAGGGTGACCAGCTTGCCGGAGTTCTCCTGTCCGGCGAAGAGGTGCGCGTGGTAGAGCGGCCCGTAGCGCGTGTTGGCGACGAACCATTGCCCGGCGCGCTGCGGCGTCATCGTGATGGCCTGCGCCGGATATGCGTAAAAGCACGCGGCGCAGCCCTCGCAGGCCAGCGGGTCTACCGCGTAAGTCGCGCCGGCCCGCACCGCGTCGAAGCGGCACACCTCGGCGCAGCGCCCGCAAGCCACACACGCCGCCGGGTCAATTGCCGCGACCTTGCCGCCGGTGAAATCGCGCGTCTCCTCCGTGACCGGCGACAGCACCAGCCCCAGATTCGCCGCGTCCACGTCCGCGTCGGCCAGCACTACGGAATGGGCCTGGGCGGCCAAATGCGCCAGCGCCGCCGCCACCGTCGTCTTGCCCGTCCCGCCTTTGCCGCTGAGAATCACCAGTTGTTTCATTAGAACACATCCAGTTTTTGGATATTTTCGACTTCGACCCGCATCCCGCGTTGCGCAAACTTGCGCTCCCAGATTTCGACCGGCGTGCAGCTCATCACCACCGTCGTGCTTTTGACGACCATCACCCGCTGCCCCACCGTGACGTGGTAGGCGTCCAGCAGCGCCGGCGTCAGGTGAATCCGCCCATCGCTGAAACCGGTCAGCGCGTAGGCTTTGGCGTCGAACCAGGCCACTGTGTCCGGCGCGGATAGCTGCGCCATAAAGCGCGCGAAGACCGAGCGCGCCGCCGTCTGCCGCCGCGCGACGGCAAAGCCCCCCTCGCCGCGATGCGTGGTCATCAGCAAGACCTGGTCGCTATCCACCAGCCCGTAATGCGCGCTGGCTTTTGGCGGCAGGAAAACGCTCCCGTCCGCGCGGATAAGACTCAGACCGTAGGCTTCTTTTGTGCCGGGCAAGCCGGGGTGCAAACTGGGCATGATTATTCCTCCGGCGCGATGACGAACACCCGCCCCGCGCCGCTCTCGAAATACGCCGGACCGAAGGCCTCCGCCAGCACGCGCCGCGCCGCGTCGCCGGTGCAATGGCTCGGCGCGATGGACGGCACGCCCAACGTCTGCAACCCGGCTATCGTGGCCGCTATCTGCGCGGCATTCGCGTCCCGCAGATGGAAGCCGCCCAGCGCCAGGTAGAGCTCGCCGCCCGCGACGGCCTGCGCCTGCTGCGCCAGCGCCACGATGCCGGGATGCGCGCAGCCGGTGATGACGACCAGGCCGCGCGGCGTGCTCAGCGCCAGGGCTTGCTCCGGGAGGGCTGTGCCCAACGCGCCGGTGGAATGCGCCCACGCGCCGATGGGCAGTGGGTCGGCTACTTCCACCAGGGTCGCCCCGGCCCGGCGGACGGTCTCCTTGATGGCCGCCGGGAAAGCGGCGAGCAGATAGACGGTGACGCGGGG
>JAKJAC010000111.1:0-4549 GCA_022707705.1 Chloroflexota bacterium
AGCGTCCAGATAGACTAGTCTGACTGGTTTTTCGTTAAGCTCACCATCGTCACTGCCCATGGTAAAAGTGCCTTCCGGCACGTAGACCATCACCATGCCATCCACCGAGCGCGTCCAGGTATCGCCCAGGCTTGCGTTTGCCTGCGTTGGCTCGGTGGGCGTTGCGGTTGCGGTCGCGACAGGCGTTGGGGGAGGCGTCATAGTGAGCTCCGGCGGCAGCGTCACCATACCGGTAGCGGCAACAGTTGGCGTTGCCCGTGAAGACCTATCGAGCGCATTCCATCCCACGGCAAGCGCAATCAACGCCACAACTGCTCCAACTACCCAGGCCCATGTCGGAATACTTCGAATCACCAAAGTCTGCGAACGAGACTGCGTTTGCGGCATCACAGCAGTACCCGAGTTCCCTAGACGCACCGGTTTTGGCTGAAGCAGCATGTCGGGATGGCGGCGGCCAGTCCTGTTCTTAAGCGCCGCCGCCATGTCGCTCGCCTGAGACCAGCGCTGATTCGCCGCCGGTTCCAACGCCCGCAGAATAGCCGTCTCCGTTGTTGCACTCACCCGTGGATTCAGCGCCCGCACCGGCTTGAACAGCTCCGGATACGCCATGCGGTCGCTCGCGGTAGGAGGGACTTGCCCGGTGAGGGCGTGATAGAGCGTGGCGCCCAGGCTATAAAGGTCACTACGCGGGTCGGTGCTCTGACCCTGTTTGCCATATTGTTCCGGCGGCGCGTATTCCGGCGTGCCCATACCGCGCATCACCGTCCGCGTCTGGGGGTCATTGGGGTTCCACAGTTTCACCAACCCAAAGTCCACCAATACCGCCCGCCCATCGGGGCGCAGCAGGATGTTCTGCGGCTTGATGTCGCGGTGGACGATGCCCTGCCCATGACAATATGCCAGCGCATCGAGGAGCTGCGAAGCCCACACCAACACCTGCGCTTCCGACAGCGCCCCTTCGCGGGCGATACGCTCAGTGAGGCTCTCGCCTTCCAGGAAATCCATCACCAGATAAGCGTTGCTGCCTTCTTCGAAGAAATCTGTCACCCGCACCAGATGAGGGTGGCTGAGCCAAGCTAGCGTCACGGCTTCTTGCTCGAACTGCTGCCGCAGCTGCGCCAGCATTCCGGCGTCCAATCCTGGTTGGGGAATCTGTTCTTTGAGCGCTACATGCACCTTGAGGCGCAAGTCCCAAGCGCGATACACGGCGCCCATCCCGCCCTGACCAAGCAAGGTAACGACGCGATAGCGGTTTTGTAGTACATCACCTGGTGTAAGTGGCATAGACCCTCGGTGCTAACGTGTCCAATCGGGCGCCCAATCGTGTTCTGGACCCTCGGTCAGAATGGTACGTTCTCCCGTGGCAACGGAGATGACCCACAAATCGCTGGCGTCATCAACACCCACGTTCCCGTCCCCGTTGGAATCTTTGAAATGCGTGAAAACAATGTGCGTCCCTTCGGGCGACCATGCAGGATCGGCTGCCCTGGCATCAAAAGTGAGTTGGCGGAAATCTGTTCCGTTGCGCCGTCCGATCCAGATATCGCCGAAGTCGCCATCATCACGCCGGTCCAGATGCCCGTTTCCGTTGGTATCCATAGTCTTGCGGATGAAAGCGATCCATTGCCCATCGGGCGACCAGTTTGGCTGTTCATCATAGGCCGGATCACGGGTCCATTGGATGGTGTTGCCGCCGTCAACGGTGAAGAGGTAGATATCGTAATCGCCACCCCGGTCAGAGCCAACGGCCAGCCACTGACCATCAGGGGACCACGAAGGCCATTCATCGGCCCCGGTATTAAAGGTAAGGCGGCGGCTATTGCCGGTGTTGGAGCCGATGAATACCTCGGAGTTAGCCACACCGGAGGTGGTTCCGGTGCTGATAAAAGCGATCTGCGCGCCATCAGGAGACCAAACCGGGTAATCATCCCAGGCCGGTAAAGCAATGCGATTGCTTTGCCGGCTACCATCACGAGCCATCACCCAAATGTCATAATCGCCGCTCTGATATGAGACCCACGCCAGTGACTGTCCATCGGGTGACCAATCAGGATTCCAATCCGGGACGTTGTTTTGGGTCAGGCGAACCACATTCCCCGTCGCCAGATCCAGACTATAGATCTCGCGGTTGTTGTAGTCACTCCCGAATGCGTTGCGTGCGAAGGCGATCCTGCCATTCAATGGGGGAAAGGGCGTGGGGGTAGGGGAAGCAGTGCTGGTAGGTGTGGGAGTCTGAGTCGATGTCGCAGTCGGTGTGCCGGTGGGTGTCGGTGTTGCTGTCGCAGTCGCTGTGAGCGTCGGCGTTGGCGTATCTGGCGTTGGCGTGAAAGTCACGGTGATATCCAGAGCTGAAGTAGGGCTCGAGGTGATGGTGGGCGCCACGTGCGCCCTACCACGAAGAGCCCCAAATCCCGCGATCAACAGCGCCAATCCGGCTATCGCCCCAATCACCCAAATCCACAACGGGAAACGCTGCCGGTTCGTCGCGAACTGTGATTGTGGCTGTATTTGCGTCCGCGACATGACTGGCGCTCCCGCGAGCGCGGACGCCATTTCTGCCGCGCCCAACCAACGCCTGTCCCGCGCCGGTTCCAACGCCCGCAGAATAGCCATCTCCGTCGTTGCACTCACCCGGGGATTCAGGGTGCGCACCAACTTGAACGAATCGGGGTCAGCCATGCGGTCGCTGGCAGTGGGTGGCGCCTGGCCCGTCAGCGCGTGATAGATCGTCGCACCCAGGCTGTAGATGTCGCTGCGCGGATCGGTGGTCTGCCCCTGTTTCCCGTACTGCTCCGGCGGTGCATACTCTGGCGTGCCCATTCCCCGCAACACGGTACGTGTGAGAGGATCATTGGGGTTCCACAGTTTGACCAGCCCGAAATCTACCAGTACCGCGCGCCCATCGGGGCGCAGGAGAATGTTCTGCGGTTTGATATCCCGGTGGACAATACCCTGCCCATGACAATATGCCAGCGCATCGAGCAATTGCGCAGCCCACACCAGTACCTGCGCTTCCGGCAGAGCGCCTTCGCGCAATATCCGATCCGCCAGGCTCTCCCCCTGCAACAGATCCATCACCAGATAAACGTTGCCGCCTTCTTCGAAGAAGTCCGTTACCCGCACCAGGTTGGGGTGGCTTAGGTGCGCTAGTGTCATGGCTTCCTGCTCGAACTGCTGCCGCAGCTGCGCCAGTAGCCCCATATCCAGCCCTGGTTGGGGGATGTGCTCCTTGAGCGCGACAGATGTGGAGAGTCGTAGGTCCCAGGCGCGGTAGACAGCACCCATCCCGCCCTGGCCCAAGAGGGTCACGATGCGGTAACGGTTCTGCAGCACAGTCTGAGCGACTAAGGACATCTTAACTCCTCAACTCAGTCCCAGGCATTCTACACGAGCGCATGAAAGACCAACCGGCATTTCATAGAACCTGGGCGCGCTTGATCCAGGAGAAAAATTGTGGGCTAAGCGCTTCGTAATAAGAACGGAACGCTGGTTCGCTAACACGCTCGAAGCTCTCGACAAAAGGTTTCACCAGTGAAAGTACTTCAGGCGAGGGTGGCGCCGGTTCTGCATAGAGGGGCAACAGCTGTTGCAGGGCATAGAAATATGCGGTTTTTTGCGCCTGCGCCTCAGCATAACTCAGGATAGCCATCGCCGGATGGGGGTAGCGACCGATGAGCTCCCCACAGCGGGGAATCGCCACACCAGTCTCGAATCCCAAATCCGCAAACTCAAGCAGTCTGCCCTCCGGATAGCTCACGCTCACCCGCGCATGGGGGCGATAGAGGGCCACGGTTCCCGCAGCATCTTTCTCTTTACTCCGGGAAAAAAAGAGGAAACGCAAAGCCAGGCGTTCACCGCTGCGATAGGGAATGGGGTATGAAAGGACATCTTCCAGCACAATCAGGGATTGTAACGCCGGCAGGTGACGGACTTGATCATGAAAGGTTTTTAATTGATTCGGCATGGTATTCTCCTCCATCAAAACCTCACCCTACCCGGCAGCAACCAACAGCCGATTGCTACCATCCCAGGCAGTTTTGAATGTATCGTAATCGTAGGTTTGTGGACTCTCAGGGTGATTGCTGTCATTAACCGTTACACTGGAAATCTGTCCCTCTGGGGTGGTTTCAAGCCCCGTCACCCACACAGCATGACCAGCGCCAGCACAGGCTTCATCCTGGTACAAAGCGCCCATATCCACCCCGGCGATGAGGTCTTTGCCTTGGGATAGCTGTTCCTTCAGCGTTTCGGCGTTGGCAGACCCATCCGTCCACCGTTGCGTAGGAACGCCATGCGCCTCCAGCAAGTTGCCCACGTCTTTTGTGTACGTTCCACCGGCTTCGTCCGTCCAGCCTTTCTCGTAGGCTTCCTGAGCCAAAACCTCCTCACCGTGATCTACGCCGGTGCGCTTTTCAATGATGCCCTCTTGCGCAACGGTAGCGCACGTATCGCGGGTCTGGGGATGCAGATATTTGGCGTCCCCTTCTGGGTCGCCAAGGCTCTGCCCTTCCCCGGCATCCGATGTAGGGGAGACGTTATCGGTTGCCGC
>JAKJAC010000111.1:4559-13439 GCA_022707705.1 Chloroflexota bacterium
AACGGGCAAAGGCTCCGCCGTTTCTACGCGTTGGTTGATATCAACCGGCTCAACGGGCGGCGTCTTGTCGCCATATTCTGTCTCTAGTGGACTCATAGACCCTCCTGAAATGTGAGCTCCTATGCCCGCAGGCGCACTTCCGCATTGGTGGTGTAATTGAAAGCCGTGCGCACAAATAGATTGCCACCTTCCTCAATGCCCCAAATAGCGAGCGTATCGCCCACGGCGATGGTGCCACTGGGGTCGCCCACCATCTTGGCCGAGACGATGCGCCCGGTGTGAAGATCCTCGATGCGCAAATAGCGCACGGCAATCTCATTGCGGTCAGCAGCGAAGGGCAACCAGGCGAGAGGCGCCGCAATCAACGCCAGACCAATCGCCAGCGCTACCTTCCCGCCGATATCGCTCTTCTTCTCCATGATGGGACCCTGCACATCCAGCACTTTGCCCTCGGTCTGCGGAGGCGGGTTCCAATCGCGCAGGCTGATGCCGGCATCCGGCTGAACCGGCGCCAATAACGGCGAGGCAGGTTGCGCCGCCGAGGGCAAAAAGGTTGCGCCAGCCAAGCCAAAGGCGCATAGGACTTCACCAAAAGCGATTTCATCCCCAGAGTTGAGTGGCTGCACCCCCGAAAGGCGTTGGCGGTTGAGCCAGGTGCCATTGCGACTTCCCAAATCACGCAGAACATAGCCCACATCGCCCCGAGCTATTTCGGCATGGCGTGTAGAAACCGAATCATTTGGCAATACGATGTCGCAGCCCGCAGCGCGCCCGATGATGGCGCCTGAAGGATGGATCACGTGTCTTCGTCCATCGGGGAACAGCAGAAAAGCAGCAGCGTCATCCTGCGATAACGCGAGCGTTCCAGGCGTGGCTACAGCAAGTGCTGCGGACACGGTCGCACCACACACACTACAGAACTTTGCGCCATCACGCATCTGCCGTCCACAACGCGCACAATTCGGCATAGTTACCTCGCAAAAACCCAGTATCAACCAGGCAGAAGATTCGCTCAAAAGGACCGACTCGAAGCCAATACCACTCAATCATCCTCAGTCGTATTCTTTTAGTGCTTCCCGGACTGCAGCTGTCACATCCTCAGGATCCTCACTCTCCGAGAATTGGACCCCTATACCATACTGCGCCAACCCATCAGCATAAGCCTGACGACTCTCACTTGAATTCGGGGGAACTGTTGAAATCACAGTTCCGGTGGCGTCGGGAGGTAAATCCGGGCTATGAACATAGCCAGACACCTGTTTGCCGTGCTCCAATCCAGCCCGATAAGCAGTCGATGGATCCCAATCCCGCATATCATTGGTTTTGTAATCAAAAACATGACGTTCATCAACCAAAGTATCGATACGTCCTTGACACACATTGCCATCAGGGCCGATAACTTGAACCGGCACCTCACTTTCCACATATTCGTTATCTAAACCATCCTCTGCAGCTGCTTCATATGCCCGGTGCGCAAAAGTTCCAAAATCCCGAGATGAGCTGAATTCTTGGATATTCTCACCACTTTGTGCTTGCGCCTCTTGTTCTCCGGTTTCTTCAGGCGCAGAATCCTGCATCGCGCGCTGACCAGCAAGGCTCAACGATTCAGAAGGCTCTTTCTCAGGCGTCACAGTCTCCGGCGTTTCACGAGTCTCATCTACGCTCATTCTACCCTCCTTCAGCCATCCTCTCCTTGAATGCGGCGCACAGCGGATTGGCTGAGCAGCTCTGAGGGCGGCTTTTTCTCAGCTGCCGCCTCCATCAACGACCAGACTTTTCGTACCACCTCGACGCCCGTCTTCACGGCTTGAAATGCGGTATCCACGACGGGTTTGATACTTTCCATTATTTGCCTCCAATGCGCTGAAAAGCAGCGACGAATTGCTTGCGCATGTTTGGGGTGAAGGGAAAATCAATCTCGTGCGCCAGATAGCAATACGCGGCATCCACCTCGCCAGCATAGCCTGCCTGGATGCCGACGGCGGCGCAGGCGCGAGCCACATCGTCCCAGTTGTGCGCCAGATCGCCGGACGCGGTACGCTTGTCGAAGGTGAGCAAAGCCTCACGGAAGGCCGCATGGAGCGCCTTGTCCAGCGTCAGCGGCTCGATACGCTTGCGATACGCGCAAGGTTTCCCGCAGAAGCGACACCCATCAAAGGGCAGGTAAGCCGCATTATGCGTCTGGCGGAAGGGTCCCATCCGCTGGAGCACTTCGGTCTCGGGCAAACGCTCCGAAAAGCCCTCACCTTTGATGGGGGGAACTTGCACAAACGTGGCTTTTTCGTAGCCCGTCATAAATACCGCAGCCTGACCAACGGGCAATTTCCCTAAAAAGGTCTGCTGTTGCTCGTCCATGATCATTGCCCCAGCCATCGCTTCGCGGTCACGGCTATCGAGAAGCATGTGCGCGATTTTGAGATTGGTGTTGCGCACCGCATCCGCTGCCAGTTTGCTGGGCGATTGTTCAGCGATGAGAATACCCTCACCGTAGGCGCGAATCTCTGCCAACATTCCGCCGAAAAAGCGCACTGCCTCAGCGCGGGTATCCGCAGCAACCTCACTTCCGGCAACCGAAGGCACTTCCTCCAGAACCCGGTGCGCCTCCTCAATTAAGGTGATGTGCGCCAACCGGTTATCCGGGCGGTTGAGCTTACAATGTTCGCGCAGCTGTGTGAGCAAGAACATCATCGCCAAAGCCTTCTCGTTGTCGTTGAGCGTATCCAGTTCCAATATCACCGGACCGCCAAGTAACACGTCGATGGGAATGGAATGCTGACAGCTGAACATGTAACCCTTGCTGCCCGCCAGCAAACTTCCGATGCGCCCGGCGGCGGCGGCACGAATATTGTCGCGCACCTCACCGGCATAGCCGCGCTCCTCAGTTACACGGATAATCATCGCGTACATATCGCGCAAGGTGGGGAAAAGCCGTTGCTCCTGCGCCTCAGGCCTATCCGTGAGGTCCCAACCCTTATCCCGATAGATACGGATCAAAGCCTCTTCAACCAATGTGGGCAAAACGCCGAACTGCGGTAGCGCAGCATTGAAGCAGGTCTTGAGGGCGGAAAGGTGCGCTTCCAGACGCACACCCGGCAACAGTTCAAAGGGATTCAGGCGGAAAGGCGAGACCGCTTCATCACCCAGCGTAAATACACGCGTAGTCTCGAAACCGCGACGGGTAAGCAATCCACGGTATTCAGTCTTAGCGGGTTCAATGACCAGGATGGGGATATGGTGCTGCCGCCAAAGCTGTTCGATCAAATAAAGACAGGTATTGGTCTTGCCACTGCCGGTGAAACCCACAATCAAGCCATGGCGGGTGAGGGCCGAGAGTTTTACGGCGCCAGCGCCTCCGGTCAAAAATGCTCCTACCGCGAGCTCATCGGCTGCGACTTCGGAGCGCACTGCACCCTGTCCATAGCCCGGTGCGACCTGCCGCACCTGCACGCCGGCCATCCCAGAGCGCCCTGGCACCGGAAAGCGCACCAAGGAAGCCGCGCCCGCCGCATCCATGAGGTAACGCAGACGCTCCTTTCCCGGTGTCGCAATCACAGTATCCCACAGCGTGAACGTTAGTTGATTCAATGCCAGTTGCAACGCGGCAAGCTGCTGCGGGGTTTGGGCTGATACAATGTCACACTGCACGGGAAGTTGTTCAGTGTTCTGCAGCGATTGAGGCGGCAGCACCTCAGCAGCGAGAGCATCAGAGAGGGCGCGGGCAACCGTCCAAGCTGCGGGAGCTTCCGCGGCGGCAATATGCGCAGCACAGAGAAAAGGTTGATCCAGACGGCGAACAAGCTCCGTATAGGCAGCCCCTACCAAGGCAGCCTGTGGGTCCTGCCATCGCCCCTGGTAATACTGACCACTGTACTGGAAATCTGAGAACGTCCTCGCACGAGCGGCAGCCTGTGCAAGCTCTTGTCGTTCGACAGAGGCCAGATCTACCGGTTCGAGGAGTAGGCTAAGAAGTGTCGGCGTGTTGGTGCGCAGCAAGGTCTCGAATAGCAACCGGAAATCGCCAGCAGGTTGGCGCAAAGGATGCACCACGTAGGCATCGCCCAGATTGAGGTGCACAAGCTTCTCATGTTGTCGCACTTCCACAAAGACCTGACCGGGCAACGCTCGCACCCGGCTAAGCTCTGTGATACTCAAAGGTTGTAAACCCAGTCGCAGCGCGGCAAACTGCGCCTGAATATCCGCAGCAAATGCCTGGGCAACAGAGGCGGCATCGTGCGACGGTCGCGCCCGCGCCAGTACAGTCATCTCGATAGCGCCCTGTTGTGGTTGCGATAGAAAGCGCAGGGCAAAGGCGCAGGTTTTCCACTTCCACAAGCTGGAAAGCACCTGTTGCCACGTGCGCAGCACCCAAGCCAGTTTTTCCGCATCAGTCTGGCCTAGCGTCTCGGGGGCGGAAAGCCAATCAGGCAAACGCGCCACCCGGTAGCCAAACACAGCCTGTTCAGCCGCCAGCGGGCTGAGTACCGTCAACGGGGCGCCCGGCGTTAGCAGTCGTTCGAGATGGAATTGCGGCGCCATTGCGGGCTGTGCCAGGGGCTGCGCGACGACAGATGCGACAGCAGCAACCGGAAGCGCCTTGCCGCAACCGCCACAGAAGCGCGCGCCAGCACGTACAGCTTGCCCACAATGCGGACAGGGATTCACGTGAGAGCCTACACTTTCTGCCTGTTGGCTTAGATCAACCTGCGGGTGGATTGATAAGCCTTACCAGGCTCGAGCAGTTTGAGATCAATTCCAATTACGTCCGCGCCTTGCCGCACGGTCTCATTGACCGCTTTCTCCAATGAAACGATATCATCCTCCTGGAATTCATTGGGTTTAGCGCGCAGCAAAGCAAGGAAATCCTTCTCGGTTACGTATTTGTAAACGCTGAAAATCAGCCCAAAAATCAGTCCAATCTGCGATATGCCTGCCAACGGACCAAGGCAACAGAAAAACGATGCCAGAAGCGCAATATTGGGCTCTTCTGAAGGTCCTCCAAACAGCGATACGCTATTCGTCACCTCTGACAAATTGCTTGAAACTGCGGCACTACTGATTCCAGAGAGTATGATGGAGCCAATCATAGCGATTAACAGGATAACACGGGCAAGGCTGATCTGCCCCTTGATGTAGGAAACCTGAGAAATATACAGGTCCTCGCCAAAACGCGCCACATAAAGCCAGACCGTTGCTAAGCCACGTTGAATGCGATAAAACGGGCGTTGCTCCACAGCAACGCCTTTGCCGGTGAGGGTCAGCAAATCCACCCGCGCGTCAGGAATCTGCCGTTGCGCGAACTGCTGCGTTACCTTGTTACGCAAATCCTCGGCACGCTGACCCAGCCCTTGCAACAGCCAGGCGACATGCTCGCGCCGCACGCCGTAACCGGCAAAGGGACCCCATAGGCTGGCGGACTGTCCGACCGCGCCCATCTGCCCGATAGCCTGAGAACCGGCGCTATAGGGCTGCGGCATGTAGGTCGGCTGGACTGGCGGTGAGGAATAGACAGGCGCCGGGTTGGAGGAATACTGCGGATTGTTCTGAGGCATACTCGGCAGCTGCTGCATGCCGCTAACAGGCGCCGTCGGCGGAGCGACGAAAGATTGCTGAGCAGCGGGCATCTGGGGAGCAGCAGTTGTTTGTGGGGCCGCAGTTGTTTGTGGAGCGGCAGTCTGTGTGGAGCTACCACAACGAGAACAGAAGACAGCGCCGGGACGCAGCGGATTGCCACAATGAGGACAATTCACGATAACACCTCCTCGACTTAAATGAGCAATATCCGTAAGGCAAAAGTTAAAGCAGGTTCAGCCATCACGATTGGTCAAATTGGGGGGCGTGACGATGAAATACACACCCACCGGATTCCAATCGCGCAACCACTCCGCATCGGCGGGGAACAAACGGATACAGCCGTGGGAAACCGGTTTCACCCCAATGAACTCCAGTTCTTCGTATACCTTAACTCCGTCTTCAAGCTTATAGGGCGCGCCATGAATGTAGATGTTGCCCCCTGCTTTGAACAAATACCAGGCATGGTCGGCAAGGCTTCCATAGCCATAGAGCGTGGGCGCATAATGCCCCACATAACCCTGGTGCGCAGGGGTATACAATGGGTAGCGCCCACTACTCATGGGAAGAGCGCGCAGCTCGTTGCCATCCTCAAAAACCTGCAGCAGCTGCGCGTCTTGATTGATGACCAGAGCTTTGCCCTTCGGTATCTTCAGATTAGCGTCAGGAGCGACAGCGGGGGGCGTTGCCGCACCAGGAGCGGGCGCCGGCTGTGGCAATGAAGGTTGTGACGGTGACCGCTGCACCCGCCAATGACGCAACTCGCTAGGGTCTTCGGTGGCTGAATCCGCTGCCGCAACCACGCGCGTAGAGGAAGATTGGGGACCTGGCGTTGGAGATGGGCTAAGCGCCGGCAACGGCGTCGGGGCATCCTCTCGCGGTACTGGCGCGAGCGAGAAACGCACAGAGATGGAAAGCGGCGCGAGAAGGCGTTCAGCCGGGAGGGGATATTGCCTCACAGGATTGCAGCCAGCGCCCCGCGCCATGACGATGTGTTCTACAGATACAGACAGCAGAAGCGCCAGACACAGAGCCGCGGCGCCAATTCTGCTAGGGGGCAAGGGGCGTGGATGGTAGATCATTGGCAGTCTTCAGGAATAAGGATTGTTTTACCTGCAACAACCCGATCCGGATTATCTATATGATTGAGCTCTACCAATTCCTCCTGGGAAATGCTTCCCTGGCATATGTCATACACTATGTGTGATAGAGTGACACCTTCGGGAATAGTGTACCACTTGAAGCCCGGTGGCGGCTCCGATGTGGGTTGCCCATTGATCGGGACCCCATCTGATGGAACCTCAGTGGTTGCTTCCTCATCCACAGCACTTGCCTGCGACACCTGCCAATTAAGGAAGGCTTTGATCCCATTCAGGTTGTCCTGCCACTCTGTCTCGCCGATGCTGGCGTGGGTCGTCAGTTCAATCTCGGTGCCGGCGATGCCGACAGTTGAGAGCCAATCTATAGCGTCTCCTGTGGTGATCTGCCCGGGAATGCCCTCGGTCTGGTGCCGGTAGCCTGTGGCAGCAGCAATGACTTCGGTGAGCTCGTAGGTGAAGGAGTTCTCCCTATCCGCGCCAGAGAAAACCACGCCCATGGCGCTGTGGTAGAAGATCACCGCATCCGGGCGTTTTTCGAGCAGCAAATCGCGCAGAGCCGCAGTCTCCGGTTCGGAGAAAGCCGCAGTGCCCGCACTCACCGGGCGGGTTCCGTGTGTGGCAGTCGGTTTCCAGGTATAGTCCCAATTGCGGTTCAAATCCACACTATGCGCGTTCATCCGCCCGACAATCGCATCTCTCCCAGCTGCATAGCCATCGGGGTTGGCAAGCGGGATGAGATATAGGGCAACATCCGAGGGCAGCTCCTCGCGATGCTCGCGATAGTATTCCAGCGTCTTGCTCACTACCTCAACGGTATTCCACTCGTATCCGCCGTGAATCGCGCCAATGATGAACCGGGCGGATTGACCCGTTCCCAAGCGATATCCTTGTAGAGGGCGCTCTTCAACGGAGTAACCGTAGATGAAGGCTTCCTCAAAGAGCAGAGGCGGTAGGGTAGGCGTAGGGGTAGGCGTAGAAGTGGGTTCAGGCTTAGCGGTTTCCACAACAGCAGGAGTAGGTGTTACCGCATCGACTACCGCCGTCGCTGTTGGCGCAACGGTCTCAACTTCTGGGCTTGCCGGCTCAACAACGCCCGATTTCCCAGCAGCTGAGCCTAAAGCCCAGCCAATCCCCAAACCAATGAGCCCCAAGACTATGACCGCGCTCACCCCGTAGATGATGTAGAGCAATATGCGGTGTTTCGTATTCACCAGGTCACCTCAAGTTTTTCACAAGCTTATCAATATTCTGCGACTGCAATCAACGCTTGAAAGGCACGATCCAGGGATGCGATGCCCTTCTGTGGAATCACGACATCAATGGCGACAATTCCCTGCTCGCCACACCAGGTGAGCATTTCCCCTGTAGGAGTATAGGCGCCCCAGGAATCCTCAATCGAATAACCCAACGTATCAGCAAAGATTCTCGCAATGCCATCGGAGTTTTGCCCCGCAGAATAAATCTCATTGGGAGAGCTGACCGAAGAATGGAACTCAATGACTTTCAAATCCGCTACCTGCAGCCGCTGCAGCAAATCCCGCAGTGCTTTGGTCTCCGGTTCCGAGAAGGGAGAAGACCCACCAGCGCCGGCTTTCCCTTGGGTATAGCCCGGCACAGGTGCATTTGAACGCCAATCATCGGTGTTCCAGTTCCGGTTAAGGTCAACGTCATTGGCATTATAACGTGAATTGGCAGCATTTCCATCCGGGTTAATCGTGGGGATGAAGTAGAACATGGTTCCAGCTGGAATGGCGTTCTTATCGTTATTGACACGATTGATGAGCGCGTTGACGGCATCCCGTGTGCCGGTCTGATCGCCTTGAATGCTGCCCACAACGACCACTGCGGTTCTACCGGAATAGCCTATCGTCGCCACGGAGAGCTCCCGCCGCTGCACGGAATAACCGATACTGCCCCATGATAGTCCGGGTGTGGGCGAGGGCGATGGGGGGGAGGTGGATGTTGGTCGGGAGGTTGGAGGATCGGTAGGGGGCAAGGTTACCAGGACCGTCGGCTGAGCCGTTGGAGGCAGGGTCACTTCTTGTGTGACAACTAAAACCACAGGAGATGGGGTTGCAGAAACTATCTTGCCATTCAATGATCTCAGATAATTGAAACCGATGAGACCCGCACCTAAGAACAGAAGCGCCAAAAATGCCAGTCCAACAATCAAAGCCATGTTGACATTCCTGGCAGTTCCAGAAACACCCCC
>JAKJAC010000112.1:0-3079 GCA_022707705.1 Chloroflexota bacterium
CAAAGCCGAGTGTGCCGTCACCGTCACCGCGTCGGCGGCGTCCACACCCGCTATAGCAGGAATGGTCACCCGGAGCGAGACTGTGATCCCGGCGCAAGGTTCCAGGATTGCTTTCGTTGGCGTGATAACCGTCACCCATGAGGCAGGCGATAGCGTCAACGTGACCGCATCCGTCGACCCAGCTACACCAATATGGCGAAGCCGCAACGTGTGTGTGACAGTCTCTCCAGGTTGCCCGATCATCAAAGGCGCACCAGGGTCGCGGCCATCCAGGGCGGTGAAACGCAGCCCCTTATCAGGTTGGGGCATTCCCAACCAAGTAAGAGCGCGGTGCAATGATGCAGTTCGCGCATCCATCGAAGCCAATCCCTCAAAGCCGAAAGCCCAGAACAATGCCCGGTAATCTGTGCAAAGATGCGTCATGAGTCCGACCGTGCTGCCATTGGCATATTGCCACGACACTTCAGCCAGCTCAGGATTTGCAACCCTGACCACATCTGGCGAAATCTGGTTATTAGCGCCGTCGCCGCCGGCAATGTCGGCAGATAACCCCGCAAAGGGTCCCATGCCCATCACCGTGCGAGAGGCGGTATCATCGGCAACAAAACCCACGCCGAGCAACTGCTTAAGATAGGGCTGCGGAGAAATGCTCAGCCCGCTGCCACTATCGAAATATGCCACATCCTGACCGCTCAAAAGTAGATGCCCGCCATCCTCCAAATAAGTCTCCAATAAGCTTCCGGCTTCAACCAGTCCTGGTGAACCTATCGGAGCTGACCATAAGACCGTATCGTAGGATGTCAGCAAATCTTCTGGTAGCGGCAGAGCAGTGATTTGCCATAAATCATAGGCATAGCCTAAGGCATCCAAAGCTGCAGTCCAGAAGCCGATTTTGCTGCTATAGTAGAGCGCTCCCTGGTCCACAACCAGCATAGTGGGTGCGGTCTCCAGAAGGAAATCTTGATAGGCAATTCCCTCTAATGTCACCGTCACGGGGGCGGTTACCAAGCGGTAACCATTGCCGCGAGCCTCAAGCGTGTAAACGCCGGTCGGCAGGCTCAGGTTGTATGCACCGGCGGCATTCACCGTCGCCGTGATAGGGGTGTTCAAGGCGCGAATAATCACAGAGCGTGTGGGGGGAGCATTGGTAGAAATCACGGCGACCTGCCCACGCACCTCTCCGGCAGGCAGTGCCGCTAGCTGAAAATCTACCTGAGTGACCGTGTCAGTGAACACACGCACTGCCAGCTGCGACTGTGGAAAATAACCAAAAGCCGTCGTGGTAAGATTGTACAATGAGGGCGGCAACAGGGCTTGATAATGTCCGGCAGCATCGGTGAATACCGCTGCAGAAGGACCGGGCAATTCGCGCGGGGTCACCTGTACGTGCGCGCCGCGCACAGGCTCTCCCTCTGCGTTACGCACGGTGCCAACGATTCTACCCGGATGTGTCACCATCCTCACCGCTGCGAGCGCATCCACACGTCCCCAACCACTATCGTTATTCGGCAAGGTAGTCGTATAAGGTACCGCTGTTGCTGTGATAACGTAGGTGAGCAAGGAAACCGGGATTGTCGGGGTGATGCTGCGCAACAGGGCGCCAATACCGGCAACATGGGGCGTCGCCATCGAAGTGCCGTTCATCTCCACATAGACTCCGCCCGGTGCCGCGGAAAGCACATTGACCCCTGGCGCCACAACATTGGGCTTGATCTCTCCCCAGGGTGAAGGTCCACGGCTGGAAAACGATGCCACCGCCTCGTATGGATCACTGGCACCGACAGCGAAGACACCGGGTAGGCTTGCAGGAGAGCGAAGGCTCCCTGCCACGGGACCCTCATTGCCTGCGGCGAAAACTACCAGAATACCAGCCGCTTTCAGCGCTGCCAGGTCTGGCGCCAGAGTTTCCTCCCAGGCGTTTGTGGACCCCCACGAACAGACAACCACATCGGGTGCCAGCAACGGGTCGCCTCCAGGCGCTAGAAGCCATTGCAGTCCCGCATGAATCCAGGAATCCTGTCCATAACCGCTGCCACTGAGTATCTTGACGGCAATCCAACGCGCACCTGGAGCGACACCAATCCCGTCCTGTCCTACGGCAGTCCCAAGCGTGTGACTGCCATGCCCATGATCATCATAAGGATACAAACCCCCACTAACCGCATCGAACCACGCATGACTATGTTCGAAAGCGCCATATCCCAGATTTCCGCGATAGTTGGCGTTCAGCGCAGGATGCTGATAATCCACACCCGTATCCACACCCGCAACCACAACCCCCGCCCCCGTGACGCCTAGTGTCTCCCAGACCTCTGGAGCGCGAATCCGTTCTACCCCCCATTCCACACCGGTACGCTCCGAGGAGGCAACAGTCGCAGATTCAAAGGCGGAATCAAGATAGAGACGGCGTTGGTCCAGGCGCACTGCGGCAACCGCGGGCTGAAGCGCCAAACGTCGAATCAACGCAGGGCTGGCAGTAACCGCGAAGCCATTGATGATCCATAGGTCTTGAATAGTCCAGAGCTCACCGGAGCGTTGCGCCTGCAGGAGCAGCGATTCCAACGGAGCGCTGGAGATAGTAAATTGCTCCTTGAGCGCAGCGGTCAATGCCAGGCGTGCGGCTCTAGGCTCATCCGGTAATGGGGCAAGGGTGAAGTGCGCGGGGGTGCGTAAGGTGACAATGATGGAGAGTGGCAAAGTGCGCTCGTCTGCCAACGCGCGCAGGAGTTCAGGATCAAGCCAGGGGAGGTCGAGAGTGGACGAAGGCATGAACGCGTTAACGGCTAACGCGCCCACACCTGGCGCCTCAGTTGCAGATACAGGCGCGGGTCTTGAGGGCAAAACAATCGAAGCCACCAAAAGGATGATCAAGAAGCTTTTGTAAATCCAATGGCGATGCCATATCCACTTCCGAGTTCCCCAATCCATCATCTGTATCCGCCTTTCCGCCCACAACAGTATAGCTTTCATTTTAGCACCAAACACCAAAACAGTAGTTACTGCGGGTGCATTTCACGACGGGGGCGAAAACCTCAATCGTCCCTACGGGGCGCGGGAGAGAATTGATTTTTTGCGGCGG
>JAKJAC010000112.1:3089-13436 GCA_022707705.1 Chloroflexota bacterium
CCGCCGCAAAAAATCAATAAATGAGGACTCTTTTGTATGACAATCGGCTTACTTTTGCCCTGAAGTTGAAACGCACGCGTTACTGCTGGACTTTGTCCCCAATTCCGTTATAATCTCCATTTAGTCACTATCCCATCTGGCAAGACACCACAGAAGGGATAGCGTTGGGGAGGTAGATATGCAAACCATCGAACAGCAACTGGATATGCTCATGCGGGGGGTCGAATACGGCGATCCCCAGACCTATATCAACATGCGCCAGGAGCTCAAAGAACGCCTGGAACTCTCTGCCAAGACGGGCAAGCCATTGCGTGTCTACTGTGGTTACGATCCCACCTCTCCCGATTTGCACCTGGGACATACAGTTACCATGCGCAAGTTGCGCCAGTTCCAGGAACTCGGACATCAAGTGGTATTTGTCATTGGCAACTACACCGCACTCATCGGCGATCCTTCTGATAAGGATAAAGCCCGCCCACGCCCAACAAACGCGCAAATCGAGGCAAATGCCCGCACCTACCAGGAACAGGCTTTCAAGATTCTGGATGGTGCGAAAACCGAAGTGCGCTACAACGGCGAATGGTTGAGCCAGCTTACCTTCGAGAATTTGATCAACCTGGCATCAAATTTCACCATCCAGCAATTCCTGGTGCGCGACAATTTCGCCAAACGGCTGGAACGCAACGACCCGGTATGGCTGCACGAGCTCTTTTATGCTCTGATGCAGGGCTACGATGCCGTGATGCTGGAAGCCGATGTGCAACTGGGCGCCACCGAGCAGCTCTTCAATCTAATGGCGGGTCGGAAGTTGCAGGAAGTCTATGGGCAGCTACCACAGATTGCCATCACTCTGCCGATTCTAGTGGGTACCGATGGGCACATCCGCATGTCCAAGAGCATCGGCAACTACATCGGCATCAGCGAACCACCAGAGGTGATGTACGGCAAAACCATGAGCATCCCCGATGAGGCGATGTCGAACTACCTCAACCTAATCACCCGGTGGACACCGGAGCAGATTGCAGAAATCGAGGCAAAATTGCACGCCGGCGCCATCCATCCGATGGAAGTCAAAAAGCAGCTGGCATGGGAGATTGTGGATATCTTCTACGGCAGTGAAGCGGCTGAGGGCGCTGCCGAACACTTTGCGCGCGTCCACCAACAACGCGAGTTGCCCGACGATATGCCGGTCTTTCAGCTCACTGAGCCAATCCGTCTGGTAGACCTGCTGCACCAAGCCGGAATCGCCGGTAGTAAAAGCGACGCCCGTCGCCTTGTCCAACAAGGCGGTGTCCGATTAGGCGCCGACGCTGCCACGAATGTGGTCACAGATGTAGATTACGTGATTCCGGTAGCAGATGCGATTCTCCAGGTGGGCAAGCGCAGATTCCTGCACCTGGTGCCGTGAGTATTACCGCTGCCAACTTTTCTCGCGAGACCTTGCGCCGCAATGAGTTTGCGGCGCAAGGTCGTTTAGCACATAGATCTCTTCAAACTCAGGCCCTTATCATTCTTGTCAGCGATTGCCTGCTGGTGAGACAATACATTCTCTACCGCGCCCCGCAGGGGCAGGTGAGATTGCTCCAGACATGAAAACCATTTTGAACCAAAGCGGATTGACATCCAGTGCGCCTTATGCTAAACTTAAACTGCAGCAGGTTGACGGAGGTGCTCGATGGCGGAAAATACGAAGCGTTTAGTCGTGTGCATTGAAGACGAACCCGAGATGATCGAGCTGATCCGGATCATTCTTGACCGGGGCAACTTTGAGCTTGTGGGAGCGGTTGGTGGGCAACAAGGTTTGGACACGGTGCGACGGTTGAAACCAGATCTGATTTTGCTCGACCTGATGATGCCGGATATGGACGGTTGGGAAGTTTATCAACAGATCAAAGCGGATGCAGCGTTGAAGACAATTCCCGTGATTGTGGTTACCGCCAAAGCCCAGAGCATTGACAAAGTGCTCGGTCTGCATATCGCCAAGGTAGATGACTACGTCACCAAGCCCTTCGGACCGCACGAATTACTCACCAGCATCAATAAGGTACTAAGGTTAAGTCTGTGAGTGTGCCAGCTCGCGTGGTCCTGCTCGCCATTGGCAACGAATTGCTTAACGGCGAGGTTCGGGACAGCAATCTCTACACGCTTGCCCGCAGTCTCACCCAACGGGGTTTCAGAGTAGAACAGGCGGCGATGGTTCGGGATGATCCCCAGACCATCGCCGCTTTGCTCAACACTCTGCTGGAGCTTCATCCCGAAGTGATTGTCATCAGCGGAGGGTTGGGACCCACAGACGATGACTGTACCCTGCCGGCAGTCGCGCACGCAGTAGGACAACCGCTCATGGAAATGCCCGCCGCGCGCGAGATGGTAGATCAAGCCTATTCGCGGCTATTAAGCGCCGGGTATGTGCTCCAACGCGGTCCAGAAGCTGCCCAACGCAAAATGGCGCGCCTGCCCTTGGGGGCAGAGCCATTGCTCAATCCTGTGGGGGTCGCCCCTGGCGTGTGGCTAGAGACCGATACCACCACGCTCATCTGCCTGCCCGGCGTGCCCGAAGAAATGGGAGCGCTGCTGGAGGGGTCTGCGATACCAAGATTGGTTGCCCGGTTTGGGCAACGGTATTGGGTAGAACATGCCGTTATCGTACTCTGCGAAGATGAAGCGAATGTTGCCGAACCACTGCGCGAAATTGCCACCAGCTACCCAAATATCTATATTAAATCGTTGGCACAGACTTTTCCAGGCTCGGATGCGTCAGGCGCAGCCAACCCCGAGTTGCGTATCATCGTTGCCACGCACGCTGCGGATAAGCCCGCAGCGCAACGGCAGATACAAGCGGCATGCGCCGCGCTACAGCTGGCGCTGACCCGCGCGAGCATTTCTGTCTTGCGAACCGAATCATAAAACCGGCCAATTGCTCTGGCATTACTCCTGTGGAGGTCATCATGGAACTGAGCAGCATACAAATCGAGAAACCTGAGCCAATCAACTTTATTCTAGGACAATCACATTTCATCAAAACCGTTGAAGACCTGCACGAAACTCTGGTCACCGCTGTTCCAGGGATTAAGTTCGGTCTGGCATTTTGTGAGGCTTCAGGCAAAGCGCTGGTACGTTGGTCAGGCACCGATGAGGAGATGATTGCCCTGGCACAAAAGAACGCGCTGGCACTGAGTGCCGGACATAGCTTTATCATCTTCCTGGGCGCCGGATTTTTCCCCGTCAACGTTCTCAACGCCATCAAACAGGTCCCCGAAGTAGCGCGCATCTTTTGCGCCACAGCCAACCCGGTAGAAGTCATCATCGCTGAGACTGAACAGGGACGTGGTATTTTGGGAGTGATTGATGGCATGTCCAGTCAGGGGCTTGAGGGACCAGAAGACATTGCCTGGCGGAAGAACTTCTTGCGGATGATTGGTTACAAGCTGTGACCTGCTCCGCACCGTAGGACTTGTGTTCCCATGTCCTGGTTGAATCATATTCAGCGCGACCCCGTGCCGTGGCTCCTGGATCCAGAAAATCCTTCCGCCCGGGTATTGACCCTGCGACATATTTTCAACCGTCCGGAAGAGAGCCTGGATGCAGAATATCGCGCCGTGTTAGCCTGGAAACCTGTCCAGAGCTTTCTCCGCTACGCCGATCCCGTGAGTTTTTGGGGACGCGCTGAAAACCCTTTCTTTGGAGCAGCTGCGGGAACCTTCGGCATACTCTATACCCTGACACAACTCGGCGTTCCCCCTCATGATATCATCCTTGATGCCTGTGAACACCTGATCGCCCGGGGGCGACTTGCCGATGGGCGTTTCGCACCGGATGCAGTTCAGCCGGAAATTTGGCTCTGCTACACCGGGATAGCATTACAGCTGCTCAACCATTTTGGCTTTGGCGATGACCCGCGTGTACAATCGGCCCGTTTCACGTTGACACAGGCAATCTTGCGGCAGCCGCAGCAGCTCATTTGCCCCATCGCGGGAGGCGAATGCGCCGCGGGATACGTCAAGGCGCTGGCTGGGTTGGAGAGTCTCCCCATCACTGAACGCACATCCGAAGACACCCAGGCAATAGAACAACTCGCGAGCAAATTGCTCCGCTGGCCCTTCAATTGGGAGCGCCGCGATGCTGATTGGTTACGGCTGCGCTTTATCCGCTATTACGAAACTGATCTACTGGAGCTGGCACACATGTTGGCACATGCCGGACATACAGAGCATCCGCGTCTGCGAGAGTTCACAGCACGCCTGGTCGCGCTACAAGATGATGAAGGACGCTGGCATAAAACACGCGCGGCAGCGCTCGAAATGCAAACCGAACGCATTTTCCAACCCAGCCGCTGGCTGACGTTTGAGGCTGTGCACACCTTGATGCTGACCTATGGGGGGAATGCCTATGCGTCCCGAGGAACAACTTAGCGATCTTTCACGCTACACCGTTGTCCCGCGTACACTGGTTTTTTTGACGCGAGGCAACCAGATATTACTTCTGCGAGGAGCACCGGATAAAAAGCTCTGGGCGAATCGCTACAATGGCTTGGGGGGACACATCGAACCCGGAGAGGAACCACTGCAGGCAGCGCTGCGTGAGGTGCAGGAGGAAGCAGGCATCATACCCACCCAACTCGAACTCAAGGGAATCATTCACGTCACCCGCCCTGAACCGCCTGGCGTCATGCTCTTTGTTTTCACTGGCCTCGCCCTCGAGAGCACACCGGCGGCTTCTGATGAAGGTCAGGTAGAGTGGGTAGATTTGGAAGCCCTGACCGCACTTCCCGTGGTGGACGACCTGCCGGCGTTGCTAGCGCACATCCTCTCGGCACAGACTGTGGTCTTTGGTCACTATCAAATCACAGACGCCGGTCTGGAGATGCGCTTCAACTGAGTGCGGGCGGGCGACGCATGGAGATTGCCTGTGCCTCCTCCCAAGCTTCTGCCTGCAACGGCATGGGGAAAAGCCCGTGCAGCGGCGAGAGGCGCGCCCCCAGGCGTACCGCCCCCCACAACAAGCTCGCCAAAGGTAAGCCAAGATCACTGAGCCGCATTGCCAGGCGCAATTCCTCTATCCCGGGATCATCCCAACCACCCAGTACCCCAGTCATAAAGCCGTAGATGGGCATCAGCAACAATAGCGAGAAAAACCATGCAAGCTGAGTGAGACTCGTTTCAGAAGCTGTCACCAACCCCAACAATGCCCGCAACCCATTGTAGACCAAAAACGCCGCGCCAGCGGGAGCAACGCACGACTGCCAAACGTTGAATTTGACCCGCCAACGACGGATATACCCCCAATCGAAGGCAGCGCGAACCGCGAGTGCCGTCAGGAATGCAATCCATAACCCGACTATGCCCAAACGAGGCGCCAGCCACGCCAATAATGCCAGGCGCAAGCTCTGCTCCAGAGCCAGGGCTATCGAACGCAACCCCGGACGCCCCTCAGCCTCCAAAAGCCGCTCGGCAGTCCAAGCAGGTCCCTGCAAGGCTGCCCACGCCAGGATGGGACTCCAAAAGGATGTCAACCCCGCATAGGCGCCACCCAACCATCCTGCTTCCAGACGGTCGTTAATCAACATCAGTGCTGCCAGCAACGGCAGCGCCGCCCACAGTCCATAACGTAACCCCTGCCCCAGAAGATAGCGCACCAGCGTGCGCGCCTCCTGAGTCAGAGCCTCCACCAGCGCCGGCATCAAACTATCAAAAAGTCCCGCCTGCAGCGCCTCGAAAACCAAAACAAAAAGGAAAACTCCCCTCCACCATTGACCGGCGCCGGACTCCGGTAACCAGTGCGGCAACCACAAGCTCTGCAACAGCATTCCGATGGCAATTGCCAACGCCCCACCTGCCCAGGGTATCCCATAGCGCAAAGCTCGTTTCATTACGCCCAAATCAAAAGCTGGCACAAAAAGAGGGTAGAGCGCATAACCCAAACGCCAGTAGAGGAAAACCCCAAAACCGAAAACAAGCCACTCCGCAAAGTACAAGCCTGTGCCCAATCCCAGAACCCTGAGAATAGTGTCATCAAGGTTAAAGAAGTTGGGAAGTACCCGCCGGAATAAAACCACAAAGAGGAATTGCAACGCCATCGCCCCCAGCGCTCCCAACACCACCAACCGCTGTTCATAATGGAAACGCTGCTCGGCGCGGAACAATAACCGAAAAACCAGCAGAAAACCGGGGAATTGCAGGATGGCCCGTGCAACAACATAAAAAGCCAGATGCGCCCAAGAAGTCTGGGGCATGATGAAAATGACCCATCCCGAAATGAGTAGCAGCTGCACTGCGCCGCTCAACATCTGCCACCAGATATACAACTGCATGTAGCGCAATCCCTCTTTGGGATCACGGGCGCGCCACGCAGAGAAGTGCCAGACCGCCGCTGCGCCTAACCCTACATCAAAGAGAACCCAGATAACGGCTAACCATTGCTCCACTTGCTCCCAGAAACCCCGCGCCTGAACCCAGGGCAGAAGCGAATTCGGGAGCAGCTGCAATTGAAAAGTCAGCCAGGGTAATAAGACTAGCGGTCCAATGCCCAACAGGAACAGCAACGCGGCAAGGGGACGGTGAAAGCCCACTATCTGCCAGGCGGAGGGAGGCTCTATGGAAGTGAAACGCGCTGCGGTCCAGCGTTTTGGATGAATGAAAAGGCTACGCCGGGCGATGAAGAGCGCTAGCACAAAGAGCAACAGATTCAAAACCGCTAATCCCCCCAGAGCTCCGCGAATTCTGCCCTGAGGTACGGGCGCACGAGGATAATCCGCAAAAGCAACCAGGCGAGGTGTGGCAGCAGCCTCAGCCAAGAGCCGGTAGAGAAGGTAATCAAAGTAGGGCCACTCAGTCCACACTGCATTGCTGGCATCTGCAAGCCAGGCGCCAATCACAAAGACCTGTGTTTGCTCACGCCCTCGTCCCCGTTGCACTATGGGCTCCCCCGCCGCTGTGATAACCACAGGCTGCAACAGATTGGGGTTAGAAACGACCGAACGCGCCCGAAGCTCCGGCGCTGAATTCCAGGCAATAGCGGTCTGCAAAGGGTCGGGTTCCGTGCTATTCCGCAGGCTCTGCGAGTTGGTTTTGGCAGCAGCTATGCCAAAGGCGCCCACTCCCAGTAAAGCCCGAATATCATTTGCATCCGCTGGGAAATGGGGTCCCAGAAAAAGAACCAAGCCCACTTCTTCCCGCAGGACCGAGCGACCGATACCCTGAAGCTGGGCATACTCCAATACAGGGTCATTCAGGACAAAAACCTGAGCCAGCTCAGGGTTATCTACCACCAGGATGTTAGGGGCAGCCCGTTGTATCGCTGCATAAATCTCATCCTGCGGACCAACGTAATAGATGCTCACCGCGTTGGTAGAAGTCTGCGCCCATACCGTCGCCGCCGGCACGGCAATACCTGCCACAATCAGCGCCACAAGCAGCACATAAGCCCCGGACTTCATACGCTCAGCCTTCATCTTCCACCGCAACAAAGTTCGTCAAGAGAATCGAAAGTAACCCGCACTACACCGGTTCATCAACAATGGTAGTTTGAGCATCCTCATCCGTAGCGGGCGGCGTCGGAGGGGCGCTCTGGGTTACCGTCTCCAGCGCAGGTAGGTCGTCCAGGCCGGTCAAACCAAATTGCTGCAGAAACTCAAAGGTTGTTTGAAAGAGAATCGGGCGCCCCACGGTTTCAGCCCGTCCGCCCTCTTCGATCAACCCAGCGGCGAGCAACGTGCGCAACACGCTATCGGAGCTCACGCCACGGACGGCTTCGATCTGTGGACGTGTGACCGGTTGTGCATAAGCGACAATCGCCAATGTCTCCAGCGCTGCCTGAGACAGTCGCAGATTGACCTCCAGTCCCAGGAATTGCTCTATCTGTGGGGCAGCTTCGGCTGGTGTCACCAGCTGCAAACGTCGCCCCAGACGCTGCAACCGCAACCCACCCTCGGCAAGATGCGCTTCAAGTCGAAGCAGAGCGTCAGCGCCTTGTTCTGGGGTCAATCCTGCTGCGGTGAACAGGTCCTCCTCTTTCACGGGACCTTGCGCCACAAAGAGCAGCGCCTCCAGCAGCGCTGCAGGCTCAAGCGATTGCGGCGCGTTCAAACGACCGGCTCCCCGGTATCATCGCGCCATACAGACGTGTTGGTAGCCGGCAATTGTGGGGGTTGTGACGTTGCGGGCGATTCGGGTGGGGTTGCTGGAACCGCCTGGCGCGGTTGAGCTCCCCGGCGCCCTGCTGGTTGCGCCAGTACATTGATCCGCACTTCTGGCTCACCCGCAACCCGCAGGCCCAACTCCGTGCCGAGCACATCCTTGACCTCTTCTACCAACCGCGAAGCCACCTGCGGCACATTGACACCTGCCGCCATATTCACATGCACCAAAGCCTGCACCTTACCGCGCTTTGCCTGGATTTCTGGTTTCACAGCAATCACGTCCGGTATGGGATCAAGACGGTATTCCAGCTGGCGAACCACACTCTCGATGCCGATTGTTGCCATGCCACCGGTCAGGTTCTCAACACGGATGAAACGTTTCCGCCGAGGACGCAGCTCCAGAAAGACCAGCACCAGCGCCAGAACTGTGAAAATCAACGCAGCTAGCAACCCAATACCCAGACGCACGGGCACATCTGCCGCCCAGAGCTGCCGTCCCACATCCGTAGCCCACCGGCCCACATCCGAGAGAATCACATGCGGGATGACCAGAAAAACGGTCACCAGGGGAATCAAGACCAACAGGCTCACCACAATCACTATCCGGTTGAACGTGTTCATTTCCACCTCCCTAAAGCATACAGGTTCATATCCAGGCGCCTGGAATCTCTGAAAAGCATTCCGGTTGCGACGCGCATTAGCACGCGCCGCGATGATAAGGACTCACTGATAACGCACACGCAGGAAACCTTCTGGAGGCTCCCCCCAGGGGATTGTCGCATCAACGCCGATTTTGTCGCTACGGGTCTTCTGACCCGGAATTTGGCGTGCAGAAGGGTCGAGGCTGGAACTCGGTTGATCGGGGTAGATGACGATATCGCGCGTTGCCTGCACACGGGTCGCGATTGCCCACTCCACATCGGCGCTATCATAGGGATTTACATCAATATCCACCACCACTACATGCTTCAGTGAGCTGTGCCCGCGGAAAGCCGCCTCGATAGCCAACCGGCCATCCTCCGGACCTTGCTTGGCTATCTGCACGACGGCATGCAACCAGGAGCACCCACCGGGAGTGATGGCAACACCAGTACACTTCACCACTTTGCTCACTTCAGCGAAGATGGTAGGCTCTCGGGGCATCCCCATGAGGTTTTTGTGCTCCAACCCAGCAGGCAACAGTGCATGGAAAATCGGTGCTTTCCGGTGCGTCAGCACATCCACACGAAAAACCGGCTGTTCGCGCTGCCCATCCATGGTGCCGGTAAGGTCCGGGAATGGTCCCTCGATATCCAGGGTCTGGGTGAGCACGCCTTCCAATACCAATTCAGCTTCAGCAAAGACTTCCAGTGGAGCTGTCACCGCGCGCGCCAACGGCGTGTGTCCCAGCGCCTGCGCGATGCCGCTCTCATCCACGCCCTTGGGCGGTGACATCGAGGCGGCAAGCAACACATGCGGCGGCAAACCAATACACACGGCGATAGGCAATCCTTCAGGAGCCTTGCGCCACGCGGTATCGGTACCGCGTCCCTCCACCACCCGCACCGTAAAATGGCGCGCATCGCGCACCATCATCCGGTGAAAGCAAAGATTGCGCCCGTAATCCGGGTCGCGGATCACAGCTACCCCTGCCGTGATATAGGGTCCGCCATCCAGAGGGTGATAGCGTGGAATTGGAAGCCGATAGAGGTCCACATCAGTCTCCACAACCTCCTGGCAAGGCGCATCGATGACCCAGGGTGGAGTCTGTGGAAAATCCATCGCTTCAGCAAGCCGGTGCACCAATTCAGGGACGGCGCAACCCAAAGCGCGGGCAAAGTGCTCGCGGCGCGCCAGATACCCGGAAGCTAACCGCCAACCGGGAAAACCGGGCAATGATTCGAACAACAATGGCTGCCCATCTTGTGCTGCAATGCGGCGCGCCACCTCGAAAGCAGGTGAAACAGGGTCCGCTACCCGTTGCAATTCACCAGCAGATTCCAATTCCTCCAGAAAGGTCCGTAGATCCACATGCATTCTCCCACAATAAGACTTGTGTTCGCGCAAAGCCATGAGGACAACCCCGTCCCCTGCCACTTCTAGTATAGCACAATCTCACCCGTGCTGAATCGTTCCCCTGACAGGGCATTCGTAGCAGTTCAGCGGGCTTCTGCGTACCCTGTGAGGCACGCTGTGCGATATGGTTGCTTCGTCAACCCCGGTACGAATGC
>JAKJAC010000113.1 GCA_022707705.1 Chloroflexota bacterium
TATCGCGCAGTGGGCTTTATAGGGGACGCAGAAGCCCGTTGAACTGCTACGAATGCCCGTTTGTAGAACCTCTTCTGATTCTTCCAATCAGGTGTATACTTTTGATGTCGTGGGCAACATCATGAGCATCACCGATACCAAGGTCGCCTTGGTACAGTGTTAGAATGGGGTGGTGGATTGCTAGGCGCGGCGGCGGGCACGCTGGCAGACGGGAATCCCTTATTGCCCATCTTTGACTCCATTGGAGTCCCAGTCGGCTTCCTTGCAGGGTTTAGGGCTGGTAGCACAGCATACTGTATCACGGGATTAGATGCGCTAGACACAACCTTCAGTACCTTGTCCACAATTTTTACAGGGGCATCTGATTACTTGGCGGGCAATTCTTATGGTTTTCAAATAGCAGATAAAAAAATCACAGTAGTGGGGGCAGGTACTGCATTTTCATCAGCTGAAACTGTAGGCGGGGCCTTTTCTAAGACTGCCACCGTTGATTTTGGGCTTGATCTTCTTGGCTTCGTCTATGCTTGGGGATCATCAGCAAGTGTCCCTGAACCTATGTCGCTTTACAGAAGCATTGGCAATCACACGGTAACGATAGGAGATCACATCTACGTTTTCGGTGAGTAAACAAAGTAGAGGTATAGTCGTATGAAATTGTGGCTCGGATTGATTTCTACTATTTCTGCGGTAGCAGCAGTTATTTGTTGGCTAATAGGGAACTGGAATGGTTCTAAACATGCGAAGATATTGGCTGTTGTTTTTGGTTTTTTATGGGGTAGCATATTGTGTTTCGGCATGGGTTCAAGTGATTTCTGGTTAATTGTCGGCGGGGGAATCGCAAGCACTCTGTTTATATTTGTCGTGATGTGGTTGTCCGCTTACTGGCGTAGAACGGCTAGACGGCAGCTTGAAGAATTTCGCACCACGAAAAGACGATGGAGGGGACGCAACAAATAGGTGGTGTTACTCTCGGCTGCGGGCGACCGGTCTCCGACAGCAGCCACGAACTGCGCCAGGTCGTACCCGTAATCGCGCCAGGTACGCGCGGTGGGATTGCGGCGGCGCACCCAATTGACGAAAGACTCGATTTCGACTAACATAGCTTAACCTCCTGTGGACTAGAATGGATTGGACTGACAGCCTCATTCTACTCCCAGGAGGTCTCACCGCCCACTCCGTTAAGTCTAGAATGGATGGTTAAGATAAGTGATGCACGCTGGGACGCTTCATCCAGGCGGACACAATAGTTCCCGATCCGGCGAATCCGCAGTCGCTCAACCGCTACAGCTACACGCTGGGGAATCCGCTCAGGTATACGGACCCCAGTGGGCATTGTGTGGTTGGCGATTCAGAATGTTGGGCATTAGCCGATCAACTGTACCAGCAATATGGATGGTCGCTTGCAGGCCTGGGATCTCACGGGATTTGGTCAGTAGAGCAGCTTCGGATTCATCTGGAAGGTGCGCTAAAAATAGAACTTTGGTTCGCTCGAATGGGTGGGGGTGATGCTCGAGGACGAATGCGTATGGCGTTTGGTGGGACTCGTTCTTCTCATGCTGGTGTAGTTGGCAACTTGGTGCTCCCCGGAGTCCATCATGTGCGAGGCAGTAACGTGTATTTCTAGCAGAGTGGCTTTAAAGTAGATGATGTAGTTCATGAAGTAGGTCACGTTCTCGATAATCGATTTGGTCCTGATATGCCCATTGGCGCGGCTTTATTTGGTGGTGGGCTGGCGGATGCAATGTCTATACTGCTAGGCGGAATCCCTATGCTTTGTCCCAATCGTTCAGAGTGTGTGTGGTATAACCCGACCGACAAGAATTTCCCATCAACCTATGCAGGTAATGGGCCTTCGGAGGATTTTGCCGAGTCATTTATGTTCTCCGTATTGAGTCCAGGTCGATTAAGCACGACATCTCAACAACGCGCAGGTTTTATGGTACGTCTGGGTAAATCACTGACCACAGATAAGGGTGAGTTTCAGGGGTCTCCTTACTCCAGTTTTCAGCGATACGGTGGAATACCGAGTTATGGCGGCTTTAACTCAAGTACAGGCAACAACAACTTATTTCAATGAGTGAGGGACAAATGATACGATTTGGGCAAAGCATGAAACAAATGTGGCGGGCAAGTAAACTCCCTTTACTCTTAGTTGTCGGGATTCCACTTGTAGGATGTTTGCTGTATGTTGTCTGGGTAATTATGGGCTGGAGTTTGGTGATTCCCCCAAGCATGAAGAATATTCCAACCATTCTGACACAGGCCCCCTGTGTTGCCGATGTGTGTATTGGTATGACAGGACGCGATTTGGTAATTGAGAAGCTTTCGCAAAGTGGCTTATTGTATGGCATCCATGATAGTGAAGGAATGCCAATCGGGTTTTCTATCCATGAGGGCGGCTCTGGTCAGGTCCTTTTTGCCGATAATGGTTGGAAGGTCGTATCAGGTTTAGAATTGCGGATTAAAGGTGTGGCTTTGAAGACCGTGTTGGATGTCTTTGGAGAGCCAGATGAAATATTCCTAATGTTGGGGTGTGGTCGCGCAGGAGAGCACATTCATGCGCGGTTATTTTACCGCGATAAAGGCATCGAAGTGATTCTACAATATCCCGCAACGCGTCAAATCAGACGTGATCGTGGCGCACAGATCGTCTTTGATGACCATACACCAGTATTGAGTGTCCAGTATTTCGACCCGGCACAATACAACGAGTGGCTGTTAGGTGTTCAAGAAAGCATTCACTGGTCGGGATACTTTTCTCTGCTCGACCCAAGTATTTTTGCTGAAACCATAGTTAACAGATTACAACCTTGGCCGGGCCTGGGAGTAAAAATCGAAGCGTTTGATTCATGTGCGCGCCAGAATTAAGCCTGAATATTAATGGCACGCGCTACAACTCCAAGACCATGCCGACGAGCTATCAGTTCACCGGTTAGCCCAACCACGCTGCGACGTATCCGGCCTTTGAACTGTACTTTTCCACCTACGACGGCAACGGCAATATGCTTACCCGTGTCGAAAACAGCGTGAGCCATACGCAAAGCTGGAATCAGGAGAACCGCTTGCCGAAGGCGACGGTCAACGCCGTGAAGACCACGTTTACGCATGACGGCGATGGTACCCCAATGATGAAACCCGTCAGTGAGAGCTGCGGCTATACCACCACCTACGTTGGGTCCCATTACGAGAAGACCGGCAGCGTCGTGACTAAGTATTGCACTTTTGGCAACCATCGCGTCGCCATGCGGCAGGGCGGCGTGCTCACGTATCTCCACGGCGACCATCTTGGCAGCGCCAGCCTCGCCACCAACGCCAGCGGCGCGAAAGTGGGCGAGCAGCGCTCGCCTGTCTTTCAGGCGCATCTCCCCTACGGCGGGACGCGGAGCGGGAGTATGCCCATGGCGTAGCCTTGGGCCGCCGACGGATCGGCAGTTTACAGGGCAACGTCGCGGCTATTACCATTAGGATAAGGGGAAAGGCTGCTGTAGAATTGGAGACTGCTTTCAAAATAGCCGGCGATATAATACCAGCCAGGGCAATTATAGCTAGTACAACGGATGGTATGACTGCCAGTGATGTTCTGGGATGGGGTATGACAGCAGGGAGCTAGGCGTTTAGTAGTAACCCCATTATAGGTTGTCCCTTCGCCGCCGGATCGGTGATCAATGACGTAGTCGTTTATGGTCCATAGATTTTACCAAGTAGAGGGGGCATTTTGAACCACGCGAGTCTTTTCACAGAGGGGACGCCATGTGCTTGTGCACTCCATCCAAGCACGAAAATGACTATCCGACTGACGACTAAGTGATTGTTTTCGAAGAAAAAATCATGAACATCGTTGTGTTTTTCCTTAAGACAATGGGGATCTGGGCTTTGTGCGTTTTACCAGGTATATTTCTGGGGCGGGTGCTAGCGGCAAAAGGATTAGTGCGTGACCAATCTATACCGTTTTTGATGATGACTTCGTTGGTAATATTACTAGGTCGCACATCAAATCTAGTGCCAAACACATGGTGGTATTATGGGGTTGCGACGCTGTCAGTATTTCTAGGTGTGTATCGCTATGAGTTCGCAGATACAAAACATTGGGGGCGATGGTGGTGGCAGAAAGAAACTGCCAGGAGAAAGGCGAGAGCACTTACCGTGTGGTTGAAAGCTTGGTTCATCTTGATCATTGTTCTCACGATCTTAGGTGTGGCTTTTCTTGTAGCCCGGATTTTTGCGGGAGGCTTTCAACTGAAATGACTGCTTAGTAGAGTTCTGGTTTGGGTGGGCGTGTTACGTACTGGTGAGAAGTGTTACTTTGCCGCGCGCAACGCACATTGTGTGTAATGAAACCGGTTTGAGATTCCTGAACTACAATGCCCGCTGCTGCAATAACGCCCTACGGCGCGCGATTATCCCTGCGCTTGGGTGGACGCTGCAGAATCACCACCGCGGCGAGGATGAGCACTGCGCCCAGAAACTGCCGCGTGTCGAGCTGTTCATCCCAGACTGCCCAGCCCAGAAAAGCCGCCATGACCGGCTCAAGGGTGGCGACGATACTGGCATTGCTGGCTGTGACGTGATGCAACCCGGCATTGAAAGCCACCCCGCCGCCGAGTGTGGGAATCAAACCCAGAACGAGTAACCAGAGGGCGATTCCTGGTGAGCTCAGGGGGCGCAGCGCTTCCGCCGGTTGCTGAAAGGGCAACAAGAAGAGCGTCCCCAATGCCAGGGCATAAGCCAATGCTGCCCATGGGGAATAGCCCCGCTGTGCTGCCCCCTTGCTGAAGAGGATATAGGCTCCATAAGTGAGGCCCGCGCCCAACCCGGCTACAATTCCGGGCAGGTTCAGAGATACACCGCTGATATCGGTGAGCTTCCCGACAAGCGCGCAGCCTGTTAGCGCCAGGAACAGCGCGACCGCCTTGCTTCCGGTAAGCTTTTCGCCCAGGAAAAGCGCGCTGAAAAGGGTCACCCAGATGGGGGCGGTGTACATCAGCACCGCTGCCACCCCCATGCCGCTGAGGCTGATGGCGTGAATGTAGATGGCATAGAACGCGGCGACGCCGATGGCGCCAAAGCCGAGGAAGAGCAGCCAATCCCGCCTCTGAACGCGCAGGCTGCTCCGGCGCCACGCTAACAGCGCCAGGAACAACGCAACTGCGGCAATCGCCGCCCGCCAGAAGACGATGGTCAGCGCCGGAAGGGCATAGGTCGCCATGAGACCCTTGTAGAACAGCCCCATGGTAGCCCACAGCAGGGCGGCAACGATGACGAGGACGTAGCCTTTGAATGCGTTCATAGCGGGTAGCAGTGGGAGCTAAGCGTTGCTCTTACGCCTCGGCTCACTGCTCTCCGAGGTAGGCTTTGCGGACGCGTTCGTCGGCGAGCAATGCGGCGGCATCGCCGGCGAGGGTGATACGCCCCGTTTCCATCACGTAGGCGCGATGGGCAATCTTCAGTGCGGCGCGCGCGTTTTGCTCGACCAACAGCACGGTGACGCCCGCCGCGTTGATTTCGCGGATGGTATCGAAGATGAGCCGGACCAGGAGCGGCGCCAGCCCCAGTGAGGGCTCATCCAGCAGCAACAGTCGCGGACTTGCCATGAGCGCGCGCCCAATCGTGAGCATCTGCTGCTCGCCTCCGGAGAGGGTCCCCCCCAACTGCCGGCGGCGTTCCTCCAGGCGCGGGAACAGTTTGAAGACCCGCTCGCGGTTCCGCGTGATGGCATCTTGATCCTTGCCTAGGATATACGCGCCCATGTTGAGGTTCTCGGTGACCGTGAGCGTGCCGAAGATATGCCGGCCCTCGGGCGCATGTGAGACTCCGCGTTCCACAATCTTATGGGCGGGCACGCCATTGAGGGGCTGTCCATCGAAGCTGATGCTGCCCCCACGAATGGGGATCAACCCGGAGATGGCGCGCAGCGTGGTAGATTTGCCTGCGCCATTTGCTCCGATGAGCGTGACAATCTCGCCGGTTTCGACATCCAGGGTGATGCCCTTGAGCGCGTGAACGTAGCCGTAATACGTGTCCAGGTCTTCGATGTGCAGCAGGCTCATCTCAACCCTCCTCCACACCGAGATAGGCTTCGATGACCGCAGCGTTGCGTTGCACTTCGGCGGGAGTCCCTTCGGCGATTTTGCGCCCGTGGTCCACCACCACGATACGCTCACAGAGCTCCATCACCATCTTCATGTCGTGTTCGATGAGCAGCACCGTGATACCCGTATCCCGGATTTCGCGGATGAGCGCCACCAGGGCGATAGTCTCCTGCTCATTGAGCCCTGCCGCCGGTTCATCCAGCGTGAGCAGCGCGGGGCGCGTTGCCAGGGCGCGGGCGATTTCCAACCGGCGTTGGTCGCCATACGGCAGGTTCTTGGCGAGCTCATTGCGATAAGCGTGCAAGCCCATGAAATTCAGCCAGCGTTCGGCTTCCGCCACAATGCTCGCCTCTTCTGCGCGTTGGCTTGCGGAGCGCGTGAGCGCCTGCCAGACGCCCGCCTTGGTCCGGTGGTGTAGCCCCGCCATCACATTCTCCAGCGCGGTGAGGTTTTTGAAGAGCCGGATAGTCTGGAATGTACGCGCAATACCCTGCTGTGTGATGCGGTGGGGGCGTGGAGCTTGTTCACCGCGTAACCGCGCCCACCCGGCGGCAGCGGGGCGCGCGATGCACTGCTCCTTGAAAGTGATTTCGCCGGTGCTTGGCGAATAGAATCCCGTGATCATATTGAAGATGGTCGTCTTTCCCGCGCCATTCGGCCCGATCAAGCCCAGAATCTCGCCCGGGTGCAGCTCGAAATCCACATGGTCCACAGCCATCAATCCGCCAAATTGCTTGGTCAACTGCCGGACTCGCAGGAGTGGAGGCTCACTCGTGAGCGCGCGCTCAGCCATGGGGCGCCTCACTTTCCTGGAGCTCCAGCTGCACGCGCCGGCTGGGCCACAACCCTTCTGGGCGCGCAATCATCATCACGACCATCGTCACCCCCAACCACGCGTCACGCCAGTCTTTGAGGGGACGGAAGAGCTCCGGCAAGGTAACCATTCCCAGAGCGCCGATGAACACGCCGGGAATCGAACCCGTGCCGCCCAGCACGACAATGCAGAACATCACCACGGATTCCATGAATCTGGCAAGATCTGGTGAGATTACGGTGATGCGCGCCGCGTAGAGTGCGCCCGCCAGCCCCGCCCAACCCGAACCCAGCACGAATGCCAACAGCTTGACCTGGGTCGTGTTGATTCCCATGGCTTCGGCGGCAGTCTCATCCTCCCGCACGTAGAGCCACGCGCGCCCCAGGCGGGAGTTTTCGAGGCGGCGCATCGCGAAGATCGTGATGAGCAGGAAGAACAGCACCAGGTAGTAATGGTAAATGGGCTGTCGGAATTCCAGCCCCAACAGGCGCGGGCGCGCGATGCCGCTCAAGCCATTGGCGCCACCCGTGATCCCAAAGATATTGTTGACCAACGCCAGGCGCACGACCTCACCGAAGGCGATGGTCACGATGGCTAGATAATCGCCTCGAAGATGGAGAATCGGGCGGGTGATGAGGAAACCAAAGAGCGCCGCCACCAGGATGCTGGCGGGAAAAGTCCAGAACAGAGGAATTCCCAACTGCAAGTTCAGGATAGCGGCGGTATACGCGCCCAACGCATAGAAGGCGGCGTGTCCCAACTGAAACAGGCCCGCATAGCCGACAATCAGATTCAGGCTCAATCCGAGCATGATGTAGAGCACCGTTCGCCACGCAACGGTGCGATAATAATCGCCGAGCGGCAAGGGCAGGAGAATGGCGAACAGGATTAAGCCGCTCTGCCACAGCCACGGTCGTTCACGAAAACGGGATAACCAGGATAAGTTCATACATGCTTCCGCAAAGAAAAATTACCGCCATACCTCGGGTGCTTGCCGGCCCGGGCGCAGACCCGGTTCATCATACCTTGGCTGCTACCCGCTCCCCCAGAATGCCGGTAGGACGGAAAATCAGGATGATGATCAGAATCACGTAAGCAATCACATCTTTCCATTGCGGCGAGATATAGCCAGACGCCAGGGTTTCCACCAACCCCAAAAACATCCCGCCCAACATGGCGCCGGGGATATTGCCAATGCCGCCCAGAATCGCCGCAATGAAAGCTTTCAGCCCGAAACTCCATCCCAACGTGAAGTCAAAGGAGCCGTAATACAGGGCGACCACCACACCGGCGATGCCGCCCAACCCCGGACCGATGACGAACACGAGGGCAATGATGCGGTCGACATCAATACCCATGAGCCGTGAAACGGTGTGATCCAGCGAAACCGCGCGCATCGCCGTGCCCACGCGGGTCCGTTGCACGAAGAGATATAGCCCTGCCATCAGGAGAAACGAAATGACGAGCACGGCGATCTGCATGGTGCTGATGCGCACGCTCCCGGCAAGCACAAAGCCTCCTGCCGGGGCGACGCCGGTCGGGTATGTTCGCCAACGCGCGCCGTAAACATTGCGCGCGATGCTCTCCAGGATGAAGGCCACCCCCAGCGCCGAGATGATTGGCGCCAACCTGCCTGCCGCGCGCAGCGGGCGGTAAGCCACGCGCTCGACGAGCACGCCGGTGAGCGCAATCAGCGCCAGCACGCCGGTGATGACCGGGACTGCCATCCATGGCTGACCTGCCCCTGCCAAGCCCGCCAGCAGGGAAACCCCGGTCAAGCCGAGATAGGCGCCCCACATGAAGAGGTCACCATGGGCGAAGTTGATGAGCTTCAGCACGCCATAGACCATGGTATAACCAAGGGCTACCAGCGCGTAGAAGGAGCCGATGGTGACTCCGTTGATGATTTGCTGCAGTAACTGCATAGGGTTACCCGTTATTACCCGTGGATTTAGGCGGGGGAATTCCCCCGCCTAAATCCACAGACCTTGTAGGGACTTATGGTGAAGGTTGTTTCTCGTACAGGACGAAATTTCCCGTAGCATCAATCACATACGCCACATGGATTGTGCCCAACCGGTCACCCTTCTCATCGAACCCCAGGATGGGTCCCGTTAGCCCATTGACGTTTTTCATCTGCGTGTGCAGGTACTCCGCCAGGGTCGCCGGGTCGGTGGATTTAGTCTGCTCCATGGCGATGCGGATGACATTGAAAGCCTCTCCCGCCATGATGGTCCACACGCTGTCGGGTTCCTCGCCATACTTGGCTTTGTAATCGGCGACGAACTTCTGGGCTTCGGGGTAGTTCAAGTCTTTGGGCAACGGCTCAGTGGTGACGAAAACTCCCTCAGCATTTTTGATGCCGGCAATCTCCACCATCACCGGGTTGTTCGCTGCATTGCCGCCCACCCATTTCACGGTTAGCCCCAGTTCTGCGGATTGCTTGAGCAGCAGCCCTGCCTGCGAATGGTAGCCTGTGAAATAGACCGCATCGAGGTTCGCTGCCCCGATTTTGGTGAGAATGGGGGTGAAATCCTGATCGTCGGGATTGATGGCATCGTAGAAGCCGACGGTCAGGCCCAGGGTTTCGGCATAGTGCTTGGTCTCCTCTGCCAACCCCTGAGCGTAGGTGGAGTTATCGTGCAGAATGCCCACATTCTTCGCGCCGAGCACTTCCTGCATGAACTTCGCGGCAAAGAGTCCCTGCCGGTCATCCAGGAAGCACACCCGGAAGAAGCGTGGGAACCCCTTAGTCGTAAGCCGTACGGCTGTGGAAGACGGCGTGACGTGGAGAATGCCTGCCTCATTGTAGATTTCAGAAGCGGGTTCCGTGGCAGTAGAGTTATAGGCGCCAATCACGGCGACGACCTTCGCATCCACCAACCGTTGCGCCACCAGCGCCGATTGCGTGGGGTCGCCGGCATCATCCTCGACGATGAGCTCGACCTGCTTGCCATTGATACCGCCCGCCGCGTTGACCTGCTCCACCAGCATGTTGAGCGCGTTCTGAAAGCCTTTCCCCTCATAGGCATAATCGCCGGTCATGGGACCTTGAAGGCCGATTTTGATGGTGTCCTTGGCGCCACCGCAGCCTGTGAGGTTGATGAGCAGACAACCGAGCAAGATGATTGGAACAACAATTCGCTTGAACATATGACCTCCCCCTCCCTTTAATCTGTGAAAACAACGACTTAGCCCTGCTTGAATCCGAAAATCAAACCCATGATCCTGATGTTTTAGGCATTGAGCGCATTCACCTCCTTCTGGAAAACAAAAACCAGCCACCGGAGGCTCCGTAGGCTGGTTTGATGTGCTGAAGGGTAACAAGACACACCGCGCTACTTGCCTCGACCTCCCCAGATATGGGGCGGCTGAGGGCGCTGCTCAGGTCGCGGCTGAAATACTGGATCATTGTGTCTCATTGATAGGTCCCTGAGGTTCTCTGAAACTTAAAATATCCTAGCACAGAAAACAAAGAATGTCAACCACTATCATATCAATGTTCCCACAACGCATTTGTAGCTACCCAGGGGGTGCGTTGTCCTTCGATTTCTGCCTGGCGCAGGCATCCGGCCGTCAGAAGCTCCTGTAGCGCCTTTTCCGCATCTCCCTTGGGCCATTGAAAAATCTTACTCGCCTCAGCGGCAGGCGCCGCCCCTACGGTTCGGAAATAGCATTCCACCAGCGTCCGTTGCGCCTCTCGAATGCCATAGGCGTGCGCGCGCTCCGGCAACCATGGGAAATGGCGGTGCGTGCAGTCGTAGATGTACGCATAGCGCCATGCGCCCGCTTCTGCCACGCCTGTCGGCAGAACCTTGAAATCCGCCTGGAGTTCCGTGAGAGCGCGCTCAAAGCGGACTTTTGATTCATCCGCCGACATGAATGTGGCTTTGCGCAGGGCGATGGTGTGCAACGGTCCTTCATGGAGCAGGGCTTCATAGATGGTCTTGGCTTCTTGGGTCAACGTGCCCTGGCGGTATTGGTCCAGGTAATCTTCCTCAGGCGAGCCAAAGTTCTCGCTGAGCGCATAGAATAGCGGTGCGATATCAAGTGAGATGAACCCCGCTCGTTTGCGCAAAACTTTGGCGTAATACCACCACTTTTTGTCCAGCGCCTGGTCTTTCCACCCCCAGGTGATATGACCTGGATCATCATGTTCATCCGGAACAGGGCGCTCGCCGGCAACTGCGGCCCAGAGACTGGGCAATATGACGCCCTTGATGGGCCAAAACAGGATAAAACCCCGCTCCTCAACCCAGGTGCGTGCATCCTCAGGATTTTTGACGGGGTGGGTCAAACGGTATGTCTGGGCGCGATAAGCCCGGATTTGGTTTTCGGTGAGACTATCCATGGTGTTTGCCTGAACTGTGCGTAGCGCTGATTACGCTTCTTCTCGCATCCAGCCTACCAGCGGCGTATCTGAGACGCCGCCCAGCTCCACAAATGCGCCTTCTACATTCAACTGGTGCATACCGGCGTTCTCTTGCGGTTGGCGGAAGGCAATCCCGGCGCATGCAGCGACGGTCTCAGCCAGGGACTTCCCCGCTAACACCGCTTCGTGTACCTGTGCTGAGAGCTCTTTCAGATACTCTTGGTCGGCGTTGAGACGCGCCCGAATTTCAACCGGGTCGGTGGTTGGCGTCCCATGCCCCGGAATCAACGCCCGCACATCCAGCGTGGATAGACGCGCCAGGGTATCCTGATAGGCGCTGAGGTTATGGCTCACCAAGGGAATCTCGGCATCGCTGAGCATGTCGCCTGCCCATAGGACCCCATGTTCCGCCTCATAGAGCGCGATTTGGTCGGCGGCGTGACCCGCTGCAGGAATGAGTCGCAGGGTATACCTGCCCAAACTCACGTTCAGAGTGCCCTCAAAAGCCAGGGTGGGCTGCGGCAGGCGCAAGGGTTGGGAACGCAATATCCCGGCTTGCGCCTCCCAACGACTGATCTGTTGTAGAATGGCTTCGCTGCGTTGGGCGAGGGTGCGCTTGTATTCCGTGTGCGCGATCACCTTGACGCCCGGAAAGTGCTCCGGACCCAGAAGATGATCCCAGTGCCCGTGCGTGAGAATGATCGTCTGCACCGAGGCGCCTTGCTCCAGGGTAAACCGCGCGATGCCCCGAATTTCCTCTTCCGTGATGCCCGGATCAATCAGGCAGGCTTGCCCCGCATCCATGAAGATGCCGCTGTTGGTGTCAAAGATAGGGCTTTGCGTGACCCACAGGTTGGGGGTAAGTTGTTGAAAGCTTTGTGCTGTCATGTGCTCTAACTCCGTTTCTGCGGTGCTAAAGGACCGCCATGCGCTGTGATTGCCTGCAACACCGTGCCGAGATCATGATTGCGGAGGACATGGTCCGGCGCCGGACGTTCATTCAAAACCACGGCAACAACGCCTTCCTGGCAGGGGATAGCAATATCGGCGGTGTACGTCATGGTATCGTCGTGGAGCAGGTATTCCCGCTCTGGGAAGAACCCGCTCTCTTTGAGGGTAACATAAAGCCCATCTGCCCCCGATATATACAGGTCGTTGATTTCCTCTGCGGCATTGAAGCGATCCCAGGTGCTTTCCAGGAAGGTAATCCGCCTCCAGCGCAGGCTCGGAATGGGGGGCTCCCGGTGAATCAGCGGTCCCAGCTGCATCTTGTAGTAGAGGTCGTTCGCGTGAGGATGGTCGGCTTGCTCGGGCAGCAAATCGCGCCGCGGCATCAGTTCATAACCCCGTACTTCTGCAAACCAGTGAATCGCCCATTTCTCATCATTGAAGGCGGAGGTGAAATAAAAGGCTAACACCGCGGTATCCATGACCGAGGGTGGTGCATGACGGGTCGGAATGCGATACCATCCACAATCTCGCGCGATTTTGAAATCCTCGGGCGTGGTCAGCACCCCTACCAGAACCCGGTCGGCAGCATGAAACATCCCGTTCCTCCTGCAACTAAGGTAGCTGCATTGGGGCAACCACAGCCTGCTTGCCTAACCTGTGATTACCTTTACACAGTTGGTTATCTGGGCTTCAGCTATGCATTGTACCCTAGACTGCACCATGGTGCAAGGCGGGAGAATATGGAGGTGCGTTTTCTCTCTGCAGGTGTGATTTTCGTGAACCGGGGGAAACCCTTCGGGTTTCTTAGTCCGAATCACGAAAATCACACACAAAAAAACTACAATGGCAAAATCGGCTAGATCACTCAAAAACCCTCTGCGCCTC
>JAKJAC010000114.1 GCA_022707705.1 Chloroflexota bacterium
GCGGGCAAAGTCCCGCCGCGAAAATCAACCAGTGCAGAGAACCATCTTCTAAATCCTTGCCTTAATCATATACAGCTACGATATTTGTCACCTCGTGCCCGCGCCTATTGACATTTTTGCCCTTTTCGCCTATGATACTGGTATCTACCTGTCATTACCAGTTATTACCACAAGGGGATTATGGAACTCAAGCGTGAGGCGCCCACCCCACTGTACGTGCAACTCAAAAACTCGCTTCTGGGACAAATCGGCAGCAGCAGTTTGCTGCCGCACCAGCAGCTGCCTTCAGAACGCGAACTCTGCGAGCAGTTCGGCGTCAGCCGCACGACCGTGCGGCAGGCGATCAACGAAATGATCCACGAGGGGTTGGTCTATTCGCGCGCAGGCAAAGGGACGTTTGTGAGTGAGCCGAAAATCAACCAGCAACTGCGCAATCTCACCGGCTTTAGCCAGGATGTCATCGAGCGCGGCGGCGCGCCCTCAAGCCAGATTCTGGAAGCGCGGTTGATTCCAGCGACACCCGACCTGGCAGAACGGCTACAAGTGCCTCTCGAAGCCGAACTGGTGTTGCTGGCACGCCTGCGTCTGGCAAACGGCGTGCCGCTGGCAATCGAGACCTCCTACCTCAATCACAGTTTCTGCTCTGGCATCCTTCAATACAATTTTGCCCACGAATCCCTCTATCGAGTGCTACAGACGGAATATCAGCTGCGACTGGTCCGGGCGGAACAGACCATCGAAGCGGGGCTTGGCAACTCACAGGAATTGTTGCTGCTCCAAATACATCCCCCCGCTGCCGTGCTCAAAATGGAGCGCCTCACCACCACCGATCAAGAAGTGCGGTTGGAGTATACCGTTTCCGTCTATCGGGGCGACCGCTACAAGTTCCGCGCCACGCTGCAGATGTATTAAAACATCAGAGGGGTGACCATAACATTCCAATTCCACCTCGGTGGTCGCGGCGCCGGATACGGCGTCTGAGACAGCAAGGAGTTCCAGGTGATCGAAACGGGTTTGATGCATCTGCTCAATGAGATTCCGAAGCAACTACGGGACCGCCGGGTAGGTCTGGCAACACATGCTCCGGCAGTGACCCCCGACCTGACCGATGCGATAGAGGCTTTGGGCGCGGCGGGAGTCAAGCTGACGGCGCTCTACGGTCCCGAACACGGGCTTGCCGGCGCAGCGGCGGATGGCGCGGCGGTAGGACATGCCACGCACGCGCGCACCGGATTACCCATCTTCAGCCTCTACGGGGCGACAAAAGAGCCTACGCCGGAGATGCTGGCGGATGTGGATGTGGTGCTCTTCGATATGCAGGATGTGGGCGTGCGCTTCTACACGTATCTCAGCACGCTCTGGCACCTGCTCAAAGGGGCAAGCAAAGCCGGAAAACCGGTCTGGGTTCTGGATCGCCCTAACCCCCTCAACGGCATGACGCTGGAGGGACCGCTGGTGGCACCGGGCTTCGAATCCTTTGTCGGCGTCGTTCCGGTTCCCATCCGGCACGGGATGACTCTGGGGGAGCTGGCGCTGTGGATGAATGACAAAGGCGCATTCGGCGCGCCCGCCCCAGGCGCAGACCTGACCGTGATGCAGCTGCGGGGTTGGCGACGCGAGCAATGGTTCGAGCAGACGGGATTGCCCTGGGTCATCACCTCGCCGGCAATGCCGCACCTTTCAACCGTCACGGTCTATCCGGGGATGTGCTTCCTGGAAGGCACCAATGTTTCTGGGGGACGGGGGACGGCGCTGCCCTTCGAGATTTGCGGCGCTCCCTGGATGGATGGCACCGAATTGGCGCAACAACTCAACGCGCTGCAATTACCGGGGGTTCGCTTCCGCCCCCATACGTTCACGCCCACAGCAGATAAACACGCCAATCAGGTATGCAGCGGCATCCAGGTCCACGTGGTGAATAGAGAAGCGCTACGCCCGGTCAGCATGGGATTGCACGTGCTGGCAGCGTGCCAGAGCGTTGCGCCCGACCATGGGCGTTCAAACGCCTTCGCGTTTCTACGCTCAAGTTGGGAGGGGCGACCGGCGCACCTGGACCTGCTCGCCGGTTCAGCGCAAGTGCGGGAAGCGCTTATGAGCGGCGTCCCGGTAGAAGACCTGGTCGCCGGGTGGGAAAGCGACCTCGCGGCATTTGCTGAACAGCGCAGACCTTATCTGCTGTACACATAGAAGGGGTTGCGCGGCAACCCAACACACTGGAGGTGATTCCCAATGAGTTCAGGGGCAACGGCACTACGACCCAAAAAGACAGCACGCGAACTCCTCGAAAAGATTGCGACGAATTTCTGGTTGCGCACGATTGTCAAGAAAGTCTTCATTGTCTGGGTTGTGGTCACATTGACGTTTTTCATTATCCGCGCGCTGCCCGGAAATCCGGTGGAAATCATGGTCATGAGCCTGATGGACAGCGGGCTTTCCTCGGAGGAGGCGTATACACGCGCGGCAAGCCTGCTGCGCATTGATCTGAATGCGCCGTTGAGCCAGCAATATAGCGATTACATGAGCAATCTGCTCAAAGGCGACCTGGGGGATTCCTACGTTTTGGCAATCAATAAACCGGTCACCACACTTATCGCGCAAAGGCTACCGTGGACCCTGTTCAGCGTAGGAACCTCGCTGCTCATCAGTTTTGTGATCGGCATGTTCCTGGGGACATTGGCGGCTTACCGGCGCAATTCGCTGCTCGATCATGCGCTCACCAACTTCGGCGCCGCCATCGAATCCATCCCGAATACGTTGACGGCGATTGTGCTGGTGTTGCTGTTGGGCGTGACCTGGAAAGTGGTGCCGCTGAACTTTATGCGCGGGTCGCTATCGCCGGGAATCAAACCGGGGTTCACGCTGCCGTTCGTGGTGGATCTCTTCAAGCACTATGCCGTCCCGGGCACCGTTTATGTGTTCTCGACCCTGGGAGGGTGGATGCTCGCCATGCGCAGCAGCACCATCAGCACGTTGGGAGATGATTACGTCACCGTCGCGCGCGCGCGAGGGCTGCCGGATCTGCGAATCATCACGGCGTATGTGGGGCGCAATGCCAGTCTGCCGCTCATCACGAGTCTGGCCATCTCACTCGGTTTTGTCGTGGGCGGGTCGATTCTGATTGAATTCATCTTCGTCTATCAAGGTATCGGGCTGCTATTGAGCCAGGCAATCGGTAAACGCGATTACCCGGTGATGCAAGGGATTCTGCTGGTGACGACGATTACGGTGATTGTTTCAACGGCGCTGGCCGATTTGCTGTATGGCTGGCTCGATCCACGTATTCGCATCACCGGTGGAGGTGAGTGATATGGAAAGCTCATCGGTTATGCGTTCGACTCGTGAGAATGCGCTGCTCCGCACTCTCAAGCTGCTGGCGCACAACAAAATCGGCCTGTTGGGGCTGATCGTCTTTCTCTCGATGACCCTGATCTCCTTTGTGGGACCGCTGGTCATACCGCCAGAGACACAAGCGCACGTGGATCAAATCTACCAACCGCCCTCAGCCGCCCATCCACTCGGCACGGATTTCCAGGGGCGCGAGATGTGGAAGATGGTCATTCACGGCGGGCGGGATGTGCTGATTGTGGCCTTCCTGGCGGGCATCATCACCACCTTCGTTGCGGTCACCATCGGCGCGGTGAGCGCATTCTTCGGCGGGTGGGTGGATAGCCTGATGATGGGCATCACCGATATCTGGCTGACGATTCCGCGGTTCTTGCTGCTCGTCGTGGTGGCTACGCTGGTAAGGCTGGAAAATGTCTGGATGCTAGCGCTCTTCCTGGCGTTCTTCGGTTGGCCCGGTCTGGCGCGGCAAATCCGCTCACAGGTGCTCTCGCTGAAAAAACGGGAATATGTGGAAGCAGCGCAGCTGCTGGACCTGGGGGCGGCGCACATCATCTTCCGCGAGATGCTGCCCAATATGATGAGCTATATTGTGATTGCGATGATTAACGCCATGACGAGCGCAATTTACTCTCAAACGGGCCTGGTCTTCCTGGGCGTCGTGCCGTTTGGCAACAACTGGGGGGTCATGTTCAGTCTAGCATACGCCAAAAACGCCATCTACAATCCCAATGCAGCTGCCAGCCTACTGGTGCCGATGGGGGCGATCATTCTCTTTCAGATTTCGCTGGTGATGCTCTCACGCTCGCTGGAAGAAATCTTCAACCCGCGACTGCGAAGGGGGGTGTGAAATGAACCAACAGCTCAACGAAGCGCCGCAGGGCTGGGTACAGCATACGGCGGCGCCGCGTACGGCGGTACCGAACCATGCCCCCACATTGTCGGTCAAAGGATTGACGATTAGCTATCAAGCGAAACGAGGGGCCGTGCAAGCCGTGCGCAATGTTTCCTTCGAGGTACAACGCGGAGAGGCGCTGGCGCTCATCGGCGAGAGCGGTTCCGGAAAAACCACCATGGGCTTAGGCATGGTAAGGCTGCTGCCATCCACTGCTACCGTTAGTCAGGGGCAGCTGCTCTACAGCCGTCATAATGCGGGCAACGGCAGCGTTACTGGCGGCGCCGGTGAGATAGATGTGCTGCAGCTCAAAGGGCGCGACCTGCGACAATTCCGCTGGAAGGAATGCGCGATGGTGTTCCAGGCGGCGCTGAATGCCTTCAATCCCGTGCTGCGCATCTCAGACCAGTTTGGTGATACGGCCCGCGCTCACGGTTATCTCCAGGGTAAGGACCTGGCTGAGCGCGCGCGGCAGTTGTTCGAGCTGGTGCGTCTCGACTCAGAGCGGGTTTGGCGCGCCTACCCTCACGAACTCTCCGGCGGGATGCGCCAACGGGTGCTCATCGCGTTAGGGCTGTTGCTCGAGCCGCAATTGCTGATTCTGGATGAACCGACCACGGCGTTGGATATTCTGACCCAACGCAACATCATGGATGTGTTGAAAGAGCTGCGACAGAGATTGGATTTCTCGCTCATCTTCATCTCGCACGATCTCTCCCTGGCAGCGGAACTAGCTGACCGGGTCGCCACGATGTACGCCGGCAAACTGGTGGAGCTGAGCGACGTCTACACCACCTTCAAGAATCCGGTGCATCCGTATACCATCGGCCTGATCAATGCCGTGCCCACCCTGACCGCCCACAAAGACCATGTCGCTTCGATACCCGGGTCGCCACCAGACCTCATTGATCTGCCAGAGGGCTGCAAATTCCATCCTCGCTGCCCGCTCGCCACCGAACGCTGCCGGGAAGAGGAACCGGAGCTGGTTCCGAGTACAGATGACACCCACTGGGTGGCGTGCTGGAATTGGGAGAGCGCTCGCGCCCAGTTGAACGCCGGGCAGAAAGGAGCTTCAGCATGACCGCATTGATACGGCTAGAACATGTGACACGCCGCTTTCAGGTGAAACGGCGACCTGGAACGCCGGGCGTCCTTGGAACGCCGAGCGTTCCTTTCATCAAAGCCGTGGATGATGTCTCCTTGGAGATCCAGGAAGGCGAGATTCTCTGCGTGGTGGGCGAATCCGGTTGTGGGAAAACAACTACGGGGAAAATGATCGCGGGTTTGCTGAAACCCTCACAGGGGAAAATCTTCTATCAGGGGGAGGATATCACCACGCTGAAAGATGAGAGCTGGAAGAGGTATCGCCTGGGGGTGCAAATGATCCACCAGGACCCGTATGCCTCGCTCAATCCGACGCACTCCGTCTACCGCACCCTGGCGGCACCTCTCAAGCGGCATTGGCCCGTGGGCAGCGAATCAGCCATCCGCTCCCGCGCCAGGGAGCTGCTGGAGATGGTGGATTTGACGCCGGCAAGTGACTTTCTCGACAAATACCCCCACCAGTTGAGTGGTGGGCAACGCCAACGGGTCGCGGTAGCGCGCTCGCTCACGGTCAATCCCTCGTTCATCGTCGCCGATGAAGCGGTCTCAATGGTGGATGTCTCCATCCGTATCAGCCTGCTGAACACGCTGCTCCGGCTCAAAAAGGAGATGGGATTAGCCGTGCTCTTCATCACGCACGACCTGGCATTAGCCAAGTACTTCGCCTGGGAAGGGCGTATCGGGGTGATGTATCTGGGGCGTCTGGTAGAACTTGCGCCCGCCCGGCAGCTGGTAGAAGCGCCGCAGCATCCGTACACTAAGGTGCTGCTCTCTGCCATTCCGGAAGCCGACCCGGATGTAACCCGCACAAAAGAACACATCCAGCTCCGCAGCATGGATGTGCCGAGCCTGCTACGGCTGCCGAGCGGTTGCGCTTTTCACCCACGCTGTCCGTTCTTTGAGGGCGGAGACTGCGAGACCGTGGTCCCGCAGCTGACTTCGTTCCGCGATGGCGGCGCTGAGTACAGCGGCGCTGAAGGGCTGGGTACAGCCTACAGCAGCGCCGTTGCCTGCCATCCGGCACAACGGCGCCGCCAGGCGGGACTTGTAAACGAAACGGCGGCGGAGGCAGATTGAGGTGCTATGAGTCCAGAAGCCGGACAGCTCTGGTTTAGGGTTGCTATCTTCATTACGCTCACGAGCCTGGCATTGCTGTTTTTCCAACAGCCGGGCACGGCTGAGTTCGTCGTAACCGTCCTGGCGTTGGGTGTCGGCATCATCATGATCGCACTGATAGCCATTATTGCCCGTAAAAGCCAATAGCAGTTTGCTTTTGCACTAAGTCCAGAAGGAGGTGACCGGACGCTGAAATACCCTTTTCTTGCCTGAAATCCCATAGCTGTTTGCTCTATTCACAATTCCGAAGGAGGAACAATGCGTAAGTACCGTTTTCTCACGATCGTTTTGCTTTTGACGACTCTGCTGGCAGCTTGCAGCCCTACACCTGCAACCACCCCAGAGCCGACTACACCGGCGCCCACCACCGCCGCCCCCGTCGAGACTGTGGCGCCGACCCCTGAACCCACCCAGGAAGCCACGCCTGAGCCGACTCCCGTCGAACGCGAATGGCCCGAGGGTGTGGTGAACATTCTGACCGTGAAGTTGCGCCCGGGACAGGAGTGGAGCGATGGCTCTGCCATGACCGCGCTCGACCTCGTCGGCACCTACAACATCTACTGGGCGCAGAACAACAGCGTCTGGACGTATCTCCAGGACGTGGTCGCTGTGGATGACACCACCGTGGAGTTCTGGATCAAGGCGGCTTCGCCCCGCGCTCTGCGCCTCATCCTCCGCGCCAACCAGCCCGCTCCCTACTCCGTCTACGGCAAGTGGATGGATCAAGCTGCGGCGCTCCGCGCCAAGGGTGAGGATCCCAAGGGCGATACCGCCAAGGCGCTGGTGGACGATCTCTATGCCTTCAAGCCCGAGACCGTTGTCGCCTACGGTCCCTTCATCCTCGATCCCGAATCCGTCACCGAAGCCCAACTCGAACTGGTCAAGAACGCCACTGGTCTCAACGCCGGCAAGATTGACTTCGAGAAAATCCTGGTCTACTACGGTGAGACTGCCGCCTCCCTGCCTCTCGTCCTCTCCAATGAGGTCGACTACAGCACGCACGGCTACACCCCCTCCGATGTCCAGCAGATCAAGACCATGGATAATCTCCAAATCTTCACCGGTCCTACCGGCACGGGTCCGGGTCTCTGGTTCAATCAGGCGGTCTACCCCCTCAACAAGAAGGAAGTCCGCCAGGCTTTCGCCTACATCATTGACCGTGACGAGAACGCTACCGTCGCCATGGGCGATGCCGGCAAGGGTATCCAGTACCAGGCAGGCTTCACCGATCTGCAGGTCCCCACCTGGCTCTCCCAGGCTGATATCGCCAAACTCAACCCCTATGCCAAGGACTGGACGAAAGCCGAAGAACTGCTCACCGGCATCGGCTTCACCAAGAACGCCAGCGGCGCCTGGCTCGATGACACCGGCAAGCCCTTCGAGGTCGAACTCGCCGTCCCCGCTGACTTCGCCGATTGGCTCGGCTCCGCCGAAAATGCCGCTCAGCAACTCAGCGCCTTCGGCATCAAAGCCACCGTCCGCGGCTATCCTTCCGCTGAGCGCGCCACCGCCCAGAAAGAGGGCAAGTACCAGATTCTCGTGGACCTCTCCATCTACTACAACCCACCCCACCCCCAGACCTCCTACAACTACTACCTCAACACCCCGCGCAACGCCCCCGAGGCGACTGATGCCCTCAAGGGCATGAGCTGGCCCTGGACTCAGGTCGACCCCGCTACCGGCAAGGATGTCTATATCCCCGACCTCCTCACTGCCGCCGCTGCGGGCTTCGATACCGAAGCTCAGAAACCGGCTATCGCGACCCTCGCCCGCGTCGTCAACGAGGAACTCCCCGTCCTGGCGCTCTTCGAACGCTACTCCACCGACGTCATCAATTACGATACCCGCGTCTCCGGGTGGTTGCCCTTCACCGATCCTATCTACAAGAACAACCAGGCGGACCTTTACATCGCCAAGCAGTTCCTCGATGGCACGCTCAAGCCCGCCGCTACCGGCGATGGCACCTTCCACACCGTCTACCCCTACCCCCAACCCCCCAACTACGACCTCAACTTCTTCACCACCAGCAGCCTGCCCGTCGGACTCGGCAACCCGTCCTACAATGTCATGTACCCGCCCCTCTTCTACTACCTCTGGGCCAGCGCTACTTACATCCCCGCCGCCGCTGAAAGCTATACGTTGCGGTAAGACGTTTTCGGAAATGAACCAGGTAGGGGCGCACACGCAGGTGCGCCCCTACCCCCGAAAAGCGATGAGCGAAACATGAAAAGACTGACTGACAAGATTTTCATACGCGCCCTTCTCACGTTTCCCTTGTTGCTTTCCATCCTAGCAGGAGGTTGCACCCGCATGTCCACACCAAGTCATACCGCGCCGCCGCTGTCGCCATCGCTGACCCAACCAGCCTTCACACCCTATCCAACGCCAACGCCAAGCCCAGACATCGAAGCGTTGCTGGCACAGATGACGTTGGAAGAAAAAATTGGGCAGGTGATGGTGATTGGCTTCGATGGGCTGGAGGCTGATGCCGGCTTACTGGAAATGATCCAGAAGTATCACGTGGGCGGGGTCATCCTTTTTGCGCGCAATGTAGAGTCGCCGCACCAGGTTGCCGCGCTGACCAATGCGCTGCAAAGCGCCGCGTTAGAAAGCGACCATCCGGGGCTGCTGGTTGCGATTGACCAGGAAGGCGGGCGGGTTGCCCGGCTGACGGAGGCCAAGGGTTTCACGGAATTCCCCAGCGCGATGGCGCTGACGGCAACCGGTGACGTGGAAGCCAGTCGCAGTGTGGCGCAGGCAATGGCTGCCGAGATGCGCGCGGTGGGAATCAACGCGGATTTTGCGCCCGATCTGGATGTGAACAACAACCCCGCCAACCCCGTCATCGGCATACGCTCCTTCAGTTCGGAACCGGAGCTGGTGGCGGAATACGGCGTCGCCTTCCTGGAGGGTTTGCAGGCGGGTGGAGTGCTCGCCTTTGGTAAGCATTTCCCGGGGCACGGGGATACCGGTGTGGATTCGCACGTGTCACTTCCAATCGTACCGCACGAGCGGGCACGATTGGAAGCGGTGGAATTCGTGCCGTTCAAAGCAGCCATGCGCGCGAATGTCGCGGGAATCATGTCGGCGCATGTCACCTTCCCCGCGATTGATGCGACGCCGGGACTGGCAGCGACGCTCTCCCCCAAGGTGCTCACGGGGTTGTTACGCGATGAGCTGGGATATGGGGGCTTGCTCGTCACCGATTCGCTGGAAATGGGGGCGCTGGTGCAAAGCGGGTATCCGGTTCCGGTTGCAGCGGCAACCGCACTGCAAGCCGGCGCCGATTTGCTGCTCTTCAATCGCGATCACACGCTGCACCGCGCTGCCTTCCGCGAAATCCAGACCTGGGTTCAGGACGGGCGCATTCCCGAAACACGCTTGAACGAAGCTGTGCGCCGGGTTCTGCAAACCAAAGCACGATGGAACGCCGGGCGTTCCTTTGGGCTGCTCGACCCCAAGCCGGTAGATGTCGCCGCCGCGGATGCTACCTGCGGCACACTCGAAACCAAGGCGCTATCACGCGCCGTAGCCAACCAATCCATCACGCTGGTTCGCACGGGAAGCCCGGCAGCGCTCCCCCTGACGCCTGGTTCAAAGCTGCTCGTCGTGGAGACGCCCGCTGCCAACGGTCTGGGACGGGAGCTGGATGTGCCGTTCATCGTCGTGGATGAGCAACCGACACGGGCGCAGCGACAGAGCGCGCTCAGCATGGCGCGGGACGGGCGTGTGGTGATTGTGGCTGTGGCAGATGCGAGCCGGTTCCCAGAGCAAGTGAAGTTAGTCGAAGCCTTCGTCAAGACCTCATCCCCGGTGATTGTCGTCGCGATTCGCACGCCCTACGATCTGGCGACGATGCCGGAGCAGGCAACCCTTCTGGCAACCTATGGCTTGAATCCGCCCACATTAGAAGCTCTCCTGAATGTTCTCTGGGGAGAGGTCCTACCGCAGGGTCACCTGCCGGTCACTGGAACGCCGGGCGTTCCCTTTAGCCGAATGACAACAGCACATGACCAATGATACAGCACGTAGCACCTACCCTGTAGCGACGCCTTACCGGACGGTCATTTTCTTTGACCTGGACGGGACGCTCATTGACGGTCCTTTCAGACCGGCGGTGCTGCCGGCAATTCTGGACGAGCTGGCTGTTTCGGGGTTGGACCCAGCGACATTGCGCAAACTGCTCTTCGAAGAGAATTACCGCCGGCAAGCCGATCCAACCTGCCTGCCGACCCAAGCGATGGATTGGGATGATATCTTCCAGACCATCGGCCAACGGCTCGGCATCCCGGTCAAGACGAATGCCGAAATGTTGATTCGAACACATGCAGGACCACCGTTCGCCGTGCTTCACCCTGGCGTTCTGGAAACCCTGCAAGCACTGGTCGCACCAGAGCGCGCTTTGGTACTGGCAACCAAAGGGCTGCGTAAATACCAACAACCCATCCTGGAAGCGCTGGGCATCCTGCCGTATTTCAACGCTATCCTCACACCGGATAGCCATCAAGCGCTCAAGCGCAACCGCGCATTCTACGGCGATTGGCCCCAACAGGCAACGCTCACCATCATGGTGGGAGACTATTACACGGATGACGTGCTGCCCGCACGAGCGTTTGGTTTTCAACCCGTATGGAAGCAGGAAAATCTGCCAGGAGCTCTACGCAGTCTAGACCCTGTCATGCGCGCGGCAGCCTATCCCTACGCCGCTGAGCAAAGTATCCAGCCAGTTGCGATCATCCATTCCCTGGTAGAATTACCACAAATCGTACAAGACCTGGAAAGTACCATTCATAGAACTGGGAGGTACCGATGGAACTGATTCCCTTTGACCTAAAGATGGAGACACACCATGCTGCTGCGGCAGCACTCTGGACGGCAGCGTGCGGTTCCGACCTTGCCATCACACCGGCGTTTGTCGCCTTCAATACCCGGTTCAGCACCGGTGTGAGCCAGGCAGGGCAGCTGGCGCTCGAAGATGAACAGCCGGTGGGCTTTATACTGGCGACTCCACCTACAAACTAGGATGGATAGATGCGCTCGCAGTTTCACCCGCTGCGCAACGGAAGGGATACGGGAGCGCGCTGCTGGCGTGGGCTGAGACGTGGCTCGACCTGCATGGAGCGCAGCAGATTCGATCCGGCGGCAGCCTGAGGCCCTTTACGCCGGGATTGCTCGCCGGACCAGGTTCCGCCCCTTACGAGTTCTTTGCGCACCGTGGCTATGTCGCAGAAGGCATCGAATGGGACGTGGCAAACGACCTCATTGCCTATCCCGACCCACCCTTGCCCGCCGGCGCGCCCATCCTGCGCCCGGTAGAGACAGAGGCGGACCAGGCGGCTTTGTTCGATTTTCTGAGCCACGAATTTCCCGGTCGCTGGCACTTCGAATGCCAGGAGTTCTTCCGGGAGGGCGGTCGCCCTGCAGATTGGATGCTGCTTTGGCCCCAGGCTGCGGGCAGCCCGAATGCCGAGCAGCCGGGCTGCCAACAGCCTGCCGGATTCTGCCAAATCACGCTAGAGGATTCGCTGCGTCCCATCGAGCGCTTCTACCCTCACCGCCTGCCACACCCCTGGGGGCAATTCGGTCCCCTCGGCGTCGCTGCCTCGGCGCGCGGCAAGGGCTACGGCGCCGCAGTGGTGGATGGGGCGGCGCGGCACCTCAAGCAGCTGGGCGTACGGGGCTGCATCATTGATTGGACCAGCCTCACAGATTTCTACGGCAAATTCGGCTTCACACCCTACCGGCAGTATCACGTCGTCGTCAAAGAGCTCCTGGCAGAGTGAGTACCATGGCGGGCGAAAAGGGAGCCATTGCCCAAACGCGCTTTTTCACAGAGGGTAGATAAGATGCGGACTGATGCCATTCAGGAGCTGCTGAACCATGCTGTAGAGACCGTCACACCCGCCGCACAATTGGTCGTGCGGCAGAATGGCGTGACACAGTTGGAGGGCGCCTATGGCTGGCTCGATCCGAAGACGCGCCAAAAGTCGACCCAAAGGGATACCCTGTTCGATATGGCTTCGGTGAGCAAGTTGTTCACCGTGACGGCTTTTATGACCCTGGTGGAGAAAGGGCAGGTCAGCCTGGATCAACCGGTCAGAACCGTGCTACCCGATTTCGACGGACTGCGCCCGATTCAGCCCTACGAGAACCCGCTCAAACCCGGAGCGGTGGTCAATGTGCCCGGTGAAACTGCAACAGCCGATGCCGGGAGTGTGACGTTCCGCGAGCTGCTCACGCACACCTCTGGGCTGCCCGCCTGGCGCCCCCTATGGCAGCAAGTCGACGCAGATGCCGCCCGGCGCATGGCGCTGGAGACCTTCTTTTCCTATCCCACCGGCAGTCGCATCATCTATAGCGATATCGGGCTGATTCTGCTGGGCATGAGCATTGAAACGCTCACCGGGCAACGCCTCGATGCCGCCATCCGCGACCGGGTGACCCTGCCGCTCGGGCTGAAACGCACCGGTTTCCGCCCTCTTCCGGCAGCTGCGCAGGGGTCACCGGGAACGCCTGACGTTCCGGGAACGCTTGACGTTCCTGCCAACATCGCCCCCACCGAATTCTGCGCCTGGCGTGGACGCCGCATCGTGGGAGAAGTACACGACGAGAACGCCTGGCGGTTGGGCGGC
>JAKJAC010000115.1 GCA_022707705.1 Chloroflexota bacterium
GGGGTGAGACGGAAATCCGCCCTCACCGCGCGGGCGCGTTCGCAAAACAGCCGCACGCTGGGTGATTCCGCTGCCGCCGCCAGGTCTTGGAGGTCCGGCAACGCCAGGGGCGCCACCGCAATCTCGGATTCACCATACAGGCGCAGGCGCGCCCTGCTGGTGACCAGAATCTGCAAATTGGAGCACGCAGCCAACAGCGTAGAGAGCCACGGTGCTGCTGGCAGCAGGTGCTCGAAATTGTCGAAGATGAGCAACACAGCCCTGCTACCCAGAGAATCCAGCACCGAGCGTACCAGGTCACGGTCGCGCGCCTCCCGGACGCCGAGAGCCATCGCGGTCGCCGTTGCTACCAGTCCTGAATCGCGGACCGGCGCCAGCGGCACCCAGTAAACGCCATTCCGGTAATCCGCCTGCAGCTGCCGGCCCACCTCCAGCGCCAGACGCGTCTTTCCCACACCCACGGGTCCCGTCAGCGTCAACAGCCGCGATTCCTTGCCGCGCAGATGCGCCGTGATTGTGGCAACCTCAGCACTGCGTCCAATCAATGCCGTCATGGGCACGGGGACATTGCCCTGAGGGCTGGCGATGGTGGGATCCTTGGGGAGCGACTTCCGCGCCACACCCTGCTCACCCAGCGCCGCGGCGATGAACCAGGGACACTCCGCTGCCGGAAGCCCCAGACACTGCGCCAGGCGCTCCGCCATCTGTTCTGAGGGGCGGCGCTCATCCGCCTCGATCTTGCGCAGCGTGACCACAGCGCAGCCCACGCATTCCGCTAACGCCTCTTGCGTCAAATCAAGGGCTTTGCGCCTGCGGCGCACCCAATAACCAAAGGAATCTGTGGTCTCCATCTAGCTTCGATCTCCCAATGTGTGACCACGATAGCAAGTCCGGTCATGCACGACAAAGGATTTGTATCACAAATAGATACCCAATCACGCGTATTTTAGGGTACATTGAGGATACTGTCAAGGTAATTGGAGGAGCACCATCATGATCAAGAAACAGTCGATTATCATTATGTTGATTGCCGCGCTGACGCTGGTCACCCTGGCGTGCGGCGGCACCATTAGCACCGCGAACATCAAAAGCGCCAGGTTGTCCGTCAACGAAAGCGGCAGTCCGGAGATGACCACATTCAACCAGGATGACCTGACCATCTACCTGACCATCACCCTCGCGAACGCTCCCGACGACACCGTGGTCAAAACCTCGTGGATTGCGGCAGATGTCGAGGGTGTGGATCTGAACACGCTGATTGATGAGACCGAGCTGACCAGCGGCGATGGCGAACTGTATTTCAACATCGCCAACAACCAGCTTTGGCCCCTGGGGCAATACAAGGTCGAAATCTACCTGAACGACAAGCTCGACCGCACGCTGGAATACCAGGTCCAGTAACCGCGCAATACTCGCGCAACCGGGCTCAATGCCTTTCCTTGAGTCATTTTTCGCGCCGCGGTTGCACCGCGGCGCGAAAAATGCTTTCTCTGCTCATCGCCTCAGCCGCAAAAACCCGCCGCGACCGGCGGCGCGACTTCAAAGTGCGGCGTGTTTTTCTTGAATCAGGTCCGCAAGAGTTTCCAGTTCGGCAAAGGTCGCCGCTTTGGGCACCCCTTTGCACAGCACCGTGCTGAGAACCTCCACGCTCAGATTGGGTATCAAGCCCGAGATTTGCTCAACGACCTTGGTGTTCCAACCGTAAGAGCCGATAATCACCGCATACCTCAGTTTGGGGCGCAATGCATTCGCCAGGTGGGTGACAGAAAAGACATTGGGATGAGGTCCCATGTGGACCGTGGGCGCACCAATCACGATAGTCGCCGCATCCACCAGCGCCATCGCCAGTTTACCGATATCGGTGGTGGATAGCTCGAATTTCTGAACGGTTACCCCCCTCTCAGCCAGCGCTGCAACCAGGTAGTCAACCATGATGGCGGTGCTTCCATGCATCGAGATATACGGGATGACGACCAAATTCGACACTCTGTCGGACGCCCAATCTTCGGTAGCCGCCAGAATCTGTTCTGGATGATCATAGATTGGACCATGACTCGGGGCAATCAGATCGAACTCCAGGCTGCGGATTTTGCTGAGGTTCTTCTGCACAATCTTGCGGAAGGGCATCATTATCTCAGCATAGTAGCGTTTGGCGGCCTCAATGACGGAAGGCGCCTCCCCGGCATACAAATCGGACATCGCAATGTGCGAACCGAGAAAATCACAGCTAAACAGAATCCGGTCTTCGGGAAGGTACGTCGTCATCGTCTCGGGCCAATGCACCCAGGGAGTGTGAACGAACTGCAGCGTTTTGTCACCGAGGGAGAGGCTTTCGCCATCCCCCACGGTCTTGACCCGTTCCGCTGGAATTTCGAGATGGTCAATCAACAATTCCTTCGCCTTAGGGCTGCAGATGACCACCGCTTCAGGGTGCATTTCCATGACAAACGGGATGCCGCCGGCATGATCCTGCTCCGCATGTTGCGCGACAATATAGTCAATGCGGTCCACATCCGCCAACTGGCGTTTCAAGACCTCTATCATCGCCGGGTCAACTGCATCAACCAGCGCAGTTTTCTCCGAACCTTGAATGAGATAGGCGTTGTAGCTGGTCCCGTCTGGCAAGGGTATCAATGAATCGAACAGACGGCGATTCCAGTCCACAGCTCCGACCCAATACACGTGATTGCGAATTTCCCTTGGCTTCATTTCACAACTCCTTGATGATCTGATCAATCTCCCGAATTCTCTCAGCCACATCCAACTGCACATAGACCCGCCGCGCTTCAACCAGGTCGCCCATCACTGAATCCAATTTGCCGGCTGCGATTGCGGATTTCCCCAAAGCCAACAAGCAGCCCGCTACACCATCCGGGCGCTTCGCCTTTCGCATGCAACTCAGCGAGTCTTCCAGGTATGCCTTACTCCGCTCGAAATCCCCCTGGTCGTTTTCGATTTGACCGAGTGTGAAATAAACCGTCGCCAACCGTTCGGGATCATCAAACTGGCGCGCCACATCCAACTGGCTCAAACATAGCCTTTTCGCCTCATCCAGCAGCCCCTTCTTCAAGGCAATCTCTGCAAGATTGACCACAGTCATGATGACTTCACGCGATATACCCTTATCCTGGAAATAACGCAGCGCTTCGGTGAGCAGAACCTGCGCCTGCTCCAAGTCGCCCTGCTCTTGAGCAATCCTTCCAAGGTGACGTTTTGCGAAATGAATGTACCGTATGTCATTCTGACTTTCGAAATACTCTAGGGCTTGTGATGCCTCCAAACGCGCCTCATCTAGATATCCCTGATGCCGGTGGACCCAACTCATGGGCCAAAGCCGGACCCGAGCTGCCTTATGGAGCTTACCCAAATCTGTAGCTTTTTCAATGAAGCGATTTCCGAAATCCAGCGCCATGTTCCAATAGCCTCGAATAACCAGAAAATCGTTGATTTTGATGAAAATACCAATGATTTCGTCGAAGAAATGGGCCTCAAAGTCAGCATCAAGCATCGCGGCAAGATTGGGGAACTCCCTATCCAATTCATCGAACCCTTCTTGACTCCAGCGACCGCCGTAGCGCTGGGTGTATGCATGATAGTATTCGATGAGTCTTCGCTTCATCAAAGACCCGGTCTCAGGCAAGCCACATGAACGCGCGCCGGAGAAAGACCTGGTCAAAGGATGCAGTCGAAGACGACGATGTCGCATCTCCAGCTCATCCGTGACATCAACCAGGGACATCTGAACGAGCTGCCTCAAAGCTTCATCGAGAGCGAAGTGCTGCACGTCACTGACTGCTTCAATCGCCTCGCGTGCCGCAGATGTTGCAAACAACGGCATTACTATCAGCACCCGCTGCGCCTCCGGCGTCAACATTTCCCAGGAGCGCGCAAACATATACTCAAATAGGCCCCCGCGCGCCTCATGCAATGCCACCAACGCCGTCTCCAATGACTGTCCGGGTTGCTTGATTTGCCCTACTGCCCACTTGAGCGCCAGCGGCGCACCACCCGTCGCCGTGTAGAGCGGCAATAGCACGCCATCCTCGGCCTGCTCCAACGCCGGCATCCCAATCCGCCGCCCTTCAGCACGGATCAGAGCCAGGGCTTCAGCCTCTTCCAGCCCTTTGAGCGGAATCGTCCACGCTCGCTCCAGTTTGCGCTCCCGCGTCGTCACCAGCGCCTTCGAGGGTTCCGGCAAGTCCTGCAGGAACTCACCTACAGCTGGATCAGTGATGGTTTCAAAATTGTCCACCAGCAGCAGATACGCGCCAGAACGCAACAGACGCACCACACCCTCGCGCTTCTCCTCCAAAGGTTTCTGCGCGATGCCGGGATAGTCCAGCGTGCGCGCCACGGCGTCCAGCACGTCGTCGAGATTCAGGCTGCGGTCACGGGCGCTGGCCCAAATCGCGCCATCGAAGTGTGCCGTGCTCTCTCCGGGCTGCAGGCACTCGTAGGCCACCTCCAACGCCAGCGAAGTCTTGCCGATGCCGCCGATGCCCTCGATGCTCACCAGATACGACCGCGAGCGCAACGCCTCGTGCACGCGCGCTTTGTACACCGCACGCCCCACAAACTCACCGCGCCGCGGGAGGTTATGCGGCAACCCCAGGCCCGGCGTCCCCGCAGCAGCAGCACGCACCTGCGTTTCCAGGCGCGCAATTTCCTTGCGTTTCTCCTCCAGCTCCAGAAACAGGTGTGCGGGAATGGTCAACACAGAATAACCGGCAGCCTGCGTTTCCAGCACTTCCAGCGAGCGCCGGGCCATCGCAAGAGCTTGTTCCAGAGAATGCTCACTCATTGGCAAAATCAATCCTTTCCCCTCCGTAGGAAGTTCGGCCAACCTCACACGCCCCCTCACTCCGTTCGGCATGCCGCCAGTGGTCGCCGCACCTACCAAATATACAGCGCAGAAATATGCCCGTGCTGGATAGACTTCTCCCGTCGCGCATGCGCCGAGATCGCCTTGATGGGCAGGTCAACTTCGATGAGGCGGGGGAATGAAATTTCATGGGTTTTTCCATTCAATTCGAGAGGCAATGTTTACGTTTCATCACTAGCAACACCCAACCGTGCCTGAAAACGCTGCAACAGTGATTTACAGTGATCAATATTGCGCTTGCGAATTTTATTCTGCTCGATTTCCATTTCATGATCGAGCTTCTGATGAGCTTCTCTTACAGTGTGATATGCATTTTCCAAGTCTTCCCGAGTAGTTTGAGGATCTTTCCAAGCTAATTCAGCCAGAGAAAGTTGCGCTTCTATAACACGTCCCAAATTCGCAGACCAGGGTTCATCTAGCACGTTACGGAAAAAGACAGCAGCTCCCTCGTAATCTTTTTTCTCAAGCCTTAAATTAGCTAAGTCCGAATAGTAAATGGCCACTTGCTCAGCTTTGCGGATTTGTTCCCGTTCATCCGAAGCCTTATCATAAAGACGTTTTTGAACTTCCAAAGACTTACGAAAAAGTGATTCGGCCAAATCATAGCTTCCCTGACGCATGGCAACATGAGCACGCAATCCATGCACTACTGTATAAAGCCAGGAAAACTCCATACCCCCGTCTTCATCTTTGCCAGAATCCCTATCTTCAGGCATACCACCAAGTGTCATCGGTTCAATCATGCTCCATGCACGCGATGCCCACTCAGCTGCCATTTGCCAATCACTATTTTGATAATGAGTCCATCCCACGTCCCGTGCCAACCAGCCTGCAAGGTAACGTTCTTTATCAGTCAAAGGCTGCTGTTGTAACAACATGTCGTAAGAAAGACTGCACCACTTAATGCGGTCGGGCCATTGGTCGTTAAAATACAGATAATCCGAAAGTCGTCTTCCATAATAAACCAACCGAAAATCATAATCCGCGGGAGAACCCCACAGCGACTCCATAATCCCTCGAATATTCTCTATTTCAGAATCGATTTTACTGAACCCAAACTCTGTGTTTGCGCCTTCCAGGTGTTGCAGACGCACCTTTCGAACTTTACGATATCCCCCATGCACCTTAAGAAAATCCTTGTACCAATCAGCAAGCCTTGAAAAATACGATTTGCGGTCGACGAAATTTTGTGCCAGCTGCTTAGTAAATGGTAATAGATCAAAGCGCTTACCATGCCTATTTATAAGGGATAACCTCGTCAGTTTTAGGATCCCATCATCTAGGAGTTCATCATCTAATTGCGTCATATAAGCTAACGCTTCACGTCCAGCGTCTTTCTCAAATACAGTCAAAACTCTCAGAATTGTCTCGGATGGAGTATTTTCAATGAGCCGCAACGATTTTTCAAAACAGAATTTGACAAGGGGACCTTCTCGATTTATCAAGGAAGTCAAGACTGATTGAGGATCGCATCCCCAAGCCACACGGCCAATACTATACACAATTGCCAACGGTATTCCACCTGTCAATTTAAACAATTCCCGTACTTGCTCTGATGTGAGGGTAATACGCCTATCTTGAATTTCACATTGCTGCTGGATGAGCTCCTGCGCCTTTTCGAAAGGCAATCCTTCCAGTGGAATCGGATGCACAGTATCCAGAATTTCGCGTGCCGTCACGACAACCTTAGTAGGGCTCGGCAATTGAACGAGAAAACTCAATACAGGTTCAGGACTCAAACTTTCAAAGTCATCAACTATCAATAGAGCACGGCAACTCCGCAATGCCTGACGAATCATTTCTGATTGGACATCACGATTTGCGTGTCGGATGTCTTCACGTTTCAACACGACGCAAATTGTATCGTAGATTTGGTCAAGAGTGCTGACCATCGGCTTACTTGGTTCAATACCATTTGCCTTCAATGTTTCTGTCTTTGCAGAAGTCCAGATTACGGCATCGAAATGCTCTACCTCAGGGTTCTCCACATTGCCCTCAAGATATCGCCAAGCAATTTCGAGGGCCAATGAGGTTTTCCCGATTCCTCCTACACCATGAATACCGAAGAGATATGAGCGTCCTTCTACAGACAGAAGTCTCTGAAGTTTCTGTAATTCTTTTTCTCTTCCCACAAATTGATCATATTGTCGCTGTACAAGGTTATTCAGCGGTATTCGTGATTCATTCAGTGGACGCGCTAAAGCGCTATACCCCTCCAGGCGTTCCACCTCCTCGCGTTTCTTGTCTAGTTCAATCCTGAGATGCACGGGAATAGTCAACTCCGTGTACCCTGCAGCTTGTGTCTCCAAGATCAGCAATGCTCGACGAGCCATAAAAAGCACTTGTTCTAGATCATTTTCGCTCATTTGATCACTCCTAGCGATGATGTATCTGTTGTATTGCTCGCTGGCTTTTACCGCAAAAAGGTGCTGCACAGTCATGCTGGCGCAGCAGCCTCCTCAAGTCACAACAATATCATCACCCATGTAGCCTTAGTCTCCCTCAAAGGCTGCGATTCTCGCCAGATCGCTCTGCGATCGCCAGAATCTTGTCTACATACTCCTGACAATTCGGCAGGCTGATTAGGCGAACCGCCCCGCGTTCACCCGCCGATTCAACGATGACCGAACCAAGGCCGAAAAGCCGGTCCCCCACCCCTTGTCGCAGACTCACGTTCTGTATGCGTTGCACAGGGATAGTCTTCTGAGAACGGGATAGGACACCTTTCTTCACAATCAAGTAACGTGAAGTCAGCGTGTAGCGCGCAAAAAGCCGGCGAATCAGCGCCACAAGCCACTGAAATCCCATACCTAAAGCATAAATCGCCAAGAAGAACGTGAATATCGCGCGCAATAGTGAGCCAGTCTCCCCCTTGGGGACCAAACCCATTAATAGCAACCAAAAGCCAATGAATATCAGCGCAATGAGAAAACCACCCACAAAAACGGGTATCAATGATGGCTTGACCATGAAGATCGTCTTGTCAATCGCTTTCTGCGTTGCTCTGGCGGCGCCAGCCTTGGGTACTGGCTGTACATCTACAAGAGGGTTTGGCAGAACTGCTACTTGCGTTTTCTGAGCAGGGGCTTGCGGTTCGCTTTGCACACTCACCGCTCCACGAGCGACAAGCTGAGCCAGTCCCTTTGTGGCAATCTGATTATCAGGGTCCAAACGTAGCACATGCTGTAGACACTCCGCTCGCTCTCGGTCCGTTTCAACAGCGCCGGATAGCCATAACCAGGCTTGCACATCTCCGGGGTCCTTCACAGTAGCCTCACGTAGGCACTGTCGTGCCTGAACCTTATCTCCCTGTTTGAGAGCCGCGATACCTTGCTGCGTCAAAGAATTCATACCTCAATACCCCTCCGTAAGAAGTTCATCTAACTCTCACACGCGCCCACAATCGCTGCCGCATCCACCTGATAGTGCGCCACCGCTGTCACCGGCTCCCAATCCGCTCGCCCCAGGTCGCAGGCCCTCTTGTCACCTACCCAATTGGACCACAACTCAGTATATAGACAAAAACAAACGAGGCAAACGCAAGCGCCGTTTGCCTCTACCTCCCTCGCAGCGCTGGTGAGTCGCGATGCCCTCATCCTGCCCGGAACAACAAAAAGATGCCCAACCCCATTGCTTTCACAATCAGGTCAGGCATCTTCTCTCTGCTGTCGGGGCGGACGGATTTGAACCGTCGACCTCTACGCCGACAGGTCAAATCCGTTCGTCAGGTAACAGAAATGTACCACCTGGAATACTTGGAAACGAGGACGTGACTACGCGAATTTCTGCTCACTTCAATCCACAAGTGTTACCTGATACATCACAGCCCAGGTTGTATAACAATGCCAAAACTAGCCATGAACCATTCATCTCAAATTCAAGGAATAACCAATGAGCCAAAAAACATCCGATTTGTCCAGCATTTGCTTTCGCGGCGACAGGCTACGTGACATGCGCCACAAACGGGGACTATCTGCAGATCGCGTGGCAAAGGCTGCAGACCTAACCACCCATCATATTTTCCGGCTAGAACGTGGAGAGCGGCCCCATGTGTGGGGAATCACTGTTGCCAAGCTCGCCTGGGTCTTGGAGACCACAACCGATTTCCTTCTGGGACTCACCGATACGTCAACACCAACCAAAACGAGAAGGAGATATCAAGATGAGCAAGAGAGTCCACGCTGAAAGTCTGATTCAACAAGATTCCACTGATCACCGCTATTTCATGGTGACCCAGCAGGTGGTCTGGTACGAATGCAGCGACCCATTTCAGTTCACCCTCTGGAGTGTTGTCAAAATGGTCGCGGGAGATAGCGGTATTTGTAGAGTCTCCACACCGAAATTAGCTGATCTTGCGATGATGAGTACTGGAAAGCTCAGCGAATGTCGAGCACAACTGCTCGCCAAGGGTCTTCTATCTGGGCATCAGGACGCTGAAACAGGCCTATGGCACCTCAGTATCCCGGACCTCTGGGAACGTAACATTACCTGGCGTCATAGTGTCGGAGATAGCCTTACAGAACGCGCCGCCCTCAAACGCCGGCAACGAGAAGCGTCGCGGGCACAGCAACATGAGGCGGCTTCATCGAATACAGACCCCCTTTCACCACATGAACCCCCTACCCCTTCACCTGGTGAAAGTACCCTTTCACCAGGTGAAACGACCCTTTCACCACATGAAAGCCCCCCTTCACCAGGTGAAACAAAGAATATCCTATTTGAAGAAAATCCATTTAAGCAGAACCAGAAAGGAGATGCCACGGCTCCTGCGCCCGCGGAAGCCCCCACCCCAGTACAACACCCCGCAGTAGTCGCACATACACGCCTTACCGGTGTACGGTTACGTCCAGCGGTCTGCGAACTCCTCGCCGCGAGTATACCCTCCGAGACCACAGCACTAGAAATCTGGGAAGCCGTGCTCGTTTGGTGGTTGGCTCAGGACTACAACCCCAGAAACCTCAGCAATCTACTTGAGGTGTGGGAACAAGTCAGCAGCTATCCTGGTGAAACCGCTGGGGTTGCATTACTACAGTGGCGAGAAGCCCGCGAGCGCAACAACGGCCGCGGCACATTCTATGAGGGACCCTCTATGACTTCAGAGCCGGTTGTGCGTCCAGCGCAACCGCGGACAACCACAGCAGATGAGCGACTGTGGCAAACAACGCTGGAGGATCTAGAGCTCCAGTTGACTGCACCCGTTTTTAACTCGTGGTTGCGAGGTAGCCATTGTATTGGGCACCAAGACGATGGTACGCTACTGGTGCAGGTATGCAGCGAACTTGGGCTAGATTGGCTCAGGGGGCGCTTATATCCTATCATCAGCAAATCCCTCGAATGGACCGCGGGACGGCCTCTACAAGTCGCCTTTGTCGCAGCAGCATCAGCTTCTATCAACTCAATCTCGGAGGCGAGCATATGAAAGGCAGTGTTCAAATCGAATCGGTTGTAGGTATTGGCAGCACCGACCTTGGGCTGTTATCCCTGCATGGCAACAAACGCCGAACCGCTCAGATTGACGTATATCAGAACGGCAACGGCGAAACCTATCTGATCGGCGCGCAGGTGCGGGATTTCGCCCAACCTATCGAACGCCTGGATTTCTTGCGTGTACAAGATAGTCCTGAATTACGAGCGCTGACCTTCACTGCACTGGGGAAACTGCTAAGCCCGGATGCTCATACTATCGCTGTAAACTTCGGGTTACCCAACCTTGTCATGCTCGAAATCGCCCAGGCTCAGGAAGCCCGCCGCAACCTACGGAATTGGCTCTTAGGAACCCATCAATACCGGCTTAATGACCAGGTCCATACCCTAACCATCAGCGCAGTAGACATCATGGCGCAACCCGCCGGCGCATATGCCGCTTTTGCCTACGATGACCAAGGGCGACTCACGCTTGCACCACAAGACCGCGAAGCCACGATCGCCATCTGCGACATCGGCTTCAATACCGTAGATGTACTCACACTGCGCGGAACGACGATCCTTAAGGCGATGACTGGCGGTAACACCGCTGGGATGCGGCGCGCCGCTGAGGTGCTAATGCAGAGCGTCCAGGAGCGCTATGGTATAGCGCTGAGCCGTCACCAGGCCGACCATCTGCTACGTCAACCACGCCTGGAGACCAACGCTGGTTTCCAGGACCTCAGCCGGGAAGCCGAGCTGGCACGTCAAGCTGCAGCAGGTGGAGTGATTGACTACATCACTGGGCTATGGGGCAGCGGACGCCAGATCTCTCGACTCCTGTTCACGGGAGGGGGCGCTGAGGCGCTGCGAAAGGAACTGCTTCAGCAATACCCCCACGGACAAGTGTTGCCGGAGCCAGTCCTGGCCAACGCCCTGGGACTGGCGCGCCATGCCCGGCGCCGCTTCAAAGAGGCGGCTGTCGTAGTGGGACTCGATCCCGGCTTCGGTGCCATCAAAGCTGTGGCGCTCGGATAGTCGCACTTATCCGCACTCATCCGCACTTGTCCGCATTGAGGATGCCATGATCCACGAAATCCGCGTACGGTTATACGCAGGCTCAGATGACGACTTGATCACCTGGCTATCCACTCTGGAATCCGCGCCCTACGGCACCAGATCTCAAGCCATTCGTGACGCACTCCGGCGCGGTCTGACCACTCAACAGACCGTCATCATGGATGCCGCATCCCCGAAGGTCATGGAACGCCTTGCCGAGCTGCCGACTGCAAGCCAGATGCGCGCAATTGTGGAAGCAGTGCTCGCCGAGCATACATTCACCGTGGGCCATAATGTCCCCCCAACAGATGCAGATGAAACTTTCAGCGCCGGGCTAGATACTTTGTTCAGTCTCCAGGAGGAAGCATGAATTTCGAACCGCAATGGCTACTCTACGGCATTCTGTTCCTGCTAGCCCTGGTGCTAATTGCACGCTTCGGCAAACAGCTGCTACTTGTGGTGATCGTGCTTGGGGTGTTACTGCTGATCTTAGCATTGAGCGCACAGGCCACGGCTACACGTCAGGTCGCTACTGCCGCCACCGTGAGCGCCGCTGGTCAGACTGCAGGGAGCGTCACGGCCACCATGCTTGCCATCGTGCTTGTTCTGGTGCTGCTTGTTGCGGGCGGCGCAGTGTTGTACTTGTGGCTGCGCTTGCGCCGGATAGAAGGGGTGACTATAGCGAGGCGGTGGACGCCGGGTCCCAACGCACATTGGGACCGGACCGATACACCAACAGCAGCGCCTCTGGAGCAGAGCCTTAATACCCTGGTTCAACTGGAACTGCTCCACATGCTGCGCGAGCTGCATGGACAACGTCAGGCGTCCCCAGCGCTGACTGTCGAGGAGAGCTCTGATGCGGACATCTCCTGGCCGTGGTAAACCAGTAGGGGTATGGGTGGCTTGCGGAGCACTACTGCTCCTGGCAGTCGCTTGCGAGGATAGCGCCTACAGCACGGGCTATACCGCGCCGCCGGTGATCACCTCGTCAGCCCTGCAACCCACCATTGAACAGGCGCAAGTGGAGCGTTACCTCTCCGCCATCGAAGCGGAGGAGACGCTGCGGCGCTACTATGCCGATCAGACCGCCACCGCTGAGGCGCGCAAAGCCGCCGAATGGCAGGCAACCATGACGGCTGACGTGCAAGCCTGGAACATGACCGCTACGGCGCAGGTACGGGAGTGGGAAACGACCGCGACCGCCATCGCCTGGCAGACCACGTCCACCGCCGAGGCTCAGGCGCGGGCTATCGCTTGGGAGAACGCGACTGCTACGGCACAGGCCATCCGCACGGAAAATGACATGCGCATGACGGCCACTGCCTGGCAGGTGACCCAGACCGCTGTGGCTGCAGAGCAGGCCGCCAACGACGCCCTGCGCGCCGAACAGCTGGCGCGCGAGCAACTGGCCACCAAGCGTGAGCGCCTGGTGTATCCGGTTAAGGCCTATGGCCCGTGGGTGATTCTCATTGCGGCGGTAACGGTCATCATCTGGGGCGCGTGGCGGCTCATTCGCGCGAGCGAACACCGCGTATCCGTCGTGCAGCGTGACGCGCGGGGTGACGCGCCCCTTATTCCCGTGCGCACCCCTGGTGGCGGCGTCATTCTGATTGATCCTGACCGCAGTTTTGGCCCCGCGATGGTCGTGGACGGGAGTGGGAAGGTCTCGCAACC
>JAKJAC010000116.1:0-6658 GCA_022707705.1 Chloroflexota bacterium
AGGGTACCGGCTTCTCATTGAGCCGCCTGAAGAAGGTATCCCCGACGAGGAGGAATAGCCCTGCATGTGGGCTACCACCCTCTGGCAGAGCAGCAGCTGGCACTTTGATGGGCGCTCAGCGCTAATTGGAGCACTCATAGCCTGGGTGATTGCGTGGGTCCTGTACCTGCAGCGCAACGCCGTAAAGCAAAGACTGGAGCGCCTGCGCGCGCCTCTGGTTAGCTGGCGCTCTCGTAGCCAGCGCAGCACCGGGGAAAAATACCTTAGCGCACTACAAGCCGCGTTAAGGCGGCAAGTTTTTGTGCCGCCGCGATTCCTCGCACCAGCTGCCCTGCCTACCACCCAAGCAGAAGCTGCCGAGGCGCCCGCCACAGCGCTCTTGAACTACGAAACTCTGCTGCGCGGGCATTCGCGCATCATCATCTGTGGCGCCCCCGGCAGTGGGCGTACCACAGCACTGGCGCTGACACTCTGGCGCATCGCGGAACCTGACGCCACTGGCGGGAAACCGTATCAGCGCTTCCCATTATGGATTGACCTGGCAGCGCCGGGCGAAGCTCCGGATGCCAAAGCAACACCCGTTCAGGTGCTTGCCGAATGGGCAACCCGCTTTATGCCACAAGCTATTCTAAAATGGCTGGTACGGCAATTGCATACGCAACCCTCGCTCATCCTGATAGATAACTGGAATGCGCTTCCTCTCGCTGAGCGCCGGGAGATAGCCCGACGGATTGAGCAAGCTGCAACGGCATTGCCCGATAGCCGCTGGATCATCGCTGCCGGCACGACCGGTTACGGCCCACTAGTTGAAGCAGGCTTCACACCGGTGCAGATACAGCCCGCATTGGATCAGGAAGCGCCGCTCACCCTACATGCCGGCTGGTCTTCCACACTGGGAATCGCTGAACCTGAGTTATCAGAGGAAGCTCTCGCCATCATGCGGTGGGCAGTTGTCGCCGGTGATACATTGCCCGAGCTCACACTGCGCATCAATCTGCAATTGCGCTGCCAGCAAACTCCCTACCGCCCTGCAGAAGTGTTGGAAATCTTGCTGCGTCATTTCTATCTGCCCGTGCCTGGCGGCGCGGAGGAAGCTCCTGAAAACGCGGCACAGGTGCAAGATTTGGCAGTGACTGTGCTGGCGCAGCTCGCCCGCACCCTGCGCCTGGAAGAACGCGCGGTCACCCAGTCGCAACTTCAGGAAATGCTGGATCGCATCGTCCCCAGCAACGATAAACAGAATAAAACTCCCGGAATGGTGCGCAAACTCATCCAAAACACGGCGCTCCTCGACCGTTCAGGTAAGAGTCTGCACTTCGTCCATCCCGTTTGGGAGGATTTTCTCACTGCAAAAGCCCTGGCGGCGGAGACGGCGGAGACTCACCTGGAACCACTGCTGCTCCTGGAGCATCTCTACGACCTGCGGTGGCGCTATCTGTTGGATTGCTATACGGGAATTAGTGACGCCGAACCGCTAATCAAAACGCTGCTGCGGGATGGGTTAGCAAAAACAGCGCGGTCCGAAGCCTCTGCCGGTGGTATGGAAGCCAAACTGGCGGAAGAAGCCTTGGTTCTGGCAGCTCGATGGACCATCCGCTCCCCAGAGGACATCCCCTGGCGCAACTTCGTTACCAAAGCGCTCGCACAAGCGCTCATGCAACCCGCGCACAGTCTTGAATATCGCCTCAAACTGGCTGAAGCGTTAGCTCTAGTCGCAGGTGAAGAAGCCTACCCCATCTACCAACAAGTTTTGCGGCAACCAGCGCTCCCTGTTCGCATTGCTGCACTACGTGGTATCGGCTGGACCGGCGGCGCCAGGGACCTTAAGTTGCTAGCAGCTGCACTCAAAGACCCTCATCCGGAGGTGCAAGAGAACACCCTGCGCGCCATCAGCGACTTAGGCATCCCAGAGGCGCAACGCTTCCTGCTGGACCTGCTACCCCAAAGCAACGAACGCACGATGCTCTTCATTGCAGAGATTCTTGCCGAACAGCCCGAGTGCTGGGACGGACTGCGCGAAGCCGCCGAAGCAGATGATTTGCTCATCCGGCGCGCGGCAGCTCACGGATTAAGCGCCATTCGTCAACCGTGGGCGCGCGACTTGCTCCAGCGCATGCTGCGCGATGATCCACAATGGCTGGTGCGCTCTGCGGCAGAGGCAGCTTTGAGCGAACAAACGTCGCTAGCCGTTGTAGAAGCCCCACCCCAACCTGATCAAACTCAATGGCTCATGTCATGGGCAGCCAAACAAGGTCTGGGACTTGGCGTCGGCGGGGCGGCGCTGGCACTGTTGCTCCACGCACTGCAAGCTGGCGATAACGCCTCGCGCATCCTGGCGGCGCGCACTCTCAGCCAGATTGGGCGCCCCGAACATTTAGCCGCGCTTCAAGCGCTACGTGATGAACCCGATCCCGCCGTGCGTCAAGCTATCCAGCACGCGCAAGAGCAGATTGAGATTCGCTACCGGGGCATCCCAGAGGCATCATCACCAGACGGAGAGCCTTCCAAAACATCTGCGAGCTGAGGGCTTTATGAAATAGAACGATCGCGGTGTGTCAAATCCGCACCGCGATCGTTCTATCATTTAGCTACTCTTCAACCGCCTCAGGCGGCGTCCAATCCACCTGATAACCATCGCCACTCAGCAACTCCCAAGCGAGAACGCGGTATGCAACCGAGCCTTTGGAACGTGGAGCATAGTGAATACCTGGTTCACCGTAGCTGGGAGCTTCACTGAGCCGAATGCTACGCGGGATGAGAATATGGAACACCGCGTCGGGGAAATGTTGTTGCACCTCAGCCACCACTTCTCGACCCAGCGTCGTGCGCTTGTCGAACATCGTCATCACCACCCCACGCAGGGTCAGTTCAGGATTCAGCCCACGTTGCACCAGAGTAATCGTGTGCATGAGCTGTGATAACCCTTCCAGCGCCAGATACTCACACTGCACCGGCACAATCACTCCATCGGCGGCGCACAAGCCATTTACGGTAAGGATTCCCAAAGATGGCGGGGAATCTATGAGGACGAAGTCGTAACCCTCCACACCTTTCAGAGCCAGCTGCAGCCGCTCCGCACGCTCGCGTGGATCAGCCAAACTGTTCAACTCCACCGATACACCTGCCAATGCCGGCGCACTAGGCAGAAGGTCCAGGCCAGCCCACCAGGTCGGACGAGTCGCAACCTGAGCACTGGCAGCGCCAATCATCACATCATAAGAAGAAACCTCGACCTTGCGAGGGTCCACTCCCAAACTGGTGGTGGCGTTACCCTGCGGGTCAATATCCACCACCAACACCCGGAACCCCCAATCTGCCATGGAAGCAGCCAGGTTCACGACTGTGGTGGTCTTGCCCACCCCCCCCTTCTGATTCGCAAATGCATACGTCCGCATAGACCCCTCTTCAGCGCCAGTTCCAATTACAGATAGCTCGGTCTTCTGGTGTAGGCACACTATCCCAACCCGCCCGTTCAATCGAACGCGAAGCAATGCACGCTGCCAGATGCGCTGCCAATCGGGGATCCGTGCCATCAGCTAGCGCGCAGAAGAATGTCGCGGCAAAAATATCACCAGCGCCAGTTGGATCAAGTTCAGTGACCCGCAATGCAGGAAACAGGTAGGGGCGCCCGTCACAATACAACGTCCCCCCCATATAGCCATCTGTGACAACCAGATAGCGTGTGAGCGCCGCCCAACGCTCCGCCAGGTCCCGGTCACCGCGCAGGTCTTCCAGGCTTAACACCACCGCCGAGGCAAGAGGCAGGAGCGCTTCAGCCTCATACCACGGGCGGGCGCCGACCTGATCATGAGCGTTCCGCTGGCGCATCCATCCCTGAGGCGTCAGCCCCACAAAAGCGCGTCCCGCAAAGTGCATCGTCAAATCCGGAGCACATTCAGCCGCTACCGGGCCAATATGCACGATAGGAGACGCCTCCCACTCAAGCGGAATGAGATCAGGAGTCAACAGCGCTGCAGTTTTGTGTAGCAGCTGCACGCGCCCTTCTGGGGTATAGCGATTCTCGAAAGTTGTTGTATCTGGAGCGCGATGACAATGCACTGCCACACGCTCACCGTGTGCTACGGCAGCAAAAGGGGTCAGATCACAATCATCCCCGGCACTGGTAAGAATCCCCACCTGGCGCCCCAACGCCGCCGCAACCAATCCCGAATAGGTCGCCGTTCCCCCCATGGTGAATCCTCGGTCACCGGGCAACAGGTCGTGTGTCACATGCCCGATGACGAGATAATCACATTTGGGTAGAGCGGTTGTCATTGCGCGTCAGAATCCTCAGGGATGATGGTAACCGCACGCGAATGTCCGCCGCCAGAGCTCTGAGTTGTGACGCACGGATCAGAGCGCAGCGCAATATGGATGACGCGACGATCCGCGGCCGGCATGGGACGCAACTGAACAGCTTTTCCCAACCGCACCGCCTTGTCTGCCATATTGTGCGCCAGCGTGGTCAGGCTGCGCAAGCGACGCTCGCGATAGCCGTCCGCGTCGAGCACCAGATCATAGTTGCCCCGCGCCTTGTGGCGCACCACCGTTCGCAGCAGATACTGCACCGCATCGAGCGTCTGCGCTTGCGGACCGACCAACACATCCGCATCCTTACCACGCACAGAAATCCAAAGCGTCTGGCGGTCTTCTTCTTCCTCACGCCACTCTGCAGTCGCCTGCAAGTCCAAAGCCTCGAAGAAATGTGTAGCGACCTCCAGAGCAATAGCGCGAATTGCATCACAATCCTCAAGCTCAGTCGCTGCAGATTCACGCGGCGCTGCTGCAGGAGCATTGTCGGTGGGCGCAGGTTGGCTCATGACCGGTTTCACCGCCTGTGGTTCGGCTGCCTGGGGTTTTTCTGTTGCCAGTTTTTTCTCGGAGCTAGCCCCCAAAGGTAATTTCTCGACTGGAGCACCCGCCGACGCCAGAGAAGAACCAGGCTTCAGACTCGACACCAGCTCAGGGACAGCAGGCGCCGCTGCGACATCTGATGCAACAACAGGCATTTCCACCTCAGAAGCAGTAGCATCCACAGTTACAGCTGCAACCTGACGCTGTTTTACCTGTACCCGCGCCTCACGCGTTCCCAATCCCAGAAAGCCTTTGCTGCCCTCATCCAAAACCTCAATTTCAGCAGCATCGCGGGTCAAACCAAGCCGGGCCAATCCCAAAATGATCGCCTCTTCCACAGTAGGCGCTGATATCACAACCTCTTGTTCAAATTCCACACCTATCCTCCTTACTCAAGCGAGAGACCACGCAGGAAACATCAAACCCTGCCGCCAGGTCAACCGCTTTTGGTTTTTGCTTTCACCGGCGCCTTGCCGGGTGATTTAGCTTCCGCCCTCTTACCAGATGTCGTATCAGCCTTGTTTGCAGACTGGTCACCATTCACCGGGGTGGGAAGCACATAATGGCTCCGGAACAGGAAGTATTGCGCGATACCGATCAGGTTCGAGATTACAAAGTACACCGAAAGCCCGGCGGCGTACTGCGCCGAGAAGAAACCCATCATCAGGGGCATCGTAACCAGCATAGATTGATTCATGGACTGTGCTTGCGAGTCACCGCCGGCGGTGGAAGGGCTGAGCAGCTTCTGCTGGTACCAGGTTGTCGCCATCACCAAAATCGGCATGATAAACAACGGGTCACGCACCGCCAGATCCATCCACAGAAAGCGGCTGTTCAGGGGTACAATGGCGCTCAAACCGGGAATCCACCGGTAAATGTGCGCCGGTAGGTCAAGCAACGCAATCGGCGTGGACGCCAGAGCGCGGATAATCGCGCCATAGAGCGCGAACATCAGCGGCAATTGGATCAACATCGGCAGACAACCGCCGAGCGGGCTGATGCCCAACTCCTTATACAGCGCCATCTGTTCCTGAGCCAAGCGCTCCCGATCGTTCTTGTACTTCTCCTGCAAAACCTTCATGCGCGGCTGTAATTCCTGCTGCTTGCGCATCATCTTCTGCTGGCTGAGAGTCAAAGGCGTGATGGCCAAACGCACCAATAGCGTCAACGCTGCCACCGCCAGCATCGTCTGGTTACCCAGAATCTGGTAGAAGAACAACAGCAAATTGGTAAACGGGTTAACAATGAGAATATCCCACACAGCTTTTCTCCCCTACAACCGGTTATCGCCTAACAGCGCTGGACCTTACTCGGGCAACGGATATTGCCACAACAACTTCCCGTTTTCCGCGTCAATGGCTTGCACACGCGCTCCAGCCATAATCGGCATGACATAGACACGCTCAGCGTCGGTTATCAGGTCGCCAGGAAGACGTCCCACACCCTCGCTGACCGCTATCTGCGGCAATACACTACCGGTCGCCGCCTCCAACACACGGATAACCCCGCTTTTATACCCAGGCAAATAGAGTTTGGTGCCATCCGCGCTCAACACGCCCCGCCCACGGAAAATCTCATCAGCGATATGCTGTTGCCACAATACCGAGGGATTGCGAGTGTCGAAGGAGACAACGTTGCCCTGCACATCGGTGAAGACAATCCAACCGTCCCCAGGCGTGCCTGTGGACCAGAACCAGTCCAGGCCCTCTTCAAAAGTCCACAGCACATCGCCGGTTGCCGGATCGAGCCGGTAGACGCGATTGCCGAAATCGCCAATCCACAGCCCTCCATCCACCAGAACCGG
>JAKJAC010000116.1:6779-12971 GCA_022707705.1 Chloroflexota bacterium
CGAAGCCACATAGACGACATCACCCGCAATCACCGGCACGGTCCAGATGCGCTCCTGTGTGGGGTAACTCCACACCAAGCCACCATCGTTCAGGTTCAATGCATAGACATTGCCATCACCATTGCCGATGATGAATAAATCCTCGCTGATTGCTCCCCCAGAAACGTACTGCCCCTTTGCGCCCTGGGCCTCTGGCAGAACCCCAATCGCCTGCAGCAAGGGACCAATAATCGGTACAGCTTTTTCATCTGCAGGAGGATAGACCCAGGCAAGCCCCGGAGCAGCTTGGGAATTATCCGTCAACTGCAAGGCATACACCTTCCGCCCATGCAGGGAAGCCACCAGCAGCAGTTTTCGCTCCGCATCATAAACCGGCGTCGCGTAGAACCCTGTGGTTGTCACATTTGCCCGATCATCGGGCGTCCAGTTCCATAATGGCTGCCCCGTTCCCGCCTCAAGCGCGCGCACGTGATCCAAATCAGCGATGTACAGAACATCGCCCACCACCAACTGCCCGGGCCAGCTTTCCTGCCGCGTACCCGCGCAGCCCGAAAGAGCCAGCAGCAATAGACTCAGTCCCACAAGGACCCACCAACGTTTCATACAGCCTCCAAATTAGGGAACGGGATCATAGCCCCCCGGGTGAAAGGGGTGGCAACGCGCTAACCGGCGCACCGCCAACCAACCGCCATGCAACGCCCCATAACGCATAATCGCCTCATAACTGTACTGCGAACACGTTGGGGTAAAGCGACATGAGGGTGGTAAGTACGGAGAAATCACCCGTTGATAAAACCGAATCATGGCTAACAGTATGGTTCGCATACAATCTGTGTTTCAGTCCTGCCACAATCCCGAACGTCGCAGCATAGCTGCCAGCGCCACCTCGACTTGTGCTTCTCGAGCTTCAGGCAACGTAGACCGCGCTACCAAGACCAAATCCCAACCTGGCATCAAGTTCGGATAAAGTCGTCGCGCAGCTTCCCGAAGCAGGCGCCGCGCCCGATTTCGCTGAACTGCAATGCCTACCTTGCGGCTGGCAGTAATCCCAACTCTGGATCGCGGCAAATCGTTGGGAGCGGTCCATAGCACAAACAAGGGATGCACCCATGAATGCCCGCGATTCCACACATTGCGGAAATCTTGCGGGCGCCGCAGGCGCATTCCCTTGTCCCAAGAATACCCCCCCGAGCGAACCTCAGGCAATAACATTAGTCCTGACGCGGGCGCTGCGAGCTCTCTTTCCAGTTAATCCGCTTGGCGCCACCAAGACTCACAGAGACCAGGCGCTTGCGACCGCGTAGGCGCCGCCGCTTGAGCACGTCGCGCCCATCCTGCGTCTCCATGCGCGCCCGGAATCCGTGCGTGCGCATCCTTTTGCGTTTTTTCGGTTGATAAGTGCGTTTTGTAGCCATCCCTTATGCTCTCCTTACAGCAATTCTCAAAGGTTCAAAGCCCAGGGTTCGCGCGCATGAATTGCATTCACACACAAGACCGCGCGGTTGCCCGCTGCGGTCTCGCCCTCCCAAGGCTGAGTCATTATACCGTAAGCGAGAACTAAGTCAACCTCAGAAATCGCTCTTGCCTCAAGGATGCACTATGGTAAACTTATAAAGTAACCAAGACAAATTCAGGATCGTGTATGAACTTATCCGACGACGAAGCACAGGTCATCAAAGCACAAAGCGGTTTCTATACCCTGCAAATCAGTGACAGCAGCACTATCACCGCGCGTGTGCGCGGAAAGATGAAGCACAAACCACAAGATAGCACCATCGTCGCCGTCGGAGATCGCGTACGTTGGGAGACATGCCCGGAAGGGGGCTTCGCCATCGTGAAAGTCTTGCCCCGCGAGCGTGCGCTGAGCCGGCTCAAGCCCCTTGCCTCGGGGCGCGGAACGCGACGCTGGGATCGCCAGGGTTATCTCCGCGAAAAAGAGCAAGTGCTCATCGCTAATCCCGATCAGGTCGCCTTTGTCCTGGCGTGCGCCCAACCCGAGCCACGTCTCAGGCTCCTCGACCGCCTCCTGGTAGGCGCTGAACGCCAAAATATCCCGATACTCATCTGTGTCAACAAGATAGACCTGGTGCAGGAATCTGAAGTGCGGAAACGCTTCGCAATCTATGAGGCCATCGGTTACCAAGTGCTATATACCAGCGCACGCACCGGTGCCGGGGTAGAAGCGCTACGGATCCACCTCAGGGACAAAATCACTGCCCTGGTAGGACCTTCTGGTGCGGGCAAGACTAGCCTTCTCAACGCCCTGCAACCAGGATTGGGACGGCGGATTAGATCCGTCAGCGAAGCCACCGGCAAAGGACGGCATACCACTACCGTCACAGAGATGATTCCGTTGGAAGCCGGAGGCTGGGTCGCCGATACGCCCGGAATTCGCGCGCTCGCACTGTTTGATCTGGAACCGGAGGAAATTGACGCCTATTTCCCGGACATCGCCCCCCACGTTCCGCATTGTGTTTTCTCAGACTGCCATCATCACGCCGAACCGGGTTGCGCAGTCCTGGCGGCGCTTCAAGCGGGGCAAATCGATCAACATCGCTACGAGAGCTATGTACGGCTCCAGGAAGAACATCAGAAGCTTGCCGACATGTACTGGTGGGGTATAGATGAAGAATGAAACCGCTCTCTTCGCTTTAGCTACTGAAAAAGGAGAAAAAAGATGATCACCTACAAAAAACTATGGATAGGATGCCTGATAGCATTGCTGATCGTGGCAACACCGGTCACCGTGCTCGCCGATGAACACGGCCCCAATCTGCCACCCCCGCCCGAATGGCCCATCATCGGACCTGTGTTGCGGTGGTTCGGTTTTGGGGAGACGGAGGAACAGGTAACCCCAGCCTATAATCCCGATTATCCTGAGCATCACATCAGCACACCAGCTGAGGCAGAAGCTCTCTGGGAAAGCCTGGAACCCAACGTGGGCGTCCGCGTCATTGTCAGCGAGGAAGACGTGAACGCACAGCTCCAGGAAGCATTGCGAGATGTGCCGTGGTTGAGTGACGTCCGCGTCGCCCTTGAAGCTGACGGGATCACGTTTGCCGCCACGGTAGAGCGCTCAGCATTGGAGCGCGAAGGTATCAATCTGCCATTTTTTATCCCGGGTAATCAGATCACTGGCGAAGTCAAAATCGCCGTCGGCAGCAGCAACTGCAATCCTATCTTCACGGTCAAGAAAGTACGTATCGGGAAGTTGGGCTTGCCCCTGCGCGGTCTGGCGCAAAACGCACTGGATGAGAACCTGCAGGACGATTGGCTACCCGAGGTCTGCGTGGAGCGTGTCTTCATGCGCACGGGCGAGTTGGCCGTGGAAGGCTATCGCCGTTAGAAACAGTGCCATGCCGGTCAAAACTATCCTCTTTGATCTTGATGGAACATTCCTGGAATATGACATGGTCCAGGATTTCCTGCCGCGCTACTTCCGCACGCTGGTAGCCTGGATGACGCCGCATCTACCGCCCGAGCGCTTTATCCCGGCCCTCGAAGCCGGCACCGATGCCATCACCCGCAACGATGGTCAATGGAGTAATGCCGAAGTTTTCGCGGCAACCTTCTATCCGCTCACCGGCATGCCCCGTGAGACTCTGGAGCCACACTTCGAAGCGTTTTACCGTGAGGCATTCCCCACCCTCCACTCCATTGCCCGACCGCGCCCGGAGGCGCGGCTCACTGTGGAGCTGGCGTTTACCCTGGGCTACGAAGTCATCATCGCCACCAATCCCTACTTCCCCGCGGTAGCCACACTGGAGCGCCTGCGGTGGGCAAATATCGCCGATTTCGCCTATCGCCACATCACCACCTACGAAAACAGCACTGCCGTCAAACCAGATGCCCGCTACTACAGCGAGATCCTGGGAATCGTTGGATGCCAACCGGCAGAAGCGCTGATGGTCGGGGATGAAGCCATGGATATGGCGGCAGGAGCCTTAGGTTGCCTGACTTATCTCATCCAAAACCCTGCAACCACTGAGGAAGCCCTGAGCCTCTCTCCCACATTCAAGGGTGACCTCGACCAGCTGAGAGAAGTTCTGACGCAACTCAGCAAGAGCTAACCGTCGCCTTCTCGCCTAAAGGAGCCAGCAATGAACCACTACCCGCGAGTCTATCTGAAACCTGGACGGGAAGCAGCCATCGAGCGTCGCCACCCCTGGGTCTTTTCCGGAAGCATCGCGCGGGTTGAGGGAACCCCTACCTCAGGCGCACTCGTAGCCCTACACGGGGCGGAAGGTGCCTTTCTCGCCTGGGGACATTACAGCGCCGCCTCACAAATTCGCCTCCGGCTGCTCTCCTGGAGTGCTGCGGAAGATCCGGACGCGCCCGAATTCTGGCGCGCGCGCCTGCTCCGCGCCATCGCCGGGCGCGCGCCCCTGCTTGCGGATAGTCGCACTACCGCCTGTCGGCTCGTCAATGCTGAGTCAGATGGCTTACCAGGGCTTATCGTGGATCGCTACGGCGATGCCGTCGTGCTCCAGGCCCTCGCCGCCGGAATTGACGCGCGTCGCGAGTTGCTGCGGGACCTGCTGGTGGAACTCCTGCACCCCCAAACGCTCTACGAACGCAGCGACGTTGATATCCGTCAACATGAGAACCTGGACTCGAAGGTAGGATTGCTCTACGGCGCCGAGCCACCTGAACGGGTTCAGATTTCCGAAAACGGTCTGCAGTTTCTCGTAGATGTGCGCCGCGGGCACAAGACCGGCTTCTATCTCGACCAGCGCGATAATCGCAGGCTGCTGGGTGAGCGCATCGCCGCCCTGGTGCAGACCGGGCGCCACCCCGACCTGCTCAATGTCTTTGCCTACACCGGCGGTTTCACCCTCTATGCGTTGGCTTACGGTGGAAAGATGATGGGCGGAGTAACCAACATTGATGTCTCCACCGACGTATTGGAACAGAGCCGCGCCAATCTACGCCTCAACGGCTTTGAAACAGAACGCGTGACCAACATCAGCGGCGATGCTTTCCAGGTCTTGCGCACCTTGCGTCAGCAGGGACGTTCATTTGACGTCATCGTGCTTGACCCACCCAAATTCGCTTTCACGCAGAAGGACATCCAGAAAGCCGCACGCGGCTACAAGGATATCAATCTGCAGGCGCTGCACCTGTTGCGCGCGGGCGGATATCTCTTTACCTTCTCGTGTTCGGGAGCCATTTCCGCCGACCTGCTGCAGAAAATCGTCTTTGGCGCAGCGCTCGATGCGGAGCGCGAAGTACAAATCACCGGCTGGATGACGCAAGCCGAAGATCACCCGGTCGCGCTCACTTTTCCAGAAGGATCTTATCTTAAAGGCTTAATCTGCCATGTCACTGCGTGAAGCGTTTGTAAGCCAGCGCAACACCTGGAAGCGCTGGTTGCTGCTCGTGTTGGCGTTGGGGCTATTGCTAGCCGCGCCGGCCACAAGCGCACAGGCGCCGGCTAATGCTCCAACACTGACGTTACACCTGCCGTGGGAGGGCACAGTGCGAATGCCAGGCTGGACGGAGGTCCAGGTTGTGCTCGCCGCCACAGATACTGCCTGGCAGGGCGAGCTCGTCCTCACCGATCGCCAGCAACAGCTCACCTACCAGCAGCACATCAACCTCCCCGCATCGGGACGCCAATCGCTGCGCCTGCCGCTCTATGTGGCTGAGCCGGGCATCTTCACGTTGGAACTACTCGCACCCGATGGAGCCGCCGTGATCGCCCACCGTTTGCCGCTGCGGTCCGCCCCCACAAAAGCGCGTTTTTGCGTAGCTGTGGACACGCTGAAACAACTCGCTCCCAGAACTGAGAACGGCTGCGATTCAAGTCTGCTGCTGGCTAATCTGGAAACGCTACCCGAAACAGCCATGGCATGGGACGCAATAGATGTGCTGATCCTGCGCGAGGTCTCCACCACAGCTCTGACTCCGGCACAACGCGAGGCGCTCTGGGCATGGGTAATCCTGGGTGGGCAGTTGACCATCGTTGAAGGACCCGGAACGATTCAAACCCTTGCTGGATTACCACCTTCTCTCAAAGAAGCCGCCCGCCAGCTTTCTGCCGGCATGATACGCAAGGTCGGCACGGGTGAACTCGCACGCGTTCGTCAGGATACTGCCGTCGGCGCCGCTACAACAAGCTGGTTGGGAGATTGGCGCGCCAGGCGCGTCCCCGCCGTCTCATTGCTACCCGCAGAGATTTCCTTGAATGCC
>JAKJAC010000117.1:0-12609 GCA_022707705.1 Chloroflexota bacterium
TGTGTAATCCGATTGCATGGAGCAGGTCCTCTTGTTCAGTTTAACGTGGTCATGTGTTTCTAGAAATCCGGCAGCTCGCGGAGGAGGCGGCGGGACAGTGAAGCGGCTCCACTGTCCTCATGTGAAACATCACGATGACGGATCACGGTGCTTATGGGTCAGCCAGGCGCGACGGATTTCAGTCTGGGCTAACAGCGCAGCGCGATAAACAATGTAGATAAGGTTCGTGATGTGAGGGTTGTTTAGGATCAAACTCTCTGGAATATGCTGCGATAGATAGCCCTGGTGCCGGCGCAGAAACGTCAGGTTGTTGCGATACATCCAATAGAGATACACAAGATCAGCCTTGAAGCGATTACGCCCTCGCCCGGCCATGGACCGGTCGTAATGAAAAAAGAGAGTGTGAGGGCAGAAGACAATCTTGTAACCGTTTTCAAGCGCTGTCAGCTGAAAATCTGATTCTTCACGCCAGGCATTACCAGGATAGCAGTCGGCGTAGCGTACCTTCTCCAGCACCTCCCGGCGCACCAACATGGTCGCGTCGACCAGGGGCGCAGGCACATCGGTTTCAACAATAGCGTGACTGTGATGCTCCAACAAGCGCCGGTTGACGACTGACCAGCGGCGGCCATTGGCGCGCGCCAGGGCCGCTTCCTCCGTTTCGCCGATACGCATCCAGATCCTGCGACCAGCGATGATATCAGCATTGCTTGCCCTCATGTGCGCCAATAACACATCGAGGGATCCCGGCGCCAGGGCAAGATCGTCTTCTGACATCAATAGCAACTCTCCCGTTGCCTGCTCGATGCCGGTGTTGCGAGCGAGGATCCTTCCCAGGTTTCGAGGTTGCTGGATAAGCCTGATTCTACTATCGCTGGAAGCGAATTCCCTGACGATTTCCGATGTGTCATCAGTGCTGCCATCATCGATGACCAGTACTTCCTGCATCAATGGGAACTGAAGATAGGAAGGTAGTACCTTAGCCAGCATGCCAGCACGGTTGTAGGTTGGGATGATGACGGTGACGGTTTGGAGCCTAGAATTGTGATCCACTGGGAACCTCATTCATGCTGCTTCTGAAGTGACGACGTAGCCTCAGGCGGAACAACCGGGATTTGTTGCACAAGGTGTCCTATCTCCTGATTCAGTTTGAGCTGCAGTAGGATTCTGTTCGAGAGTCAAGTAATTCATCCGCCCATCAGAACCGTGGACCTAATGATAAGATTCGCCTTGCTACTATTACACTAATGCTTGGCCTGCTGATGAAACACGCCGCGCCAGAAAGCAGGCTGAACCACGTGCCAGTTGGCCAGGCGCAACCCGCATGTGAAACGGCTGCCGGCTAACCAGACTTTCCTGGCGAGCAGATTCAAGACACCGGAATACAAATATCCGCGAACGGTGCGACCGCGGAGATAGGCGCTGGACCTGACAGAGTCGATGATTCTGGCGAACGCGCCTGGGGCGTCAAACGCGCGTTCGCGCACGAGGCGCGAGTAGATCACGATATTTGAGAAATCGTAGGCGCTCCCCGCGCTGCCAGAAACCCGCACGCACGCGACCACGTGATTGGTTGAAGCCACATCACCTTGCAGGCTAAGCCGGCATTCCAAATCCCGATCCTCCGAGATTTTAACTTGTGGATCAAAGCCGCCGACCTCCATGAAAGCTTGCCTGGAGATGAGACAATCGCTCATGTGCACTACCTCACCGACCACCGATGTCGCAAACCAGTTGCCTGAAAGACCGGGCCTGTCAATCGTAAACAACACACCGCCGCCGTCATCCAAAACTTGCGAACCACCGACCACCCACGTTGCTCCTGTGCGTTCGGCACTCTCAACAAGGGCGCGCAAGCCGCCAGGAAGAAGGTAATCATCATCGTGGAGAAACTTAAGGTACTTGCCCTTTGCGACGGCTGCCCCGAGATTGCATACGAAATTCAGCCGGCAACGGTTGGCATCGATGACGCGTACACCGCGCTCGGCAAGCCAGGCAGCAAGCTCAAGCGGCTGGCCCGAATCGTTGACCACGATGATCTCGTATTCGCCGGCAGGAACATCTTGGGCCAATGCGCTCTGAACACTTTGCATCAGCGTGTCCCGTCCTATCGTGGGGATGATGGTCGAGCAGATCATAACGGTGCATTCTCCTCGGCATGCTGCAATGGAGTCAACATGTATTGAATAAGATGCAGCTGTTGTCGCCACCGGCGCCTTGTCTCTTGACGTCGCCAGGGCCAGAGGGCACAGGCGGTGATCGCTTTAACCAAGAAACGCAGGATAAAGCCGGCCCGCACAAGACGTTCCGCCGCAATCCCGTGGTGCTTCAGCAGATATTGCCGCTTGCCCCGATAGAGTTGCACGAGCGCCCACTCACTGCGCTTGCCGGAGCTGGCGCCCCAATAGTGAACGACCTGCGCCCACGGGCAAAACAACACCTGCCATCCCACCATCTTTAACCGCTTGAACCAATCATAGTCCTCTGAGTAGAAGACAAACTGCTCGTCGAGCAACCCTACCTGGTCAAACGCCTGACGACGGATCATGGCGCAGGCGAAGGACACGCGTTCTGTCATAATGCAATTGTCGTCATTCATGCGACGACCGGATAACCGCCCACCTGGCTTCTGCCAAATTCGGGCAAGCCGATCCAGCCAATACGGTCCGATGATCTCGTACCAAACCGAAGGAAGCTTGCCATAGCTGTTTTGCAGGGTCCCATCAGGGCTCAGCATCTGCGGACCTGCCGCTCCAGTTCGCGGGTTATTCTCTAATGCCGCAACGAGATCCGCCAACGCCCCGGGTGGCACCACCGTGTCGCTGTTAAGCAGCAATACATAGTTGCCTCGGCAGCCCGGGATGGCCTGGTTGTTAGCCCGCGCAAAACCCACGTTCTCCGCATTCTCGATCAGCCGCACCCATGGGAAACGCTCACGCACCATTGGCGCGGAGCCATCGGTAGAAGCATTGTCCACGACGAAGGTCTCCACGGTAGCATCTGCCCACATTTTGAGGTTCGCGCCGACGGATTCCAGGCACTGTGCAAGCAATTCTCGTGTGTTCCAGCTGACGATGATGATGCTCAATTTCAATGATATCACCCTACTTACTGCTTACGACTTTGCTTGAGAGCATGTAACGAGGCCACCGAGAAAGAGCCACACGAGAATACTCGCCTGGAAGCCCGGAAAGCCGATATTGTAGACAAAGGGCAGCATCCAATCCGCGAGCAGCATGACGACCAGACTGCCCACCCAGGCTGCGGTCATGCCGTTGGCATAGCCACCGATAAAGCCCTCCGTATAACGCTGACTCGCTCGCCAGCCCAGGAGAAAAAGCTCGACGGCAAACCAGAGAAACAGCCCCAAGCCCACTAAGCCGGTGTGGGCAAAGACATCCACATAGTTATTGTGGGAATTGACCTTTGGACTGACCCACAGCGTATTGCGATAGCGCAACGGTTCCACCCCCGCATAGTTGCGGTAGGAAGCCGGCCCTAACCCCGTAATGGGATTATTGTGCAGAGTGACACCCAAGACCCGCTGGATGAGCGTTAGCCGGGAGCCGCCACTTACAGTCCACTCGTCATCGCCGCCCGCGAATTCATAAACGCTTGGGAAAAGTATCCCGCTGAACGTCAACAAAACCACCAACACAACGACGGCGCCGCGCGCTTTGGGGAAGCGCAACCAAAAAAGCACTCCCGTCACCGCAGCGACGCCCACCCAGATGGAGGCGGCCTCTTGCTGCGCCACCAAGGCGTAGTAGAGCACGGCGGCAGCCACTGCCACCAGAAAAGCTTGCTTTGCCCGGCTCAAGCCGGCATCGAAGAGCAACAGCCCCCCCGCCAGCCCCGTCAGCAGCACCCAAAATGGCGCGCGGATGAAGGTAATGGGGGTGAGAGACGTCACCACGCCCCCCACTCCCGGCAGCAAACGCAAAATCGCCAGCCCACCGCCCAAATAGAGGAAAGCCCAGGTGAACCGCGGGAGCCAGGTTTCGGCATCCTGCAGGTTAGCGAAAAGCCAGAAAGCCAGCGCCGCAAAGGCGAAGATGGCCCATTGCGCCAGCTGCACGAGCCAGAAGTTGCCGGATTTAGGGACGGCGGGATCCCACAGGGCGTTGCCGACGAGCAGGGAGAGCAGGCCCGCCAGGAGAAAGAGTGTGAGGGGTTTGTTGACCGGCGAGGCACGCCACTGAAAATCGCGCCGGCGAATGCCCTCTATGAACCACAGACCAAAGAGCAGCGGCACGAGCAAGGTGGCAGCGTTGAGTTTCACCTCCGTGCCGGTGCTGAACTCCAGCGGCACAATAAGGGCCGCCGCTATGAGGCCCAGCAAGCCAAGACTGGGCGCCTGCGCGAGCGCATAGCCGCCAACCCCTAGCGCGAGCAGCATGATCCAGCGCCGCGAGGGGTGCAGCCCCAGGTAGGCGGCGGCGAGCAGCAGCGCGAGAATCAGCGCCGCGCGCAGCCAGGGCTGGGAGATCAGAGTTTTGCCACGAATGAACACACAGTTCCTCAGATTTTTTAGCCACGAATTAACGCGAATTTTCTCGAATTCTCTCAATCCTTAATTCGTGTGATTCGTGTCATTCGTGGCTAAGATTCTTATGCTATGTTCCTTTGCAGAACTTGTATTGCCCCTATCATACCACAAGGTAGCTGCGGAGCATAAGGGGATTTCACTACCCTTTGTGCCCTTAGTGTCCTTCGTGGTAGACATTCTCCACCAGCTCCACAAATTGCGCGCCGATGCGGGACCAATCGTAGCGCTCCTCGACCAGGCGGCGGGCATTGGTCGCCAGGCGCGCGCGCAGGGCAGGTTCGCGCAGCAGGCGCAGCGTGGCAGCAGCAAAGGCAGCGGGGTCATCGGCGAGCAGCAGATGCTCCCCGTCCACCACCGCCAAGCCCTCAGCCCCCTTGGAAGTAGCCACCACGGGGGTGCCCAGCGCCATCGCCTCCAGAATCTTGAGCCGTGTGCCGCCGCCCTGCCGCAGAGGTACGGCGCAGACGGCGCTCGCGGCTACGGGCAGGCGAATATCCTCCACATAGCCGGTGAGATGGACGCTTGCATCGAGCGGCAAGGCAGACAGATCCACGCCCCTGGTGGAGCCGGTGATGCTGAGGCTCACATCGGGAAGTTCCTGCTGGATGCGGGGGTAGATTTCCGCCAGGAAGTAGCGCATGGCATCGTAGTTGGCGCTGTAGGTGAGCGCGCCATTGTAGATGAGGGTGTGGGGTTGGACTTCTGCCAGGCCGGGGCGATGGTGGGCGCAATCCACACCGTTGGGGATGACGGCAACGCGCCCGTGAAAACCGGGCAAGTCGCTCAGGCAGGCCTCGCGGTCCTGTTCGGAAACCATGGTGATCACATCGAAACGTCTGAAAAGCCGGGCTTCATAGGTGCGGCTCTTCTGCCAGCTCAGCCAACAGCGGAGGCGCTCCAAGGGTCGGGGTTGTTCATCATACCGCTCCCGCATGAGACGCGTCATCGCGTTGTGCTCTTCAAGAATCCGCACAGTTCCAGGAGGCGCCTGGAAAGCATAAGCCGCCATCATTTCAGTTGAGGCGATGACGCTATCAAAAGATTGGTTCGCCAATATTGCGTGCGCTTTCTCGGTCATTGCCGCAATCGGACGCGAAACGACCGGGCGGAGCGAGAAAAAGGTACGCAACTTGGAGGCACGATTATGTTCGTAAGGATTCAACGACATGACCTGCACATCTCTAAACCAGGAACGCAGCTCGCTGGCGGCTTGGGGCTGCGCCGTATTCCAGGCAAAGGAGAGGAGCGTGACCTCGTGCCGCTGCGCCAATGCCCGCAGCAGATGATAGACGCGGATTTTGGAGCCGTTATCCGGTGGATAGGGGAACCAGGTGGAGAGGAAGAGAATGCGCATGTTAGCCCAGGAATTTCCGATAATCCAGGGTATACGTCAACTCGCGGCTGCGCTCGCCGATGGGGCGCGCGGGGACGCCGGCCACGATGGTATACGGCGCCACATCGTGGGTGACGACGGCGCGCGCCGCCACCACAGCGCCCTCACCGATAGTGATGCCGGGTAGAATCAGCGCTTGCATGCCGATGAAGACCCTATCACCAATGAACACAGGCGCGCCGCGATTCTCGAAAGTCGGGCTGTTGGGATCATGCTCCAGGGTGAGAATCACCGCCCCTTCAGAGATGCTCACGTTATCACCGATGGTCAGGTCGCTGCGCCCATCAAGGAGCACCTCGCGGTTGATGACGGTGTGGGAGCCGATGGTCACGCGAGAAGGGGCATAGAAACGACAACGGCGGTGCGGGCCGATAGCGATTTTGAAGAGGCGCCGGTAGCACCACAGCCGTAGCCCATGGAACCCAAGATGGCCGGCTAGTTCAACCAGGAAATCGCGCGCATCATACCATAGCCAGTAAACTCGACTTCTTAGGCGACGTATCGGATAGGGAACATACCGTTGCACTAGCGACTTTAGGGATGGCATTTTGATCTCAATGCTCCTAGCCTCTATGCCCGTATCACCTTTGAGAAAGGACTTGGTGATAAATCTGTACCAATTCAGCCCCATTTTTGTGCCAATCAAATCGTTTACACGCTAATTCTCTGGCGCCTTCACCCAATTTCCTCTGCAGCATGGGATTTCCGAGAATGGTTATCACATGGGAAGCCGCTTCTGAGGGTTCTCGTGAGTACAGTTTGCACACATGAATGCCGTCGTCCAGACTTTCCCCTATCCCTTCGGCAAAGGTGATGATGGGTTTACCCATTGCCAGGTATTCAGGCAATTTCGCAGGCAAGCGCAGTGCGTTCGCCTGATCAAGCGCATGTTGCAGCAAGATATCCGCGGCTGCCAGGTAATTCGGTATGTCTGCATACGGCGATTGCCCAATAAGATAATAGTTTCCGGACAGCCCTCGTTCTTCAGCCAAACGCTCAGCAGCGATGCGAAACCGGTCCTCACCGACCAAAACAAGCACAACATCAGGGTCTATGGACACAACTTGAGCAAGAACATCCATAAACCAGGTAAATATCTCCAGGCTCATCGTACCCGTGTATACCAACACCCGGCGCTCCTTCAATCCCAGTTTTGTACGTATCCTCCCCCCATCAACCTGTGGAGAGAACAGTTCAAGGTTAGCGCCAGGATATAACAAATAGACAGGAGTATCTGGAGATCGCTCTTTAGCCCATGCTACCAGGTTAGGTGAAATAGCAGTATGCGCTTGCGCTCGTTTCATAATCCGAGGGTAGGTTAGCCCATCATAAGCGCCCCGAAATGCCCCCCCATTTGCCTGCAAAGGTTTCGCCCATGAATGGAGTTCGTTTCTTGCAAGATTCAAAGGCAGCAGCCAGCGACGCAAGCCCTGTTGCCAGTTACGCCGCCAGGCTTGCTGTTGATATCGTGCGTGATAATCCTCATCATCCTCATGATCCAGGATGAGTTTTGCATCGGTCACGTGTTGAAGTTGCAGGCCAGCCAAAGCAGGTACCTGGCGAGGCGTCCACACATGCAGGATATCAGGCTTGAAGTCTTTAACTCTTTGCCGGACCGAGCGTGTCAAAAATGGCCCAACGAACTGCAATTCAACAACCTCGGCAAGCGGTGATTCCTCCATAGACTGAACTGTATCCGCCTTGCCCGCAATCAGAATTTGCGCTTGATGTCCTTGCCGACAGACCTCCTGGGCAAAGTGGCAGAGTTGCTTCATCCCCGCGTAACGATGGAAGTCACCGAAACCAATGTAAGTGATACGCATAAAGATTTAGCACTCCAGACGATTTTGCTCGGCAGCAATCATTTCATCGAGAATATCGTCCAAATGGTGCGTTATATCCCATTCTGGATAATGGGTGCGCAACTTGGTAAGGTCAGAAATATAGCAGATATGGTCTCCACGACGATTCTGTTCCGTGTAACTCCAATCGATAGAACGGCCAATTTTCGCCTCAATCATTGAAATTGCTTCCAGCACGGACGCACTATTCTGCCGACCACCTCCGAGATTGTAAACCTCACCGGGCCGTGGATTTTGTGTAAAAGCTTCAAAAGCCCGGATGACATCATGACTGTGAATCTGATCACGAACCTGTTTACCTTTATAGCCGTAGATAGAATAGTGTTCACCATGTACAGCAACCTTGACCAGATAAGAGAGGAAACCATGCAGCTCAACACCGGAGTGCGACGGACCGGTGAGACACCCGCCGCGGAAAATACCGGTTTTCAGGCCAAAGTAGCGCCCATATTCCTGCGCCAACACGTCGCCAGCAACTTTGGATGCCCCGAAAAGGGAATGCAGCGATTGGTCAATACGACAGGACTCATCTACGCCATCGAAATCCTCAGGACGCGCATATTCGTAACGCGTATCCAATTCCACCAACGGAATTTCGTTGGGCGCATCACCATAGACCTTGTTGGTGCTCATGTGGATGAAAACCGCTTCCGGGCAATGGAGCCGTGTAGCTTCCAGTAGATTGAGCGTGCCCATCGCGTTGACTTCGAAATCCAGCAACGGAATCTGGGCAGCTTTATCATGCGAAGGTTGCGCCGCGCAGTGAACAACTAGATCGAAAGGCTGTTGTTGAAACAGCGCAAACAGTCCTTCGCGGTCTCGAATATCCAGGTCGAGATGTCGGTAACTTGTAGTGTTTTTCGACAAACGCTGTTGATTCCAGGTGGTGTCTCCTTTGGGACCAAAAAAGACTTGACGCATATTGTTGTCAATTCCAAATATGTCATGCCCTTGCTGATCATAATACATAACTGCTTCTGAGCCAATAAGGCCACTGCTACCAGTCACAAGAACCTTCATTTTGCTTATCTCCTGTTTCGAACTCAGTTTTAACAAGGCGGACGATGAAAATGGATTTTTCGCAAAGCCGCCATTACATAACCAAAAATCAAACCCGACAGCCCAACAACCACCTTCAGGATACCTTTCAATGACGGTTGTCGTAGAAATTGGCCAATCCAACTTCGGGGCAGGTTGATAAAAGATGTTCGCAAAAACTCTCTACGGATGCCGTATTGGCTGACACATAAGTAGGCAAGTGAGCGACAGCTGACAAATCGGGAACGCAAATCTGAATTCACCGACCGTTGAATGACATAACTGGGCCTTGGCGCCTTCAAATGCTTCACCTGCATCTTAGGAAGAAAACGCAGCCCATATCCGGCTTTGCTCAAACGAAGACCAATTTCTGTGTCCTCATAAGCCATTCCATACCAAGGGTCAAATGCTCCATGAGCTTGCAGCACGTTTCGTTTGACTGCCTGATTACATCCATAGATGATGCTCACTGGAACTGGCTCAGGAACCAGACTGTTAAAGTTCATAACCAATGTACCATCAGGAAGCAAGCGTCCTATGTCTTCGGTATGCACAACCGACGTAAGATCTTCGTCAACACGTCCCGTCACACCTGCTACCTGAGGATCTCGCAACCCCTCAACCAACGCTTCCATCCAACCAGGCAACACTAATGTGTCATCATCAATAAACGCCAATACTTCACCATGGCTTTGCCGAATGCCCTGGTTGCGCATGTAGCCAGGATTGACACGACATGGGTTCGAACGGATGTAATGAACTGTTGGAAACCCATGCACCACGGAAAATGTTTTCTCCTGAAAATGGGAGTTATCAACCACAATAATCTCGAAATACGGATAATCCTGTGCAAGAACATGCTCAAGACATGATCTGAGCACCGCAGGTCGATCGCAGGTTACGATGATTACTGACACAAGTGGAGTTTCACTGATCATACCATCAACCGTTAGCAATGAAGTTGTCTCAATTACCATATAGCTTCCCATACTGGGGAGCTACACAATCAGGTACATAATTCGTCCAGAATCGCACTTTGGCTGCCTTCGCGAATTGCGTGTAAGTCTGGAAATCCCGGCGGATGCAGGTGACCGCCTCCGCCAGCGCCAAAGGTTCATCGGGCGGCACCAGAAATCCTGTCACTCCATCCACAACCACTTCCGGTATCCCCCCCACGGCGGTGGCCACACACGGCTTACCGTAAGCCATCGCTTCGACTAGCACCACACCAAACCCTTCCCAAAGTGAGGGCAACACCAACAAATCAATCTGTGCCATCACTTGAGGCAACTGCTCACGCGCAAACGCGCCGGCAAAATGCACTTTATCCACTATTCCCAATGCCAACGCTTGCGCCTCAAGGGTCTCGCGCAAAGGGCCGTCACCAAAGAGGCTTAATCTCACCTCACCGTCCAGGAAATGTTTCGCCGCCATCAGTAGCATCCCTACATTTTTCTGAGGATCCAGGCGCCCTATAAAACCCACTACAAAAGGCTGATGAAGTACACTTATGGATTCGGGTTCCGAAGGCGGCTCAACCATGTTGGGAATGATCACAACCTGCCTGTTAGCGCCGATATAGCGCTGCAAGTGATCGCCGGAAGCCCTGGATACGGCGGTGAAGGTGTGAATGTGCTCCTTGACGCACACCAGTCCCAGATAATACTTTTCTGTCTCCGGGCGTGGCTCAGTATCTTCCGTATAGACCACCCGGTAGCCCAAACGCGCTGCCCGAGGCATCAAGTACCAGCTATCGGGCTTGCGAAAATGCACCACCCGGACACGTCTGGCATAATAAGCCCAAAACAACCGGAGCAAAAAGAGCCCATCCAGGCCCCAATAACCCATCCTGCGTAATAGCCCCCATAAACTTCCACGCGCCGCTGTCAGTGATTTTCGTCTGAATATGCTATCAACCAACGCAACCGGCAAAAGGCAGAGAGCCAACCAGCGAAACAGCCCGACCGCGAAGTGGCGTTGCCGATCTGAAACTGCCCAAACAGCAATCCCGCGCTGGTGAAGATATCCTACATAACCATGCTGCGCTGCAAGTGGATTCCTGACCACTACGATCGGTTGAATACCGTATTGTGGCAGATGTGCGGCCAGAGTCGTCATCTGATCAGCGACGCCGCCGTGGGGTTCCAAATGCATGACAGCCAAAAGGACCATATCGCAGCTCATGCGCGAAACCTATCCAACAAGTTTTTTCCCAATGTAGAGCGCAGCAACCAGGACCAGGCACTTCCATTCCAACAATTGTAATACAGGCTAGAGGCAAAACTTCGACGCGCTGATGCCATATCTCCAGCAACCCCATAATGGACCATCCCCAGAGCCAGATGCAACTGCCCCAATGCCGCTCTCTTTTCTTTTTTTGATAATTGCTTCATTTGAGTTATGTGTTCCGCAAGCAAACGCAGATTATATTGTCCTCTTTCAAAGTCAATGTTCTCTTTGTTTGGAGGGTAACCTATTGGCACATTCGCACAGGCTGTTCTGTAATAGAGTCTCAAGTCAGACAAAGTATCACAATCATTAGTTGCTGCTTGTGTATAATCCTCCAGAGCCAAAGATATCAAGTCGTGATCAAAGGCGTGTATACAACAAGAAACAAGTTTCCTGGCGATTATTTTGGCTTTCAGATATCCATATCGCGCTGAGACATCCGCATTCCCAAATACCTTGTAGATAGGTCGCAACTCGTCATTCCGAATGCGCTCATTGTAAATAGCAGTTTTGTTCTTGCCATGTATCCGATAGCGGAAGAGCCGTTGCGGGATGAAACCGAATTGTCCGCCTGCTGCAGCGATACGTAGCAACAAATCCCAATCCTCTGCAGTGCGAAGCTCCGCATCAAATTCGCCCGCCCTGGAGAGAATTTCGCGCTTTAGCATTGTAGTCGGCATAACCCCAATTGCGTTCAATGCAATGCAGGCAAAAGCATCTTCAGTGCAAGGTGGACAGTAAGGAAGTCCGGGCAAAGGGTGATTATCTGTATCAATCCACAGATATCCGGTGCGTACAACATCGTTTTCGGGATGAGTCTCTAGAAAAGTAAAACAAGTTTGCAACATTGATGGTTCCCAAAGGTCATCAGCATCCAGAAAAGCCAGATAATAGCCTTTGGCAGCCTGCAAACCTGTATTTCTGGCCGCAGGTAGTCCCCTGTTTTCTTGATGGAAGTAACGCAGGCGCTTATCAGAAAACGATTGTACGACCCGATGGGTATCATCCGAGGAACCATCATCAACGATGATGAGCTCAAAATCTCCAAATGTTTGTGCGAGGGCACTGGAGATAGATTGGGCTATCCACCGTTCAGCGTTGTATGCTGGCATAATCACACTGATTTTGCACATAAGCAGAGATTACTTCCTTCGTCTATAGATAGATAACCACCCTACAGCCATGATAACCAATAGAGACGATACAACACCTAATGCTATCGTGGAAAGGACGCTGCTATTCCCATCCGGCAATGGAGCCTCAAATGTGGGCACGGTGCTTGTGGTAGTAGGAACGGGTGCAAGAATGGGGATCGGTGTTGATGAAATCGAATGAGTCTCTGTTGTAGGTTTAGTGGCAACCTGAAGAGGAGCAGTGGTCCCATACGAGGCACAACGGGTTACATCCAACCCCTTCCAAGCCACATGCAGTGTATTTCCACCACTTATCACGGCGGCGAGATAATGCGGATTATCATTTGGTGTTTGGTCAACAATAGCGGAACGCGTCCAGCCAGATTGAGTCCATCGGCTATGATA
>JAKJAC010000117.1:12619-12879 GCA_022707705.1 Chloroflexota bacterium
GTCCCCGAGGCAAAAAGGTGCAATACCCCATCAGAATCCAGCACCATTGGGTTGAACCCAGTCTGTGCCACCAGAGTTTCCATGATTGGTTCTGGAGAGCTCCAGGTCTCACCCCCATCAATTGACCATTGATGATATCTCCGTCCAGATAGAGCATGTGCATCCCAAACGACATGAAGCTCTCGCACATCAACAGCAGCAATACTTGCCAACCAGGCTCCCAATTCAGGCTCATCAGGAGATTGTCTGTCAATACGAAC
>JAKJAC010000118.1:0-7368 GCA_022707705.1 Chloroflexota bacterium
TCCGGGGCGCGCCCACAGATTGGCGTGGTCAACCCCGCCGATGCCCTGGCGCAGGACTTTATCGCTTCGCGGACGCTGTTCAGCCGCGTGCCGACGGACCTCATGGCTGCGCGGGCAGCGCTCGCGGCGCAGCTCACGGGTCCTACCGCGAGCAAGCGGGCTGTGCCTGGCGTGTTTCCGGTGGGGAGCGCATTTGCCTACCAGCTGGTGTATGAAGCCGGCGCTATCGCACACACTGTTTTGATCAGTGATACGGCGCCAGCGACGGCTGTGGTGTTGGGCGCGAGCAGCAGCCGAGGTCCGGCGCCAGAGGTCACGGGGCAGCGGGTGACCTGGGAGGCGCCAGTCGCAGCGCACGAGCGGGTCACGGTGACCATCTCGGCGCAGAACACGACGGCGGGTGTCCTGGTGAATACGGCGGTGTTCTCCGGCACACAATGGTTGACGGCGACAGCGGAGGCTTTAGCGGCTGTGACACAGGTGTATTTGCCGGTAGTATTGAGGGAGGAGTGAGTTTGCCGACCTCGCAGATAGATATGACGCCGGATACGGTCCCTGCGGGCCTGCGCCCAGAGGCGCTGATGAGGCACATGCGGATGCTGTGTGAGGAGATTGGCCCGCGCCCCTCGGCAGCGCCTCAGGAGCGCCAGGCGGCGGATGCTGTGGAAGCCCTATTGCTGCGGATGGGAATCTACGACATTCAGCGGCAGATTTTCAAAAGCCCTAACTCCATCGGGTGGATGACACTGCCGTGTTTTATGGCAGGGTTGTTGGGGGTGGGGCTGGCCTTTGTGGGGGGCTTGTGGGGCAGGATTGTTGGTGGTTTGTTGCTGTTGGGTAGCTCGGCGGTGACTTATCATTTGTTATTTGCAGCACCGCCCTTTTTCCAGCGCTGGATTGCGCGCTGGCCGAGCCAAAATGTCATCGCGCGCGTTCCAGCCCGAGGACGCGCAGCACAGACCCTGTATTTGGTGGGGCATCTCGATAGCCAGAAGCAGCGCTTCCAGTTCCCGCCGCCACTGACCTGGATGATGCGGGCGCAGACCAGCCTGCCCGTGGTGGTGGGTGTGGCGGGCGGCGCAGTCCTTTTCGGCGCCGCCCTGTTTGAGGCGCCGGTTCCGCCGTTCTGGTTGGGGTTGCTGGGTGTGGCGTATCTCTATGCGGTGCTGGGCGCGGTGGTGGATGAGCTCCAGCTGCACGTGGAGGGCGCGAATGATAATGCCAGCGCTATCAGTGTGCTGCTGGGCGTGGCGGAGACTCTGCAGCAGCAACCTCTGGAACGCAGCGAGGTGGTATTGCTGTTCACTGGTTGCGAGGAGGTAGGCTGTGTGGGGATGGAGCATTATCTGCAAGCCGCAGCGCCGCCCGTGGATGGCACGTTGTGGATCGATCTCGAGATGGTCGGCACGGGGGAGTTGTGCGTGGTAACCCGGCATGGAATCTCCTATCTGAGCTCGTACCGCCCAGATCCGGCGTTGGTTGAGGTCGTCGCCCGCGTGGCGCAGCGACAGCCCTGGTTGAGGCTCAAGGGCAAGGCGATGGTGATCCTAGAGGAGGTGGCGACCCTGCGGAGACACGGGTACCGCGCGGTGTGCCTGGCGGGGACTGACGCGCGCGGGAGGTTGCCCAACTGGCACCGGCTTGCGGATCGCCTCGAAGCGATTGAAGCCGACACATTGAGCCGAGCGGCTTGTGCAACGTGGGAGTTGTTGCGGGAACTGGATAGGCGAGGGGATTTGACACCCTGATTGATGAGAGTATCTTTGGAATTCGTAGCGCGGATTTATGAACTCGAGGTTGAGGAGGTGAAGTTATGAGGCGTTCATCACCATCATTCATGAAACGACTGCGCGGGTTGCCACGCAATGTGTGGGCGGTAGGGGTGACCAGTTTTTTCATGGATATTTCCAGCGAGATGGTCATCAATATTCTGCCGCTATTCCTCTCGAACGTGCTGGGGGTCAAGACCAATATCATCGGTTTGATCGAGGGGATTGCTGAGGCGACGGCAAGCATTCTTAAGGTTTTCTCGGGCTGGCTTTCGGACAAATTGCGGGCGCGCAAGTGGCTGGCAGTGGCGGGGTATGGGGTTTCGGCGCTCGCGAAGCCGTTTTTCTATTTTGCCAATACCTGGGGCATGGTGGCAGGGGTGCGCTGGGCCGACCGAGTGGGCAAGGGCGTGCGCACTGCGCCGCGCGATGCGCTGGTGGCGGATAGCATCGAGGAAAAGCAGCGAGGTTTGGCTTTTGGTTTTCACCGGGCTGCGGATACCGCGGGGGCGATGTTGGGCTTGGTGATTGCGCTGCTGGTGATCTGGTTGGCGCAACGGGGAACCGGCGAGCTGACCCGGAGCACGTTCCAGACCGTGGTGCTCGTCAGCCTGATTCCGGCAGTGTTGGCGGTCATCGCGCTGGCAGTTGGAACAAAGGATGTGCGGGTCACCAAGGTGCGCGAGATGCCGCGAATTTCCTTTCGAGGACTGGGGAAGCCGTTCCTGGTCTTTATGTTAATTGTGGGCCTCTTTGATCTGGGCAACTCTTCGGATGCTTTCCTGGTGCTGCGCGCACAGGAGCGCGGCTTGAGCCTCACGGGGATTTTGGGGATGTTGATTACTTTCAATGCCGTGTATACATTGGTGAGTGCGCCCGCGGGGGCGTTCTCCGATAAGGTGGGGCGGCGCCGTGTCATTATCGGCGGGTGGTTGGTCTACGCAGCCATTTACCTGGGTTTTGCGCTTGCCGGAGAGGGCTGGCATATCTGGGTGCTTTATGTCATTTATGGGCTTTACTACGGTCTGGCTTATGGCACGACGAAGGCGATGGTCGCCGACCTGGTGCCGGAGGCGTTGCGCGGCACGGCTTATGGAACCTACAATGCGGTATTAGGGATATTGGATTTCCCTGCTTCGCTTATCGCGGGGATTTTATGGGAGGGCGCCGGCAAGTGGGGCGGTTTCGGCGCCTCTGCGCCGTTTTATTTTGGCGGATTCATGGCGTTGATAGCCGCGGTGCTGATGGCGGTTTGGGGTCCCCGGAAGACAAAGGTGGTTGGAGGACCCGCGCAAGCCTGATAGGCAAGATATTCTGCGGCGTGTTCGGGGATTGGTTACGGTCAAGGCGGCGGGTGTAAAACCCCGCCGCCTTGGTATTCAGCTTGATGCAGGTTGATGAATCAGGCGTTCGCGGCTTTCCGGCGCACTTCCGGAGCGGTGGCGCAGGCAAGCGCGTCTTGGGCGCGGCGACGCGCTTCTTCGAGCGTGAGATCGCGCACCTGGGCTTTGACCATGGGGATTGCCGGAATGCTGATGCTGAGCTCATCTACCCCTAAACCGATAAGGATGGGCACGGCTTGCGGGTCGGCGCCCAGCTCACCGCAGATGCCAACCCATTTGCCGGCAGCGTGGGCTGCCTCCACAGTGCACTGAATCAGCTTCAGGACGGCAGGGTGCAAGCCATCGGACTTGCCCGCCAGGTTGGGGTGCCCGCGGTCCATCGCCAGGGTGTACTGGGTGAGGTCGTTGGTGCCAATGGAGAAGAAATCCACCTCCGCGGCAAAGAAATTTGCCAGCAGCGCCGCCGAGGGAACCTCGATCATGATGCCGAGTTCAATCTGCGGCGCGTAGAGCTCGGCGCGGAGTTCTTCCACAATCGCGCGGGCGGCGCGCCACTCGGAGAGGTCGGCGACCATGGGGAACATGATACGGAGCTTGCCGTAGGGGGCAGCGCGCAAAATGGCGCGCACCTGCTGGCGCAGCAGTTCGGGACGCGCCAGGCAGAGGCGGATACCCCGTTCACCCAGGAAGGGGTTCTCCTCCGGCAGCATGGTGATGTAGGGCACGGGTTTGTCGCCGCCGATATCGAGGGTGCGGACAATCACGGGATTGCCGGCGAGGGCGACGGCGATATCGCGGTAGACCTCGAATTGCTCGGTTTCGGTGGGCGCGGAGGTGCGCTCAAGGAAGAGGAATTCGGTGCGCAGGAGACCTACGCCCTCGGCGCCGGCAGCGTGCGCTTTACGCGCGTCGGCAACGCCGCCGATATTGGCGACGATCTCCACGCGGTGCCCATCACGGGTGATGGCGGGTTCTGCGGAAGCCGCCTGGGCGGCGATGCGGCGCGCTTGGTAGAGCTGCTGCGCTTCCCGGGCGCGCGCGAGGGTCTCAGGGTCAGGGTCAATCACCAGGGTACCGGCTGCGCCATCGAGGATGGCCAGCATGCCGTTTTCGATTTGCATGATGCTCTCGCCGGCGCTCACGACCGCCGGGAAACCCAACGCCCGCGCAATGATGGAGGAGTGCGCAGTGGGTCCCCCTCCGGCGGTGCAGAAGCCGAGTACGCGTTTGGTATCCAGCGATGCCGTATCCGATGGCGAGAGGTCAAAGGCGAGCACGATCACGGGATGGTCAGGGAGTTGGACGGCATCCTGTGTACCGGCGCCGACCAGCAACCGCAATACGCGGTAGCCCACATCGTGGATATCGGCGGCGCGGGCGGCAAGCAGGGGGTCGTTGAGCGCCGCCATGGTTTTTGCCCGGGTCTCAATGGCTGTTTGCCAGGCGTGTGCGGCGTTTTTCTGTTTGTCAATGTTGGCGTAGACGGCTTCGAGGAGGTCGGGGTCTTCCAGGATTTCCAGGTGCACCTCGAAGATGGCGGCTTCGCTGGCGACGGCTTGCCCGAGCAGCTGGGCGTGGAGCTGTCGCAGCTGCGCTTTGGCGCCCTCGAGCGCTTGCTGCAGCAGGGCGCGCTCCTGATTGGCGCTGGTAAAGGTCTCATCTACAGTTAGTTTAGCCCGTTCGAGGCGGAAGATAGGACCAATGCCGAAGCCAGGGGCGGCAGGAATGCCCCGTGTCAGCCGTTGGGGTAGTTCGCCGGTGGCTACGGGAGGGGTTGCGGGAGCCACGACGGGCGCGGGCGCCTTCTCTACCGGTTTCTCGGGGGCTGCCGGCGCGGAGGCTGCTGTTGCACCCTCTTCAGCTACGCCTTCGCCCAAGCCGGCATTGATGAGCGCCTGCAATGCCAGCGCCGCTGCCTCTTCGTCCTCGCCCTCAACCTCGATACGCACCTGCCCGCCGGATTCCACGCCCAATGTCAACACGGAGATTAGGCTTTTGGCGTTGACCTGTTTGGCGCCGTGCGCGATGCGGATGTTCGATTTGAAGGTTTTTGCCAGGTTGACCAGTTCTTTAGCCGGCCGCGCGTGCAGGCCGGTACGGTTTTGCACGATAATTTCGAATGTCTGCATATTCACAAACCTCCCGGAGAGAATGATTCATGGCGGTCGGTATTAGCCCTGGCAGCGACGCCATGCGCCGCCGCCAGGGTCCCACTATTCATCCGAGGGTGCGGATGACGACTTGCTCGAAGAAGGAAGACACCAAAGCCAGGTCGCCCACACCGGTTCCGGGCAGGCTGGCGGCGGTGGTGCCGGAGGCGATGCCCCAGCGTAGCGCTTCGGGAAGCGGCAAGCCCCGGCTGAGGCCCCACATAAGTCCGGCGACTGCGCAATCACCAGCGCCGATGGGGTTGCGTTCTTTGATGACCGGGGCGGCGCCGAACCAGCAGGTGTGCCCATCGGAGATCAATGCCCCAGCCTTGCCGAAGGACATGTAGACGTTTTCCACGCCCAGGGCGTGGATGGCGGCGACCGCGGCGCCGGGTGTGCTGAGCACCCCAGCATCCTCTGGCGAGGTGACCGGAATGCCGGTGAGTTCGGTGGCCTCGAAGGCGTTGGGTTTGGCGATGAAGGGGCGGGCGGCGCAGGCGTATTTCAAGGGGGCGCCGCTGGTATCGAGCATGGCGCGCGCGCCGGCGCGCTGCACTCGCTCAACAATCTGGGCGTAGAAATCGGAGGCAATGCCCTTGGGCAGGCTGCCGGAAAGCACCCACCAATCGCCCTCATGCGCGAGCGCATCGACCTGCGATAGGAGCGCCGCCTGCTCTTCCGGAGTGATGGTGGGTCCCGCTTCATTGACCTTGATGTGGTGTGCAGCTGTCTCGCTCACGATGCTGATGTTGGTGCGCGTCTCGCCGCTGATTCCGATGAAATCCGTGGCGATGCCGAGTTCGGCTAATCCGCGCGCGATTCTGGCGCCGGTTTCACCGCCGACGAATCCGAGCGCAACGGTCGCAGTGCCAAGCGCGTGGAGAGCGCGGGATACGTTGAAGCCCTTGCCACCGGAATCATTGCGCACGACCGTGGCGCGCAGCACATCGTTGAAGCGAATCTCGGGTACGGTCAGTTCACGGTCGAGAGCCGGGTTGAGCGTGACGGTGTAAATCATCTCAGCCCTTCCAGAAGGTTTCAAAGAGCAGGCGCTCAGCCTCGGCGGTCCAGATTCGCTCCGGTCCCATGGCCGCGCCGATTTTGGGATATTCCTGCGCTAACTGCTCCAACCCCATTAGAGGTAGTCCGGTGAGCTGCGGGAAGATGACAATCTTGCCGGCGTAACGTCCTTCCATCATGGCTTGCGCGCCCTCGGCGGCGACCTCGATGCCACCGACGGCGGCTACGGAACGGTTGGGGGAGAGCTTGCCCGTGAGGGCTTTGTCAATGACCAGCTGTTGGTCGCCAAGTGTGGAGCCGGATGTGCCCGTGTATTGGGCGTTGTGCAGGTAGGTGAAGCTCATGTTGAGCGGGGCATAGGTGCCATTGGGCACACCCGCGAAGAAGTTAAGCATACCATCGGGTTTCATAAGCGTGGCGGCATCAGCCATCACCGCGCCAACGGGGACGCTGACGACCACATCATCCGCGCCCTGCCCTCCGGTGAGAGAATGCACGAGCTCGAGCAGAGTCTGTGCGGATGCGTTGGGGTTGAAGATGATGAGGGTCTTGTTGTTCTTCTCGGCGAGCGGGGTGAATTGTTCCTTGAGCACGGCAAGCCGCTCGGCGTTGAGGTCTGTGGCGAGAACGACGGCGGGACCGTCGGGAAGTTCGATGGCACGCTGCACGTGCATTTGCCCCATGGGTCCGCCCGCGCCGACGAAGACGGCGACGCCACCCTTGCGCAGCTCGCAACGGTTGCGCGCTGCGCCATAGGAGGCGGCGATATCAGGTCCGGGGTTGCCCAGATAGGCGGTGTAATCATAGTGCATACGGCCCACATCAATCTGGCACAAGGCATCGAGTGGCTCCTGCCCGACCATGTTGAAGGTGCCGCGGCGAGCGATGAGTTTTGCTGCAGCGCTGACCAGACTTGCCGAACGGGGATCGAGCATGATCGTGTCATCGAAGCCGGCGCCGTTGGTCAGCGTGCGCAATTCTTCTACCATCTCGACGGTGAGGCCGTTGCGCTCGATGACCTGAACATCGCGGGCTTGCGCCTGCGCTTCCACCAGGGCTTTAATCACCGGCGGGACGTCGCTCAGT